>DATLFP010000104.1:0-26745 GCA_035540955.1 Acidimicrobiales bacterium
CCCGGCCTCGCCGCCTACGGCGCGGCGAAGGCGGGGGTCGCCGAGCTGACCCGGGTGGCGGCGGTCGAGCTCGGGCGCCAGTCGATCCGGGTGAACTGCATCCTCCCCGGCGGGGTGGTGACGCCCATCATCTACGACAGCCCGACGCTGCCCCAGGCGATCGACCCGGAGATGGTGCGGGCGGGCATGGCCGACATGCAGCCCATCCCGCGCGCCGGCGAGCCGCTCGACATCGCCAACGCCGCGCTCTGGCTGGCGTCGGACGAGTCGTCGTTCGTGACCGGCCAGGCGATCGTGGTCGACGGCGGCCTGTCCATCGAGGCCCCCGGGAGCCGGGCCCGGCGCTGACCAGCGAGCCAAGAACCTGACATTTGCGTCAGATACGATCGGCCGATCGAGCAGGGGGGAGCGACGTGAAGTTCGGGATCTTCTACGAGATCTCGGTGCCGAGGCCGTGGACGCCGGGCGCCGAGAAGCAGGTCTACGACAACTGCCTCGAGCAGGTGCGCCTGGCCGACGAGCTGGGGTTCGACCAGGTGTGGTGCGTCGAGCACCACTTCCTCGAGGAGTACAGCCACAGCCCGGCACCCGAGCTGTTCCTCACCGCCTGCGCGATGGTCACCGAGCGCATCCGGGTCGGCCACGGCATCATCGTGTGCGTCCCCGAGTTCAACCACATCATCAAGGTGGCGGAGCGCACCGCGGTGCTCGACATCCTCTCGGGCGGACGGCTCGAGGTGGGCACCGGCCGGTCGGCGACCTGGACCGAGCTCGGCGGGTTCGGGGCCGATCCCGACGAGACGAAGAAGACCTGGGACGAGTACGTCAGGGTGCTCCCGAAGATGTGGACCAACGAGCGCTTCGGCTATGACGGCCGGGCGTTCTCCTTTCCCGAGCGGGCGATCATTCCCAAGCCGGTGCAGACACCGCATCCGCCGATGTGGGTGGCGGTCACCAGCCCCGGCACCGAGATCGACGCCGCCGACCGCGGCCTCGGCAGCCTCGGGCTCACCTTCGGCGGGTTCGCCGAGCAGGAGAAGAAGATCGCGGAGTACCGGCGCCGCATCCAGCTGTGCGACCCGGTGGGTGAGGTCGTCAACGAGCAGGTGAACACCGTCAACTTCCTCTTCTGCCACGAGGACGTGAAGTACGGCGGCGAGGTCGGCCAGCGCCTCGCCGGCACGTTCAGCTACATGGCGGCCCAGCTGCTCGCGGCGCGGGAGGCGTACCCGAGCCGCTCCTACCCGTCGCTCGGGCTGCTGCCGCAGCTGCGCCAGGAGGCGGCGGGCCCCGGCGACCCGAGCGGCCTGCCGGAGGGTCTCGCGATCGGCGATCCCGCCCGCATCATCGAGGTCGTCAAGCGGTGGGAGTCGGTGGGCGTCGACCGCATCAACTTCCTGCTCAACGCGGCGGAGACGGTGCCCCAGCAGGAGGTGCTCGACAGCCTGCGGCTGTTCGCCGCCGAGGTCATGCCCGCCTTCGCCACCACCGAGAAGGTCGCCTGATGGGTTCTCGCTCCGCGGGCTCCGCTCGACGTGCCGGACGGACCCGCTGATGCCGCTGTTCGGGAGTCTCGACACGGGGGGCATCGCCGGCGTGCCGGTCATGGCCGACCTGCACACCGACCCGCTCACCATCGAGCGGGCCGACAGCCTCCACCTGCTGCACGAGATCGAGAGCGCGCCCATGCTCGACCTCATCCCTCCGGCGTTGCATCCCACGGTCCCGCCCACGGTGTCGGTGTGGGGGTGGCGATGCCAGGGGACCGAGATCGGTGACTTCACCGTGGTCCAGGTGCGGATCGGGTGCCGGGCCGGGGTGCGTCCCCGGGGCTACCTGCTCGCCTGCTACGTCGACGACGATGCCGCCGCTGACGCGCTGTCCGCTCGGTGGGGGTTCCGACGCGATCCGGGCACGCCGAAGCTCGAGACGATGCACCACCAGACGGTCGTCACCGTCGAGCGCGAGGGGACGACCATCATCGACGCCGCCCTCGAGTCGCCGGAGTCGATCTCGGGGGGCGACGTGCAGTACGTAGCCGGGATGCACCTGGCCGAGACGCCGAGCGGGCCTCGGCTGGTGCAGGTCGACCCCGAGTTCACCTTCCACCGTGCCGACCGGGGCAAGCCCCGCCTCCACGTGTTCGACGCGGCGGCCGTCGGCGACGAGCGGATCGTGCCGTCCTGGCCGGTGTCGTCGTCGTTCGCGATCACCGACATCACGCTGCCGGCGCTGCGGTACGTGTGCCGGGTCGACGTCCCGGCCATGGCCGGCACCGAGCCGGTGAGATGACCACGGTCGGCATCGCCGAGGGGCCGGTCACCGCCTGGTTCGGCGTACACGTGCCGCAGGCCGTCGCGCCGCTCACCTTCGAGCGGGTCGCCGGCGGGCACTCGTGCCTCACGTTCATCGTCACCGACGCCGCCGGCGAGCGGTTCGTGCTGCGGCGGCCGCCGCTCGGCCATGTCCTCGCCACCGCCCACGACGTCGTGCGCGAGCACCGCGTGATGTCCGCGCTGCAGGACACCGGCGTGCCGGTGCCCCGGATGCTGGGCGTCTGCACCGACGTCGACGTGAACGACGCGCCCTTCTACGTGATGGGCTACGTCGACGGTGTCGTGCTCCACAGCGCAGCCGACGCCAGTGCCAAGCTCGCCGACGACGACGCTCGCGTCCGGGCCACCGACTCCCTCGTCGACGCGCTCGTGGCGCTGCACGCGGTGGACATCGACGAGGTCGGTCTCGGGGACCTGGCCCGGCGCACCGGCTACCTGGAGCGCCAGCTCAAGCGGTGGGCGGGGCAGTGGTCGTCGTCGAAGACCCGCGAGCTTCCGGGGATGGAGCGGCTCCACGAGTGGCTCGTGGCCAACCGCCCCGACGAGCCGGGCTCGGGGATCATCCACGGCGACTATCGCCTCGGCAACCTGCTCCACGCGCCCGACGGCACCGTGCTCGCCATCCTCGACTGGGAGCTGTGCACGCTCGGCGACCCGCTGGCCGACGTGTCGTACCTCGTGCGGTCGTGGGTGGGACCCACGGCCGGCGTGCCCGATGCGGTGGCGCCGGCGTCGGCGGCCCCCGGGTTCCCTGCCGCGGTGGATGTCGCCGAGCGGTATGCCAAGGCCACCGGCATGGCGCTGTCCGACCTCGACTACTGGATGGCGTTCAACGCCTGGCGCTCGGCGGCCATCGCCGAGGGCGTCTACCGGCGCTACATCGACGGCGACATGGGCACCGCGCCCCCCGACGTCGACCGCTACCAGAAGAGCGTCGACGTCTCCGTCGAGTCCGGGTTGCGGACCGCCGGCCTCGCCTGAGCTACAGGGACTTCAGGAAGTCGAGGAGGGCGGCGTTGACCTCGGCCGGCTTCTCCTGCTGCACCCAGTGCCCGGCGTTCTCGACGATGATGTTCCCGCGGTGGTCATCGAGGTAGTCCCTCCCCACGTCGGGCGGGCTCATGATCAGCACCGGATCCTGCGCGCCCCCGATGAAGAGCGACGGCGCCGTGACGTGCTTGCCGTCGAGCTCGGGCGTGGTCTCCCAGTTGCGGTCGAAGTTGCGGTACCAGTTGATGCCCCCCGTGAAGCCGGTCCGGGTGAACTCCGCCACGTAGTGATCGAGCTCCTCCTGGGAGAGCCAGGAGGGAAGCGTCTGGGCG
Organism: Acidimicrobiales bacterium; assembly: GCA_035540955.1. Taxonomy (GTDB): domain Bacteria; phylum Actinomycetota; class Acidimicrobiia; order Acidimicrobiales; family CADCSY01; genus DATLFP01. Next base: position 3,659 of record DATLFP010000104.1, read on the forward strand.
ATCGGGAGGCGCTCGACGAACCCGGCATCGCCGGCGACCTCGGGCGGCATCATCGCGTCGGGGGAGAGGCCGGCCAGCATGCCCCGCATGGTGCGGGCGGGATCGGCGGCGAGGTTCGCATCGGCGACGCCCGGCTCCTGGAAGTAGAGGATGTAGAAGAACGAGTCGCCGAACACGTTGCGCATCGCGGTCACGGGCGAGACCGGACCGCGAGGGATGAACGGCACGCTCATGCCGACGACCCCGGCGACGCGCTCGGGATGCAGCACGCTCATCTGCCAGACCACCATCGAGCCCCAGTCGTGACCGACGAACACCGCCTTCTCGGCTTCGACGTCGTCGAGCAGGCCGAGAAGATCGTCGGTGAGGTGATGGATGTCGTAGTCGGCGATCGCTTCCGGTCGCGACGAGCGGCCATAGCCACGCTGGTCGGGCGCGAGGACGCGGTAGCCGGCGTCGGCCAGCACCGGGATCTGGTGGCGCCAGGAGTAGGCGAGCTCCGGGAAGCCGTGGGCGAGGATCACGACGGGACGGTCGGCGGGGCCGGGCCCGCCCTCGTCGATGACGTGCAGCTCGACCCCGTTCACGGCGACCATCCGCTTCATCCGAGTATGGTAACGCGCGTTGCCAAAGGCGTCGTCGTCATCCGTGGAGCCCACCGACCGGGTTCGTGGCCGCTGGGCCGGGGTCGCGCCCGACGACCGGCGGGCCGAACGCCGCGCCCTGTTGCTGGAGGCGGCGCTCGAGCTCCTCGGCACCGAGGGCTTCGCGGGCACGACCGTGCGGGCCGTCTGCCAGTCGGCGGGCCTCAACCCCCGCTACTTCTACGAGAGCTTCGACGATCTCGATGCGCTCGTGATCGGCCTCTACGACCATCTGCTCGACGAGCTGCGTGAGGCCGCCGCCGAGGCGGTGGCGGTGGCCGGCGGCACGCCCGAGGACGCGGTTCGAGCCACGGTCGAGAGCATCGTCCGGTTCGTCGACGAGGATCGACGGCGGGGGAGGGTGCTCTACCACGAGGCCCTCGGCAACGAGGCCCTCAACCGGCATCGCATCGAGCGCGGGTTCGCGATCGCCGACCTGCTCGCCGCCGACCGTCCGGATCGCGTGCACCAGGTGAGCGCCGCCCTCGTCGTCGGCGGGTTCAGCGAGCTGCTCATGGGCTGGCTCGACGGGCGCATCACGGTCAGCCGGAAGCGACTGGTCGACGACACCTCCGCACTGTTTCTCGCGATCGGCGCCGCCGCCGATCGCATCGCAACCGAAAGGTGAACATGGACGTCATCTCGCTCGCCGAGGAGCTTGCTGCCGAGTTCGGCGAGCGCGCCGCCGAGGTCGATCGGTCAGGCCGGTTCCCGACCGAGAACATCGACCGCATGAGGGAGACCGGCTATCTGAAGATCGCCGTCCCCGAGGAGTGCGGCGGGCTCGGCGCCGACCTCGGAACGGTCTGCGAGGCCCAGGGGATCATCGCCGCCGGCTGCGCGTCGACGGCGCTCGCGTCGAACATGCACATCTTCGGCATCGGCTCGGCGTCGGAGGGGTGGTATCAGGGGGACCGGTCGGCCAAGCCCATCTTCGACATGATCGCGAGCGGTGTGGTGGTCGGTGGCAGCCTCACCGACGCGGCCACCGGGCTGAACGTCCGTACGTCGTCGACGCCGGCGGTGAAGGTGGACGGCGGCTACCGGATCACCGGGCGGAAGTCGTTCTGCTCGCTGGCGCCGGTGCTCGACTTCTTCTGGGGTACGGCGGCCGACACCCATACCGGCGACCTCCTGCTGTTCGGGCTGCCGCGGGACACCGAGGGGCTCTCCTTCGTCGACTCGTGGGACACGATGGCGATGCGAGGGACGGGATCCTGGGACGTCATCTTCGACGACGTCTTCGTGCCCGATCTCGCCGTGCAGGCCGGGGGCTTCGGCGCCAGCCGCGAGACCGACCCGCGGGTCCTGTGGGAGATGGGCGCCGAACGAGCCTTCGCCTGGTTCGCGTGCACGATCGCGTCCATCTACCTGTCGGTGGCCCGGGCCGCCACGTCCTTCGCCTTCGACTACGTGGCCAACCGGACCGTCACCGGGGCGTCGTCGCCGATGTCGCACCAGCCGGCCCAGGTGTTCAGCGCCGCTGAGGTCGAGCTGCTGCTGCGCCCGGCGGAAGCGATGCTGCGGGACGCCATCGCCCGCCGGGCGGCCGGGGAGACGCTGGCGCCGGAGCAGCTCAACGCCATGAAGTACGTGGCGGTGAACAACGCCGCCGGCGCCGTCGACCGGTGCGTGCGGATGGTCGGCGGGCACGGCATCTTCCGCAAGCTGCCGCTGGAGCGGTTCTACCGAGACGTGCGCGCCGGCCAGTTCCACCCGCCGAGCAACGACGTCGCCCTCGAGACCATCGGCAAGGCCGCCCTCCGCATCGACCCCATGCACGAGCCGAGGTGGCCGGCGGACTGACCCGCCGGTGTCACGCCGTCACTCGCGTGAGCGGAGGAACTCGTCGAGCAGCGTGGTGACGGCCGTGCGGAGCCCGGCGGGCTCGAGGCCGAGGTCGACGACCGCGGCGCAGCCGAGGAGCAGGTGCTCGGTGCCGATGTAGTTGTGGCCGAGGCGCAGCGCCTCCCGCAGGGCCTGGGTGAGGCAGCGCCGACCGTCGGCGCCGACGGGAAGCGGCCCGGGACCCGGCGCCTCGTCGCCTGCGGGGCGGCGGCGCTCGAGGTCGCGCCGGAGGCGTGACGGTGACGTGCCGGCGTGCGCCACCGCCCGCACGGCGAGCGACGCGGCGTCGTCGAGGATCCCGAGCGCGAGGTGCTCCGGGCCGATGGCGGGCTCGCACCACCGCCGGGCGTGGTCCTGGGCCCGGGCGAGCGCCTGGCGGGCGCGCGCGGTGTAGCGGTCGAGCGTGCCGGCCCCGAGGAGATCGGCGACCGTGAGCGTCGTCGCCCGCGGCGTGAACCGCTGCTGGGCCGCCTGCCGGCTGATGCCGGCGTGCTCGCCGATCTCGGCCCACGAGTGACCGGCGTGCCGGGCGCGTTCGACGTACCAGCCGACGAGGCGCTCGCCGAGCGCGGTGAGGTCGGCGGCCACCGCCTCGGCATGGGCGATGGCGTCGAGGGCGCCTGCCGGTCGGCGCTCATCGACCGCTCGACGGAGGGTCTCGAGGTCGAACATCACCTGTCAAGGTATATCTTGACAGAGGGTCACATTGCAAGGTAGGACCTGCATCGTGCAGTCCGTCGACCACCTCGCCGACGCCCTCGACGCCATCGCGCCCCAGGTGCTCGAGCTGTGCCACGCCCCCGGCATCTCGGTGGCGGTCGGGGTCGGCGAGGACGTCGTGCTCGCGCGCGGGTACGGCCACGCCGATCTCTCCACCGGCCGCCCCATGGATCCAGCCACGGTCGGGCCCACCGGCTCGGACGCCAAGCCCTACACCGCGGCTGCCGCCCTGCAGCTCGTCGACCGGGGCGTCCTCGATCTCGACGAGCCGGTGAACGACCACCTCGGCGACCTCCGGATCGTCAACCCCCACGGCGAACGCCCCATCACCCTGCGGGACCTGCTGACCCACCGCAGCGGCCTGGGCACGACGGTGGGCTTCTGCGATCTCGTGCCCCCGCCGCCCCTGGGCGACCACCTCCGCCGGGTCTTCGCGCGGGGCACGACCGACGCCTACGACGGTGAGCTGTTCCCGCTGTGGGCGACCCCCGTCGGACAGCACTACCAGTACTCGAACACCGGCATCGCGGTGGTCGGCTACCTCGTCGAGCGCACCAATCCCGACGGCGTGCCCTTCGGCGAGTGGGTGCGCCGGCACCTCTACGAGCCGCTCGGGATGACCTCGTCGTGCTTCCCGCCGGCGCCGATCGCCGAGCACGTTCCCCCCGGCATCCTCGAGCGACGCTCCGCCGGCTATGCGACCCTCGAGGGGCTGCAGCTCCGCCTGCCGCCGATCTTCGTGGGCGACCACCCGGCCGGCTCCGCCCTCACGACTCCGTCGGACCACGTCCGCTTCCTGCTGGCCATCGCGGGGGAGGGCCGGCTGGGTGATGCCGCCGTCCTGCGACCGGAGACGGCTCGCGAGATGATCACCCCCCAGGCGACGCGGGGCTTCGAGCTGTCGTCGTCGGTCGGGCTCGTCTGGAACGTCTTCGACCACGGCGACGAGCACACGTACTTCGGCCACGGCGGCGAGTACATGTGGGGGTGGCACAGCGTCGCCCGCGCCTGGCCGAACCAGCGCGCGGCCGTCAACGTCCAGGTGAACCAGTTCGACCTCGGTGACCAGGGCACGTCGGACCGTCCGAGCCACCTGGCCGGTCGCCTCGTGCTCGACGTGGTGGATGCGTGGGTCCGCGGGCACGACCCTCGCCCTCGGCGCGACGAGGCCGCTTCCCGCAGCCACCTGGCCGGTCTGATGATCGCCGACCGTCTCATCGGGCGCCTCGGCATCCCCACGGCCTACACCGACGACGACATCGCAGCCACCGTCGGCGACGCCGTCGTCGCCCCCACCGCGCCATGGGATCCGGCGGCGTTCGCCTCCGCGATGCGCCACGCCCGGTCGACCGAGCGCGGTCTGCTGGCCTCGGCCGAGCTCTGGCGCGCCGAGCTCCCCGCCCATCTGCGCGACCTCGTGGCCCGCCAGCTCGGCGTGCCGGGCCTCGCCAAGCTGGCCGACCTCAGCCTGCTCACCTGATGGGTCGATCAGCCCGGCCAACCCCGAACCTTGTCGCGCTCACCGGGCGGAGCCGGGTGAGCGCGACAAGGTTCGAGGAAGTGGCCGGGGTGTGTCCGTGGAATCAGTGGAAGCGGTAGTCGTCGGCACTCGGTTGCGAGGTCCGCTGCCAGTACTCGAGGAGGGTGAACGGCCAGTTCTGGGCGACGTGGCCGTGCTCGTTCTTGTACCAGCTGTTGACCGACGAGACGCCCCACGCCATCCGGCGGTTCTCGGCGTCGACCTTCTCGTTGAAGGCGTCGTGGACGTCCTTGCGGACGTCGATGGCGCGGTGGCCGCCGCCGAGGGTCATCCCGAGCAGCTCCATGATGAGCCGAACACCGCACTCGGAGAAGTAGACGATGCTCCCGTTCACCACGATGTTGGTGTTCGGCCCGTAGAGGCAGAACAGGTTCGGGAACCCTGGGATCGTCACGCCCAGGTAGGCGCGAGCGTCGCCGGCCCAGTGCTCGTGGAGGTCGACGCCGTCGCGACCGGTGACCTTCATCGGCGTCAGGAACTTCGACGCTGTGAACCCGGTGCCGTAGATCAGCACGTCCACCTCGTGCTCGACGCCGTCGACGGTGCGGATCCCCTTCGGGGTGATGGCGTCGATGCCGGTGGTGATCAGCTGCACGTCGTCGCTCTTGAGCGTGCCGGCCCAGACGCCGTTGTCGCGGATCATCCGCTTGGCACCCGGCGGGTAGTGCGGTGTGCACGCCTCGAGCAGGTCGGGATGGCCGTCGAACTCGGCCTTCAGGTACTCGACGAGGAGCTGGCGCATGAACTCGTTGATCATCGAGACCGACTCGCCCTTCTGCCCTTCGCCGCCCATCCACTCCGGGTCGACGGTGACGTTGGCGATGGCGCCATCGCCCATCCGCCAGAAGATGCAGAAGCGGTTCCACTCGGCGTAGCTGGGCACGTGGCCGTACAGCCACTTCAGCCCCTCGGGCACCGGCTCGTGGTACTCGGGCGTCGGGCCCATCCACGCCGGCGTGCGCTGGAAGACGAGCAGCTCGCCGGTCTCCTTGGCGATCTCGGGGATGATCTGCATGGCGGACGCGCCGGTGCCGATCACCGCCACCCGCTTGCCGGTGAGGTCGACGTCGTGGCGCCACCGCGCCGAGTGGAACGCCGGACCCTCGAAGTCCCCGAAGCCCGCGATGGAGGTGGGATAGGCGGGACGATTGAGCTGGCCCACGGCGCTGATGACGGCGTTGGCGGTGAGTGTCTCCTGGGTGCCGTCCGGGCCCTGGACCACGACCTCCCAGGTGGCGGTCGGCTCGTCCCAGGTCGCGGAGACGACCTCGGTCGACAACCGGATGTGCCGACGCAGGTCGAAGGTCTCGGCGATGTCGCAGAGGTAGCGGTGCAGGACCGGCTGGGTCGAGAAGTGGTACGGCCAGTCGTGCCGCTGCGCGAATGAATACGAGTAGTTGTGGTTCGGGTTGTCGACCCGGCATCCCGGATACTGGTTCTCGTACCAGGTGCCACCGACGTCGTCGTTCTTCTCGACGACCACGAAGTCGACACCGGCTTGCTGCAGGCGGCGGGCGGCGAGCAGGCCGCTCATGCCGGCACCGATGATCAGCACCCGGAAGTCGACCTCCGGCGCGATCTCGGACTTGACCCAGCTCGGCCCCCGCTTGTCCTCGCCGCGGTGGGCGAGCTCCTCCTCGAGCAGCGGGAGGTAGGCGCCCATGTCGGCCCCGCCGACGGCGAACTCCATGATGCGCTGGACATCGGCCTCGCTCGGCACCGGTGCCGGCACGCACCCGCCGTCGCGGAACTTCACGAGCGTCGCCAGCGCCAGCTCGCGGATCTCGGCCTGCTGCTCCTCGGTGAGGCCCCCCTGAGGGGTGGCGAAGAGGAGCGGGTCGGGCCGCAGGTGGTCCCTGAGCAGCGTCAGGTCGCCCGTCGCGTACGCCAGCGCCGGCAGGAGCGGCGGGCACTCGGCCTCGGCCAGGATCGTCCGCAGCTCGTCGTCCGTCTCGGTGATCCGCTCGATCTCGGCGATGAACGGGCTCGTGGTGAACGATCGGGTGACCTCTTCGCTACCCATGGACTGACGCCACTCCCTTCGGGGCCTGCTGCTTCATGAACCCGAACAGGTAGCCGGCGACCCGACGCATCTGGATCTCCTCGGCACCCTCGGTGATGCGGTAGCGGCGATGGTGCCGGTAGATGTGCTCGAACTGCGTGTGGCGGCTGTAGCCCATCCCGCCGTGGGTCTGCATCGCCTGGTCGGCGGCCTGGCAGCAGAACCGGTTGGCGAGGTAGTTGCACATGGAGACCTTGTCGCTGACGCTGAACGCGCCGTAGGTGTCCATCTGCCACGCCGTCTTGTGGATCAGCGCCCGGAGCATCTCGGCCGTCGCCTGCAGCTCGACGAGCGGGAACTGCACGCCTTGGTTGGTGGCCAGGGCCTTGCCGAACGGCTTGCGGTTCTTCGCGTACTCGACGGCCTGGTCGATGCAGTACTGGCCGGCACCGAGGGACGATGCGGCCTGGCGGATCCGGTTCTCGTTGAAGAACATCTGGGTGACGCCGAGGCCCTTGCCCTCGCCGCCGAAGATCGCGCTGTCGGGGACGCGCACGTCGGTGAAGCGGATGTGGCCGTGGTCGGTCGGCATGTTGAAGGTCCAGAGGAACTCGACGATCTCGAAGCCCGGGGAGTCGACCGGGGTCAGGAAGGCGGTGATGCCGTCGCCGTCGCCGTCCTTGCCGCTCGTGCGGGCGAAGATCAAGCAGTGCTTGGCCCGGTGGATGCCGGTGTTCCAGGTCTTGGCGCCGTTGATGACCCACTCGTCGCCGTCCTTGTAGGCGGTGGTGTCCATCCAGGTGGCATCGGAGCCGTGCTCGGGCTCGGTGATGCCGAAGGTGAAGCCACCGGTGCCCTCGAGCAGCTTCGGCATCCACTCCTTCTTCTGCTCCTCGGTCCCGTGGTTGGCCATGAGGAGGAGGCCGACGTTGTTGCCGACGATCGACGACTCGTTCTGCAGGTCGTTGTGCAGGCCAAGGCCCTTGCGGGCCAGGTGCTCGCGGATGATCGCCATCGCCAGGTTGGAGCCCTCCTTGCCGCCGTACTCCTTGCTCCAGGCGAACCGGTAGTGGCCGGCCTCGTCGGCCAGCTTGCGCATCTCGCCGAGGAGCGCCTCCCACTCCTCGTTGGGCAGGCCGCCGCGGTCCCAGTCGGTGCGGGCGTCCTCACGGCGGTGGTCGAAGAACCGGTCGTTGTCGTCCTTGGCCTGGAGCGGCTTGATCGTGGTCTCGATGAAGTCGTCGAGCTCGTCCAGGTAGGCCTGGATGTTCGGCGGGATGTCCATCGAGAAGCCCTCGTTCCAGGCTTCGGGGCTGCTCGGCCACTCGCGATCGGTCATGCGCCGAATCTAAACGATCGTTCGGTGGCAGGTCGCGAGGACGGCGCTCGCCCCGGTTCAGCGGGGATCGCGCCACATGGCGGTGACCGTGGGGGCGCCCTTGCCACACACGATCTCGCCCGTCGCCTCGAAGCCGTGCCGGGCGTAGAACGGGACGTTCCGAACGTTCGAGCTCTCGAGGTACGCCGGCATGCCCTCGGCGTCGCACCGCTCCAGCATGTGGCCGATGACCGCCGAGCCCACGCCCTTGCTCTGCAGGTCCTGCCGCGTCCCGAGCGCCTCGAGGTAGTAGTGCTCCTCCTTCGGGTGCACCTTCTCGATGGCGCTGAGCGCGCCGAACATCCTCGGTGCCTTGGTGCCGAAGGCCCGCAGGATCGCCGGCGTGGCTCGCACCATGTCGCCGGCCGGCATCTTCCACTTGTTCGGCGCCTTCCAGATGGCGACGCCGACGCCATCGTCGTCGGCGAACACGAGGTGCCCGGCCTTCTTGAGCTCGATGTTGATCATGGCCCCGAACATGACGCGGACCTTCGGCCCCAGCGGCCGGTCCGGGCCGGTGCCCGCCATCCAGTTGAAGAGCGGGTCGTCGGCGAAGGCACTCGCCAGGGAATCCGCCAGCTTGGCGCGGTCCGCCACCGTCGCCGGTCGAATCGTGGTCATGCGCGTGTCTACCGCGCCGGGCCGGTTCAGCGGGGTCGCGGGCTCCCCATCCCCGGGATCTCGTCAGTCGGTGATGCCCTCGGCCGCCCGGGCGCGGGCCCTAGGTGGTCAGCAGCGACTCCCGCAGCTCCCGCTTCAGCACCTTCCCGCTCGCGTTGCGGGGCAGGTCGGTGTCGAGGAGCCACACCGTGGACGGGACCTTGAACGCGGCGAGACGCTCGGCCACGTGATCTCGCACGTCCTGCTCGGTGAGCGGCGAGCCCTCCCGGAGCCGGACCACGGCCCCGACCTCCTCGCCGAGCCGGTCGTGGGGGATCCCGATGACGGCCACGTCGACGATGTCGCCGTGCTCGAACAGCGCGGCCTCGATCTCGGCGGCGTAGATGTTCTCGCCGCCGCGGATGATCACGTCCTTGATCCGGTCGACCACGTAGAGGAAGCCGTCGCCATCGAGCCGGCCCACGTCCCCGGTGTGGAACCAGCCGTCGGTGAACGCCGCCGCCGTCGCCTCGGGCATGCCGAAGTAGCCGCGGACGACGGTCGGGCCCTTGAGCCAGATCTCCCCGGGCTCGTCGACCTCGGCGTCGCTCCCGTCGGGCCGGGCGATCTTGACCTCGATGACCGGCGCGATCGGCCTGCCGACGCTCTCGGGGTTCTTCACGTAGTCGGGCCCGAAGTTGGCGATCGCCGCGCCCGACGTCTCGGTCAGGCCGTAGCCGTTGCCGGGGACCGCGCGCGACGCGAACTGCTGGTCGATGCGGCGCACGAGCTCGGGCGGGACGAGGGTGGCACCGGAGGAGATGCCGGCGAGCGACGGGAGGTCGGTGCCGGCCTCGGCCGCCGCCTCGAGCAGCTGGAACATCGTGGTGGGGACGCCGGCCACCGTGGTGATCTGCTCGCGCTGGACCAGCTGCACGGCCTCCTTCGGATCCCACTTGTACATGAGGACGACCTTGCCGCCGCTCATCGTGAACGGCAGGAGGAACGACTGCAGGCCCCCGACGTGGAAGAGCGGGAACGTGAGCAGGGTCGCCGGCGGAGGCGGCGGTGTCGTCGGCGAGGTCGCGGGCGAGGGCGTGCCGACGCTGGCCATCGCCGCCCGGTACACCCCGTTGTAGAGGAAGGCGCACACGTTGCGGTGGGTGCCGACCGCGCCCTTCGGCTTCCCGGTCGTGCCGGAGGTGTACATGATGACGAGGTCGTCCTCGGGCTGGATCACCACGTCCGGGAGCGGCGGGGCGTCGCCGCCGACCACCTCGGGCCAGGCCGCGCCGTCGCGGTTGCTGCGAACGGCCACCAGGTGCCGCACCCCTGTCCCGTCGAGGTGTGGTTGCAGGCGTTCGATGCGCTCGTCGTCGGCGACGAGCACGACGGCGCCGGAGTCGGTGAGCCCGTACGCGAGCTCGGGGCCGGTCCACCACGCGTTGAGGGGCACGACCGTCGCGCCGAGGGCGGCCGTGGCCCAGAAGGCGATGGCCCACTCGGGGTAGTTGCGGGTCGCGATGGCGACCCGGTCGCCCTGCCGGACACCGAAGTCGGCGGTCATGCGGTGGGCGAGCGCCCGCACCAGGCGGTGGGCATCGTCGAAGGTGAGCCGCTCGGTGCCGTAGACGAGGTAGTCGTTGGGGCCGTGGACGGCGCTCAGGTCCCAGATGGTCCGGAGCGAGGTCGGTGCGTGCCGGAACACCTTCGTCGGGACGCCCCGGACGTCGACCACCTCGATCTCGAAGGGATCGGCTTCGGTCATGGTGCGGAACTTAGCGTTCGTTCAGGTAGCGTGCCGGGGCGATGAGTGAGCGTCCGGGCAAGGCCGCCATCCTGCGGGCCGCCGTCGCCGTGATGGGCGAGGACGGCTACGAGGGCGCGTCCATGCGAGACATGGCCGCCCGAGCGGGCGTGTCGGTGGCCGCGCTCTACTACCACTTCCCGTCGAAGCACGACCTGCTGCGGGAGTTCCTCGACGAGGCCTACGACGTGACGCTGGCCCGCATCGACCGCCGCCTCGCGTCCGCCGGCGACGGACCCGCCGAGCGGCTCGACTCCATCGTGTCGACGCTGATCTGGTCGCACCTCCACGACGACTTCGCGCAGCTCGCGTCGAACGTGGCGATGCGGGAGTACACCCGGCTGAACCCGCCGGAGCGAGCAGCCATCGAGGTGAAGCGCAAGGCGTTGCTCGACCTCGTCGAGGGGGTCGTGGGGGAGATGGGCTCCGCCGACCCGAGGGAGGCGGCGCGGGCGATCATCACCCTGGCGACGTCGCTCGTCGAGCCCTACGTCGAGATCGGCCGCAGCCTCGACGACGTCATCGCGCTGTACCAGGGCTTCGCCCGCGCCCTCGCCCGCGGGAGCTAGGTCAGCGGCTCGGGCCGCGTGGTGAGATGCAGGCCGAGGTGGGCGGTGTCGTTGTAGCGGCGCACGATCCACGCGTCGCCGAGCACCACCAGGTGGGAGATCGAGCCGTTGTCGGAGCCGTTGAACGCGAACGGCCGGCCGCCGGTGGCCATGCCGAGGATCTCGCCCATCGTCCCGCCGTGGGAGACGACCACCACGCACTCGTCCGCGTGCCGCTCCGCGATGCGAATGATGCCCCGGCGCACCCGCTCGCGGAAGCGGTCGGCGGGCTCGGCCCCGGGGATGACGTCCCAGCGCTGCTCGAGCCGCATCCGCTGGGCGATCGGGTGGCCCTCGGCCACGTGCTTCCGGAAGACGCCGCCCTCCCACTCGCCGAGGTGCACCTCCCGCAGGTCCGGCTCGACGACCGGCGTGAACCCGAGCTTGTCGGCCAGCGGCGCCGCGGTCTGGTGGGTGCGGGTCAGGGTGGTGACGTAGATGGCGCTGATGTCCTCGTGCTGCAGCCGATCGGCGACGGCCGCCGCCTGGCGGTGTCCCTCGGGGTGCAGCGGCGGGTCACCCTGACCGTCGACGAGCGGGAACGGCTGCCCCTCGACGGCGGCCGCCGACTCGCCATGGCGCACGAGGAAGATCTCGGCCGCCCCCGGCGGCCGCGCAAACCGGTGTTGACGCACGCCGCATCCTCGCGTCTTGTGGCGCTTCCTGTCGTCCAGCGAAAGGAAGCGCCACGAGACAGTCAGCGCGTGAGGTGCTTGGGGTTGGCGACCGACAGCCGGTGGCGGACGGTGCGGGCGAGGGAGGCCCAGTCGCTCCCGCCGCTGTCCGCCGGCGCCGGCTCGGCGAGCTCGCGCTCGACGATGGCCACCACGTTGGCCGCCACCCGGGCGTGGAACTGCAGCCGGCCCTCGGTGTGGACCATCACGTCGTCGGTGAGGAACTCCCGCAGCGCCTCCAGCAGCTCGCGTGCCGTCGGCCGGCCGTGGACGCCCGGCGTGTCGAGCGCCGGCATCGGCGCCTCTTCGGCCCGGGCCGCCGCCCACTCCTCGGGGGCCAAGAGCTCGACGAGGTCCCACTCCTGCTCGCACACCCGTCGACCGATGGCGGCCAGCTCCACCGACCGCACCTGCCCGGTGAGGTGCACCGACGCCTGGCCCATGCAGCCGATGCCCCACTTGAGGGTGTTCATCACGAGCCACCAGTGAAAGGCGTCGCGGTCGACGGCCCGCCCGGAGACCGACTCGTACGCGGTGAACAGGTCGTCGAGCTCGCCCACGCCCGCCACCGGCAGGGGTGAGCCGAACCGCCACGCCTTCACGCACAGCCATCCGAGGTCCTCGAGGGGATCGCCGAGGTGCACCAGCTCCCAGTCGATGGCGGCCGCCAACCCCGACCCGTCGACGATCACGTTGCCGAGGCGGAGGTCGCCGTGGACGATCACCCGCTCGGTCGACGCCGGACGGTTCGCCGCCAGCCACTCGTACGCCTTGTCGAAGGTCGGGGAGTGGTCGTCCATCGCCTGGTACCGCTCCCAGTACTGAGCGAGGGTGTCGACCTCGGCGAGCCCCGGCACCTCGGCGGGGTCGAGTGCGTGGAGCCCGGCGAGGAACTCCCCGAGCTGGCCGGCAAGGACGTTCCGGGCCTTTGCGTAGGTGTCGTCGCGGAGGATGCGCCGCGCCAGGGTCTCACCGGGCACCCGCGCCATCACGAGACCGGCCGTCCCCAGCAGCGTCCCGTCGTCGTCGAGGAGCACCTCCGGCACCCGCAGCCCGGCGCGGCCGCAGGCCCGCATGGCGTCGGCCTCGAGGCGCATGGAGCCGGGCACGCCCGGCCGGCCGGGCGGGTCGCGGCGCAGGATCAGCTCGCGCCCGTCGGCGGTGAACGACCACGTCTCCCGGGACGCGCCCCCCGACAGCCGCGCCAGGTCCTCGATGCGGGCGCCGGGCAGGACCCGGGTCAGCGCCTCAGATGCCAACCTCGGTCCCCACCGGCGTGTCGTCGACGATCTGGTCGAGGTACTCCGAGAGCCCGGCCCCCTCCAGGTCCTCGTAGCGCCACCGGGTCATCCCCTCGGTGATGCGGGTGACCATCCCCTCGCGGCGGTTGCGCAGCGGGATGTTCGACCAGACGTCGCCCTCGACGTCGTAGACGTGGTCGTCGGTGGTGACCTGCAACTTGTTCGAGCGGGGGAACCACTCCTTGTCGTAGTCGGAGGTGAGCTCGACGTTGCGGATCGGGACCCAGCGGTCGTCGCCGTAGCGGACCTTGTCGTAGAGGAACCCGTGGACGTTCTTCTGGTCGGAACCCTCCGATCCGGCGATGGTGCAGGCGAACCCGAGGTCGGGCCCGAGGTTCACCGTGAGCCACCGGTACCACCAGATGTTCTGCCAGTAGCGCGGGCCCCACGAGTGATCGCGCAAGCCCAACCCGTCGGTGATGTCGAAGGTCTCGTCGCCGACCCTCACGGTGCCGACGCTGCGCATGTGCTGTTCGGTGTGGCCGCGGGCGAACATCTTCTCCGGGTCGAGGTCGGGCTTCTGCTCGCCCTCCTCCCACTCGGGCTCGCCGCCCTGGGCGGGGCCGACGGCGGTGAGGTGCAGGTCGATCGAGCACTCGACGTGCGGGTTGTTGGTGAACGCCTCGCGCGGCTCGGCCATGTCGCGGGGCTCGGCCAGCACGCACACCTTGCCCTCGTAGGTGATGCGGTGCTCCGCGTAGGGCTCGAGCACCTCGAACTTGAGACCGCCGGCGTTGTGCTCGGCGTTGGTCGTGATCTTGGGCCGCTTGAACTGGAAGCCGACCCGGCCGTCGGGGAGGTAGAGGCAGATGGTGAGCTCGGCGTAGCCCTCGTTGACGCGGTTGCCCATCCGAACCCAGCCGCCCATGGCGGACTTCGCGTCGAACCAGTTGTAGTAGCGGCTCTCGTTGTAGTTCGAGGCCGACTCCGGCTCGTGCATGTAGTCGTCTTCGGGGAGCCTGCGCATCTTCACCATGCGGCGGACACTAGCCAGGAAACTGAGCGAGCGTTCAGGGGAACCGCATAGGGTCGGCGCATGCCGTCGTACGAGCAGATCACGCGGGAGCAGCGGGACGAGATCGTCCTGCTCACCATGAACCGCCCCGACAAGCTCAACGCCTGGACGCCGACGATGAGCGCCGAGCTCACCGACGCCATCGAGGCCGCCGACGCCGACTCCTCGGTGGGGGCGGTCGTGGTCACGGGCGCCGGTCGCGGCTTCTGTGCCGGGGCCGACATCTCCGCCGTGTTCGACGCGCAGATCCAGGGTGACGCTCCCGGGGTGCAGGGGGGTCCCCGCAACAGCGCATCACGGCCTGGCCGGGCGCGGGACTGGATCGAGCTGATCCGCTCGACCAAGCCGATCGTCGCCGCGGTGAACGGTCCGTCGATCGGGGTGGGGCTCACGATGATCCTTCCCTTCGACCGGATCGTCGTGGCCGAGTCGGCCAAGCTCAGCGTGCGGTTCGTGAAGATGGGCCTCGTGCCCGAGCTGGCATCGTCATCGTTCCTGCCCCAGCGGTGCGGCCTCGGCGCGGCGTCGGACCTGATGCTGTCCGGGCGGACGGTGCTCGGTCCCGAGGCGGTGGCGCTCGGTCTGGCCGACGAGTGCGTGGCCGAGGACGCCGTGCTCGACACCGCCATCGAGCGCGCTCGCTCCTACGCCGAGAACCCCACCCCGCAGCTCCGGTGGATCAAGTACCTGCTCTCGCAGAACGCCAACGAGACCGACACCGCCGTCGTGCAGCAGCGCGAGGTGGCGATGCTCCAGCAGGCCTATGCGTCGGCCGAGCACAGGGAAGCGGTCGCTGCGTTCATGGAGAAGCGCAAGCCCGTCTTCCGGTAGCGCGCCCGACGGTCAGCCGTTGTCCTCGATGTAGCGGTCGAGGGCGCGCTGGATCTCCCGGTCGGCGGCGGTGACGACGGCGTCGACCGAGTCGCCGCGCAGCACGAGCCGGTCGAGGGAGTTCTTGATCGCCTCCGAGTACGCCCGGTACGGCCCGATCTGGGGGCCGGGCCGGGCGGGGTCGACGGTGAGCAGCTGGTCGTAGGACACCTTCAGCATCCGGCCCGCGAGGTCGTCGACCCAGTACGCCGCGACTTCGGGCGCCCCCACCGCTGCCTGCGTCGTCGGCAGGTACGACCCGACCAGGTGCCACGCGACCTGGCTCTCGGTCTCCCACATGAACCGCATGAACGCCCACGCTGCCGCCTGCACCTCGGGCGCCGGCGTGTTGGTGAGGAAGAACGCGCCGCCCGACACCCGAACCTGGCCGGGCTCGCGCAGCCCCGGGAACGGTCCCGCCGCCGGTGCGATCACCGAGGGGTCGGCCGAGCCCAGGTCGATGTCGTCGCTACCGCCGGCCAGCACCGCCTTGATGGTCGTGGCCGCGGTGCTCGTCTCGATCAGCATCGAGCTGTTCTGCTGGGCGACGGCCAGGTACTGGTTGATCTGACCGGCGGTGGCCGAGTGGCCCTCGAGCAGCCCCTCGGCCGCCATCTCCTCGATCCACGTGTAGAGCTCGCGCGTCAGCTCGTTGTCGAAGGTCGACTCGGTGGCGAGGCCGGTCCGCCCGTTGTCCTCGTTCACGACCGACCCCCCGGCGCCGTTGATCCACGACTCCACGAACCACGAGTTGAGGATGTACGAGAGCGGGGCCCGGATGCCGGACGCCTTCAGCGCTCGCGCCGCCTCCCGCAGCTCCTCGAGGGTGTGCGGCGGCGACTCCGGGTCGAGACCGGCCTGCCGGAAGTGGTTCTGGTTGTAGTAGAGGATCGGCTCGCTGACGTTGGTGTAGCCCGGCCAGTACACGCCGTCGGCGGTGTAGTAGTTGCGCACCGCCGGCAGCTGACCGGAGGCGAAGCCATCGGCCTTCTCGCACGCCTCGGCCGGCAGGATCACGCCACTGTCGACGAGCTGGCGCAGCGAGGTGTCCTCGAGGTACACGAGGGGCGGGAGCTGGCGGCTCGGGATGGCCGCGACGAACTTGCGGAGCACCTCGTCGTAGGAGACGCCCTGGTTGCGGACGAGGACGCGCACGCGGTCCTGGCTCTGGTTGAAGCGGGCGGCGAGCTGGTCGAGGTTGTTCTCCGACTCCGAACCCAGGCCGTGCCACAGCTCGACGTCGACCACGCCGTCGGCGTCGTCGAGCGCGCCCACCGGGCAGTCGGGGAGAACGGGGCCTTCGTCGCCGGTCACGGGAGGGGCCGTCTGGTCCGGCGCGCTGCTCTCGTCGCGGACGCCGCACGCGGCGGCAAGCGCCACGACGGCGAGCGCGGCGACGGCTCCTCTCACCCTCATCCCTTCACCGCCCCGGCGGTGAGGCCGCGCACGATCTGGCGTTGGAACAGGATCAGCACGATCACGATCGGCACGGCGGCGATGACGGCACCGGCGACCGGCACGTTCGACTGCTCGATCCGGCTGGTCAGGCCCCGCAGCGCGATCTGGACGGTCGCCCAGCTCTCGGCGTCGGTGATGATCGCCCGCGGCCACAGGTACTGGTTGAACGCCCCCATGAACGAGATGACCGAGAACGACGCGATCACGGGCCGGGTCAGCGGCACCGCGAAGCGCACGAGGAACTGCAGGTGGCTCCAGCCCTCGAGCCGGGCGGCGTCGCGGATCTCGCTCGGGATCCCGAGGAACCCCTGGCGGATCAGGAACGTGCCGAAGGCCGCCGCCGCGAACGGCATGATGAGGCCCTGGTAGCTGTCGAACCAGCCGAGGTCGCGCATCGTGTGCAGGTTGGGAAGCAGCGTCACCTCGAGGGGCAGCAGCAGGGTGGCCATGAACACCGCGAACAGGACCCGCTTGAACGGGAAGCGGAGGAACGCGAACGCGTAGGCGGCGAGCACCGACGTGGTGACCTGGAGGGTCGTGATGCCGACGGTGACCACGAGGCTGCGCACCAGTGCGCCGCCGAGGTTGCCGCGCTCCCACGCCTGGGAGAACCCGTCGAAGCGCACGCCCTGCGGGGTGAGCACCGACGACGTGAAGGCCTTCGTCGGGTCGGAGATCGCCCGCACGAGCAGGAAGTAGATCGGGGCGAGCACCAGCACCGACAACGTGGTGAGCAGGAGGTACCACGCGAGGGCGCGCCCCCGCGACATGCGCTGTCCGCTCACGTCAGCTGCCATAGTGCACCCGCCGTTCGAGCAGGAGGAACTGGCCGAGGGTCACGAGGAACGTCACCCCGAACAGGCCGACCGACAGCACCGCTCCCTCGCCGAGCAGGTCCGGTGTCTGCCGCTCGAAGATCTTGTAGACGAGCGTCTCGGTCGACCGTGCCGGGCCGCCGCTCGTGAGCAGCTCGATCGGCGCGAACGCCTGCAGGGCGAAGATCACGAGCACGACGACGAGGAACAGCAGCACCGGGCTGATCATCGGGAGGGTGATGCGGAAGAACCGGCGCACGGGTCCGTAGCCGTCGAGGGTGGCCGCCTCCTCGACCTCCTGGGGAATGGCCTGCAGGCCGGCGAGCACGATGACGAACGAGAGCCCGAGGTTCTGCCAGATCGCCGACAGCGACACGCCGAACATCGCGGTGGAGGGGTTCTCGAGGATGGCCTGGCTGCCGAATCCCGGCACCCCGCCCTGATAGACGCCGATCTGCTGGTTGATGAGCACGAGGAACACGACGGAGGCCACGGCCGTCGACGTCGCGATCGTCGAGGAGAAGATCGTCTGGAACACCTTGATGCCCCGCAGCCGGCGGTTGGCGGCGACCGCCAGCACGGTGCCGAGGACCAGGCCCGCCGGCACGGTGAACAGCACGAACTGCATGCTGTGCCACAGCCCGTCGCGGAACTCGTTGCCGGCCAGGACATCGCCGTACTGCTCCCAGCCCACCCACCGGAGGTTCGTGCCCGAGGCATTGTTCCGGTAGAGGCCCCGCAGGATCAGCTGCTGGAACGGGTAGAAGGAGAACGCCCAGAAGACCACGAGCGACGGCGCGATGAACGCGAGCGCGGTGAGCGCTTCGCGCAGCCGACCGGAGTCGGAGACGGTTGCCTCCTGGCGGGCGATCACGTGCGCAGACCGGTGGTGGCGTCGAAGCGGTGCACGCGAGCTGGGTCGGCGGCGAGGCGGATCGGCGCGCCCGGAGCAGGCGGCTCGAACCCGCTCGGCAGGCGTACCATCCAGTCGGTCGGCGCGCCCTCGATGGTCACGCGCAGGATCGCCTCGTGACCGAGCCACTCTGTCTGGTGCACCCTGCCGGCGTACTCCCCGGCGTCGCTGATGCTCAGGTGCTCGGGCCGCACGCCGACGATGGCGCCGGCGTCGGCGGGATCGGGCGCAACGTTCATCGGTGGCGTGCCGATGAACCCGGCGACGAAGAGATCAGCCGGGGTGTCGTACACCTCGCGCGACGTGCCGACCTGTCGAAGCCGCCCGTCGCTCATCACCGCGATCCGGTCGGCCATCGTCATCGCCTCGACCTGGTCGTGGGTCACGTACACGAAGGTGGTGCCGAGCCGACGGTGGAGGTCGACGAGCTCGGCGCGGGTCTGCGTGCGCAGCTTGGCATCGAGGTTCGACAGCGGCTCGTCCATGAGGAACACCGCGGGTCGGGAGACGACGGCTCGGGCGAGGGCGACGCGCTGGCGCTGCCCGCCGGAGAGCTCGCCCGGCTTGCGGTCGAGGTAGGGCTCGAGACCGAGCATGCGAGCGGCCTCCGCGAGGCGGGTCTTGCGCTCGGCGGTCGCCACCTTTCGGTTGAGCAACGGTGACTCGATGTTCTTCGCCACGCTCATGTGCGGGTAGAGCGCGTAGCTCTGGAACACGAGCGAGACGTCGCGCTTGGCCGGGATCACGCCGTTGACGACCCGGTCACCGATCCGCAGCGACCCCTCGGTGATCGACTCCAGCCCGGCGATCATCCGCAGGGCGGTGCTCTTGCCGCATCCGGAGGGTCCGAGCAGCACCATGAACTCGCCGTCGGCGACGTCGAGGTCGAGGTCGTCGACCGCGGTGACGTCGCCGTACCGCTTGGTCACCCCCGTGAAGGTCACGCTCGCCACGGAGCGCACGCTAGGGGCGGATGGTCTCCGCGTCGCGTCAAGGCGACGCGGGGCGCGGGGAGGGTCTAGGCCCGCGCGCCGGTGAAGCCGGCCGAGCCGAACGAGCCGAGCTTGGCCTCGCCGGAGATGCTGTCGCCATCGACGGTCGCGGTGAACTCCATCGTCAGCTTCATGGGCTGCTCGAGCTCGGCGTTCCAGGCCAGCTTGTCGCCGTCCACCGTGCCATTGGTGAGGTCGATCGAGCCCTGCGGGCCCGCCATGGTGCCGGTGAGGGTCGAGCCATCGGTGGCCAGGGTGAGCGTGGCCTGCTGGGCCCCCATGGGCGAGTTGAGGGTGACGTTCCAGGTTCCATCTGCGGACATGGCGGCACTGTAGCCACAGACCTGACGCCGATGTCAGGTCCGAGAGGCCGGCGATCGGTCGGAGCGGGCCGCGCCGCTCGTCCGATCTGTGCTCAACTGAGCGATCGTTCAGGACGGGAGCGACAGGGGGAGCGACCATGCCGAGGTCCGTGATGCACGAGACGGAGCGGTTGCGCCACGAGGGCGCGGTCGACGCCGACGGCCACATCCTCGAGCCAGCCGATCTGTGGGAGCGCTACATCGATCCGAAGCACCGCGACCGGGCGCTGCGCATCGTGCTCGACGATGACGGCCTCGAGGAGCTCGAGATCGGAGGTCGGCGATCGCAGATGAGCGTGAAGGGCTTCCCCTCGACGTTGGGCGCCATGGGCGATCCCCAGATCGGCGAGATCCGCAAGGACCCCGCCCGCACCTACATGGGTGAGGCGCCGTTCGGGAGCATGGACCCGGGCGAGCGGCTGAAGGTGCTCGACGCCGAGGGCCTCGACGCCGTGGTGCTCTACACGACCATCGGACTGCTGTGGGAGGCCGAGCTCGAGGACCCCGAGCTCACCCAGGCCTACTGCACGGCCTACAACCGGTGGATCTGCGAGTTCTGCAGCGACTCGGCGCGGCTGGTCGCCGCCGCCCACCTCTCGCTCACCGATCCCGCGGCGGCGGCCGCCGAGCTGCAGCGGGCGGTCGGGGAGGGGGCGCGGGGCGCGTTCGTGGCGCCGTTCGTGCACGGCCGCAAGCCCATCGGTCATCCCGACAACGATCCGGTGTTCGCGGCGTGCCAGGACCTCGACGTGCCCTTCGCCATCCACCCGACGTTCCAGCCGGCGTGGTGCAACCCGAACCGGTTCGCACCCGAGCACGCGCGCGACCTCCGTCTGTACGCGTCGGTCACCGCCGCCGACGGCGTTCGCCATCAGTTCACGACGCTGTTCGACTACGGCGTGTTCGACCGGTTCCCGACGCTGAAGGTGATCGTGCTGGAGTCGGGCGGCGGGTGGATCGGCTACTGGCTCGACCGCATCGACGCCGTGTACGGCCACACCGCGCTCGGCACGCGGGTTCCCCTCGAGGAGAAGCCGAGCGACTACTTCCGGGAGCGGTGCTGGATCAGCTGCGATCCCGACGAGCGGTCGATCCCGCCGCTGGCCGAGCGGTTCGGCGACCGGTTCATGTGGGCGTCGGACTTCCCGCACGCCGACCACACCCCCGACTACATCGCCGACCTCGCGGAGATGGCCGACGGGTTCCCCGAGTCGCGGCGTCGCGCCTTCCTCGGCGACGCCTGTCGCGACCTGTTCAAGATCGACAAGGACGTCGTCCGGAGTGGCGACGTCGTCAGGAGTGGTGACCATGGATGACCTGTCGAAGCGGGCCCGCCGGTTGGGCGGTGCCCTGGAGCCGTTCGCCGGCCAGGTGTACTTCTCGCCCGAGTGCCACCAGGGCTACGAGAAGCTCGGATTCGGGCCGAGCCCCGGCGAGTTCGCCGGGGTGCAGGGCCCGGAGATGTCGGCCTACTTCTGCAGCCGCGGCTCGGTGATGGGTCAGGTGCCGGGTGAGCTCATCGCCGCTGCCTTCGGCGTGTTCAACCCCGCCGTGGTCGTGCCCGCCGTCGACGCCGGGTGGGCCAAGACCGATGCCGCCACGATCTGCGCTGCTCGGGACGACGGTGCCATCGGGCAGCTCACTCGCATCCTCGGCGAGCGCCCGGAGGGCATCGACCGGGCCAACGAGCTGTTGGCCCGCGCCGTCGAGTCGCTGCGGCCCGAGGGCAAGGCGCTGTTCGCCGGCCAGCTGGCGCTGGCGATGCCGGGCTCGCCGCTGGGCGACGCCTGGCGCAACGCCGACCGCCTCCGTGAGTACCGCGGCGACGCCCACATCGCGGCGTGGGTGGCGGCCGGGGTGGACGCCACCGAGATGTGCCTGCTCACCGAGCCGTACTGGGGCCTGCCCCTGCGCACGTACTCCCAGACCCGGGCGTGGAGCGCCGAGGAGTTCGACGCCGCCGAGGAGCGGCTCGTCGCCCGCGGGCTGCTGCGAGACGGTCAGTTCACCGACGAGGGCCGGGCGCTGCGCGAGCGCATCGAGTGCGACACCGACCGGCTGTGCGCCCCGGCGCTCGACGTTCTCGGCGACGACTTCGACGAGCTGCTCGGCATCCTCCACCCGTGGGGCACAGCGATCCGCGAGGCCAGGGGCTACCCCGGCGGCGGCCCCCACGACCTCGCCGGCCTCGACTGATGCCGGCCAACCCACGCATGACCGTCACCTTGTGCGCGCCCACTCGGCGTACGGCCGAGTGAGCACGCACAACGAGGGGGTCGGGGTTCCCGAGGCGGGGCGAGTGACCGCTCGCTTCGAGACGCTTCGCTACGAGGTCGAAGGCGGCCTGGCCCGCCTCACGCTGAACCGGCCCGAGCAGATGAACGGCATGACCAACCGGATGGTGCGCGAGGCGCGGGACGCGCTCGAGCTGGCGGCGGAGGACACCTCACTGCGGGTGCTGGTGCTCACGGGCGAGGGCCGGGCGTTCTGCCCGGGCGCCGATCTCAACCACTTCACCTCCGGCGGGGCCGACGAAGTGCTCACGTCCCGCGAGTTCACGGTGACGACGCTGCTCCACGAGATTCCGGCCGTCACCGTCGCCGCCGTCAACGGCGCGTGCGCCGGGGCCGGGATGGGGTGGGCGCTGGCGTGCGACCTCCGGCTGATGGCGGCGGGGGCGAAGATGAACACCGCGTTCCTCGACGTGGCCGTGGCCGGCGACATGGGCCTTCCGTGGTTGCTTCCCAGACTGGTCGGCTCGGGCGTCGCCCGTGACCTGTCGTTCCTGCCCGGCCGCATCACCGCCGAGGAGGCCCACCGCATCGGGCTCGTGTCGCGCGTGTTCCCCGACGAGTCGTTCCGCGACGACGCCGAGGCGGTAGTGCAGGGGCTGCTGAAGAAGTCGCCGACCGCGCTGCTCGGCCTGAAGCAGCACTACCTCGCCGCCGAGCGGATGGGCTTCGCCGACTTCATCCAGTACGAGGCCGAGCGACACCTGCAGATCGCGGCTAGCGACGACACCCGCGAGGCGTTCCGCGCGTTCGTCGAGAAGCGACAGCCGAACTTCGGAGGATCCTCGTGATCAGACTTCGGCAGGTCGCGCTGGTGGCCCACGACCTCGACGCAGTGGTCGCCGACCTCGGCGCGGTGCTCGGGCTCCAGGTGGCGTTCCGCGACCCGGGCGTGGCCGCCTTCGGTCTCGTGAACGCGGTGCTGCCGCTGGGCTCGCAGTTCGTCGAGGTGGTGTCGCCGACCAGGGAGGGCACCGCCGGCGGCCGTCAGCTCGAGCGCATGGGCGGCGACGGCGGCTACATGGTGATCTGCCACACCGACGACCAGGCCCCGTTCCGGGAGCGGGCCGCGGCCATGAGCATCCGGTCGGCCATCGATGCCGACGACCACGGCTACAAGATCTGGCAGCTGCACCCCGGCGACACCGGCGGGTCGTTCCTCGAGATCGACTTCCAGCCGGGCTGGACCGAGACGGGCGGCCCGTGGATGCCGGCCGGGCAGGGCTGGCACGACGCCGTTTGCACCGAC
>DATLFP010000105.1:0-4010 GCA_035540955.1 Acidimicrobiales bacterium
TTCCTAAACCGTGCGTCGCAGGTTCGAATCCTGCCGGGGGCGCCGAAGACCGTCGTTCTGGGACCGATCGGGCCGCGGACGCGGCCACGATCGGTCCCAGAACGGCGGGAGGGGGACGGTCGCGTTTGGGACCTTCGGCCCTGCTCGGCGGGCGCCGGCGGGCCTGATACTCGTCGGAGTGATCGATGAGGGGCTCGAGCTGCTCGACGAGGACATGGCCTGGAAGCTCCTGCGGGGCGGCGACGTGGGCCGCGTCGGGTTCACGATGGGCGCGCTGCCCGCCATCTTCCCCGTGAACTACGCCGTCATCGACGACGCCATCGTGTTCCGCACGGCGCCCGGCTCGAAGCTGTCGGCCGCCACCGACAGCGCCGTGGTCGCCTTCGAGGTCGACGACTACGACCGCACGTATCGCTCGGGCTGGAGCGTGCTCGCCATCGGGCGCTCCGAGGTCGTGCACGGCCTGGCCTTCACCCGGCTCGTGCTCGACGCCGGGTTGGAGCCCTTCGCCGGCGGGCGGCGGTCGAACCTCGTGCGCATCCAGCCCGAGCTCCTCACCGGCCGCCGCATCATCCACGACGACGAGGGCGACTGAACCCACCCCCGGCCCGGCGCACTACGGTCGCCGTTCCCATGAGCAACGATCTCTTCTCCATCGCCGGCAAGACCGCCCTCGTCACCGGCGGCAGCCGGGGCATCGGCCTCATGATCGCCCGCGGCTTCGTCGAGGCCGGCGCCACCACCTACATCTCCTCCCGCAAGGCCGACGTGTGCGAGGTTGTGGCGGCCGAGCTCTCCAAGTCGGGGACGTGCATCCCCCTCCCCGCCGACCTGGCGACCGAAGACGAGTGCCGGCGGCTCGCGGGCGAGCTCGCCGAGCGGGAGCCGGCGCTGCACATCCTCGTCAACAACGCCGGCGCCAACTGGGGCGCCCCCATGGCCGACTTCGACGACGCCGCCTGGAACCGCGTGCTCGACCTCAACGTGAAGGGCGTGTTCCACCTCACCAAGTTCCTGGTGCCCCTGCTCGAGGCGGCCGGCACCCACGACGACCCCGCCCGCGTCATCAACATCGGCTCGATCGACGGCATCCAGGTGCCGATGCTCGACACCTTCTCCTACTCGGCGTCGAAGGCGGCCGTGCACCACATGACCGCAGTGCTGGCCAAGCACCTGGCGCCCAAGCACATCACCGTCAACGCCATCGCCCCCGGCCCGTTCGAGTCGAAGATGATGGCGGCGACCCTCGACGCGTTCGGCGAGCAAATCGCGGCGTCGGCTCCGCTGAAGCGGATCGGCCGTCCCGACGACATGGCCGGCACCGCCATCTTCCTCGCCTCCCGCGCCGGCTCCTACCTCACCGGCGCCGTCATCCCCGTCGACGGCGGCATCGCCACCACGAAGTAGCGGGAACAACCGGCGGCGTCCGAGCGTCGTAGTGCGCATGAAGCTCCGACGCATCCTGCTGGCGGCGGCCGCCGTCGGCATCCTCACCGCCACGACCGCCGCGCCCGCCGCCGCCGAGACGCCCCGTCAGCGCGGCTGGAACGTCCAGTTCGCCACGCCCGACGGTTGGTTCCGCGCCGTCATCGTCGACCCCGAGTCGGTCACCCGCATCGACGCCGCCCTCGCGGCCGGTGAGCGGTACCTGGGCATCCCCAACGGCGTGATGGTGCGCGGCAACGGCGGCGTCAACCGGGGCCACGACTGGCACCTCGTCGACGTCGAGCTGGTCGACATGACCATCGAGCTGTGCGACGGCACCGCCGCCTACGTCGACGAGCACCTCGACGACTGGATGCGCGAGGTCGGCCGCTACTGCCCGTGGAGCGCCGAGCTCGTGTCGCTCCGAACCGTCTTCGTCTGACCGGTGCCGATCAGTCGGCCCAGGCCTTGACCTTCTCGATCAGCGCCAGGGGGTCGTCGCCGACGGGGTTGACGCTGAGCCGGGTGACGCCCGCCTCCTTGTAGGCGGCGATCCGGTCGCGCACGTAGCCCTCGTCGCCGACCATCGCCGTCGCCTTCAGGTAGTCGGCCGGGACGAGCGCGGTGGCCTCGTCCTTCTTGCCGTCGAGGTAGAGGTTCTGGATCTCCTCCGCCTCCTGCTCGTAGCCGTAGCGGCGGAACACGTTGTTGTAGAAGTTCTTGCCCTTCGCGCCCATGCCGCCGACATAGAGCGCCGTCATCGGCCGGGCCATGTCACGCAGCTTCGTGGCCGTGTCCTCGTCGCAGATGGCGACGGTGCCGCCGGCCACCACCTCCAGGGGTGCGCGGTTGGGGTCGCGCTGCTTGCCGCCGATCTCGAGGTCGCTGCCCCACACGTCCTTCGCCTTCTCCGGGTGGAAGAACACCGGCAGCCAACCGTCGGCCAGCTCGGCGGTGAGCTGCACGTTCTTCGGGCCGAGGCTGGCGATGTAGACGGGGATGTCGTCGCGCACCGGGTGGTTGATGATCTTCAGCGGCTTGCCGAGACCGGTGCCCTGCTCGGGCGGCAGCGGGAAGGTGTAGGCGTCGCCGTCGTAGACGACCCGCTCGCGCTTCCACACGAGCCGGCAGATGTCGATGATCTCCCGAGTGCGGGTGAGCGGCTTGTCGAACGGCACGCCGTGCCAGCCCTCGATCACCTGGGGGCCGGAGGTGCCGAGGCCGAGCACGAACCGGCCGCCCGACACCGCGTCGAGGCCGGCCGCGGTCATGGCCGTGAGGGTCGGCGTGCGCGAGTAGATCGGCAGGATGCCGGTGGCCAGCTCGGCCCGCTCGGTGTGGGCGGCGAGGTACCCGAGGATGCTGATGGCGTCGAAGCTGTAGAGCTCGGCCACCCAGATCATGTCGATGCCCGCGGACTCGAGGTCCTTCGCCCGCTGGGCGGCCTTCTTGGGATCACCGGTGTACGCCACGGAGGTCGAGAGCTTCATGGGCCGAGCCTTGCACAGTCCTCCCGGACGGGCGGCGCTCCGCACGATTGCACGTACGGTTCCTCCGTGCTCGACCCGTCGCGGCTCTCACCCCGGGCCCGCCGGCTGGCGGCCGGTGTCGTGCACCGCGTGTGGCGCTGGGTGGCGACGGTCGGGACGGTGTCGCCCGACGACCGCCACGGGTTCCGGTCGCTCGGCGAGGGGAGCCTGCTCGGCTTTCCGCCCGGTGACGTGCTCGGCGAGTGGTGGATCGCCATCGGGGCGCGCACGCTCATCGCGCCTGAGGTGACGCTGTCGGTCGGCCTGCCCGGCGAGGCGCTCGACCGGTCGGACCCGCCGGTGCTCACCATCGGCGACCGGTGCTCGATCGGCCGCGGCACCGCCATCGTCGCCCGCCGCCGCGTCGAGATCGGTGACGACGTGGCGATCGCCCCCAACTGCTACATCACCGACCTCAACCATGCGTTCGCGGACGTCGGCCGGCCCATCAAGGACCAGTACCCGACGCACGACCCGGTGCGCATCGGGTCGGGCACGTGGCTGGCGGCCGGCGTGACGGTGCTGCCCGGCGCCCAGATCGGCCGCAACGTCGTCGTCGCTGCCGGCGCCGTCGTGCGGGGCGCGGTGCCCGACCACACGGTGGTGGCCGGCAGCCCGGCCCGGGTCGTCCGCCGCCACGACGGCGATCGCTGGGACCCGCCCCTGCGCGCCCCCCTCGAGGACTCGCCCCCCGACTGGCCGTAGTCGCGAGCCGCGTGGCTCGGAGCGAAGGCAAGGTCACTGTCGTACCGTCCGGTTCGTGCGCTACGAGGAGTACGAGGCGTCGGCGGCGGCGCCCAACGTGGTCGTCGACGGCTCGCCGAACGCCGGCACCGTCCTGTGCCTGAGCCACTGGCCGGGGATGGACTCCCCTGCCGATCTCGCCGACGACCTGTCGGCCCAGATCGCCTTCCGCTACGTCGAGAGCGGCATGGGTCGCCACGGTGACGCCGAGGTCGTCACCAACAACCACTTCGACCAGGACGGCCTCGCCGGCGTGTTCGCCCTTGCCGAACCGGACGTGGCGATGCGCCATCGGGCACTCCTCGAGGACCT
>DATLFP010000106.1:0-13912 GCA_035540955.1 Acidimicrobiales bacterium
GTCGGCTGGCGGAACCATCCGGGCGCCGACCCCGACACCCAGTACAACTGGTGGTACGAGGGCTCGCCGGTGAACTTCGGGCGCATCGCCGACCCGGAGATCAACCGGCTGCTCGACGAGGGCCGCACGAACCCGGAGAACCGGGAGGAGACCTACATCGAGCTGAACCGCCGGTTCGCCAGCGAGGTCTACAACGTGTGGGGCTCCTGGACCACCTGGGCCGTGGCCCACAAGCCCGACGTCCACGGCGTGCAGGGTCCGACCCTGCCCATCGGGGCGAACTTCCCGGGCCTCGGCACCGGGCACTACGTCCACGGCATCTGGCGCAGCTAGCGGCCGGGGACTGACGCACACATGCTGAGAAGGGCAGGGCGATGAGCCGGTTGGCGACCATCGGACGACGGCTGGGGCAGCTCATCGTCGTCCTGGTGTTGGTGACCGCGCTCAATGCCCTGCTCTTCAGCATGCTCCCGGGCGACCTCGCCGAGGTGAACATCCCGTTCGGGAGCGACGCGCAGCGCGAGGCGCTGCGCGAGGACCTCGGGCTCAACGAGCCCGTCTACGTGCAGTACGGCCGTTGGCTCGGCAACTTCGTCAAGGGCGACTTCGGGAGCTACTACCGCCAGGGCAACGTGACGCCGGTGCTCGAGCGGGTGAAGTCGACGGCGCCGGTGTCGATCCAGCTCATGATCTACGCTCAGCTGCTGGCGCTGGGCCTGGCGATCCCGCTCGGGATCTTCACCGCCCGCCGGGCCGGCACCCGGGCCGACAAGGCCACGAACACCGTCGCCTTCGCCCTTCTGGCGGTGCCGAACTTCGTGCTCGGGCTGGTGCTCGCCTACGTGGTGGGCGTCCAGCTGCGCTGGCTACCACCGCAGGGCTACGTGCACCTGGGCGACAACGTCGTCGACCACTTCCGGTCGATGGCGATCCCGTCGTTCAGCCTCGCCATCGGCCTCATCGCCACCTACATGCGACTCCTGCGCACCGACCTCGTGGCCACGTTGCAGCAGGACTTCATCCTCATGGCGAAGTCGAAGGGCATCAGCGAGCGACGCGTTCTCTGGCGCCACGCCCTCCGCCCGTCGAGCATCACCCTGATCACCTCGGCCGGCCTCAACGTGGGTGCCCTCATCGGCGGCGCGCTCATCATCGAGATCATCTTCAACCTCGACGGCATGGGCCGGCTCATCTTCGAAGCCATCGGCGAGCGCCAGATCGTCGCCATCCAGAGCCTCGTCGCCATCGTGGCGGTGGGCTACGTCATCGTGAACTTCCTGGTGGACATCCTGTACGCCGTCGTCGACCCGAGGATCCGCCGTGGCTGACCAGCACCTCGACCGCGAGCCGACCGACGACCTCGACGCCCCGGTGGCCGACATCGAGGTGGGTCTGGCCGAGCCCGGCACGGTGGCCGCCGCCGCCGTCACGCCCGTCCCCGTCCAGGTCGAGCTGTCCCGCTCGAAGCGCATCGGCGTCTTCGGATGGTGCGCCATCGGCTGGCTGACCCTCGTGGCGCTCATGGCGCTCGTACCCGGCATCTTCCCGGGACCCGGTCTGCTGGAGCGGTCGAGGGAGGCGATCGTGGCCGGGAACTTCGGGCCGCAGTCCGGCCACTGGCTGGGCATCGACAACAGCGGCTACGACCTCATGACCAAGACCATCCACGGGACGCGCGCCTCGATGATCGTCGCCGTGAGCGGCGTGGGCTTCGCCCTGATCGTCGGCGGCTTCCTCGGGCTGGTCGCCGGCTACTTCCGCGGCAAGCTCGACACCGTCCTCACCGGGATGTTCAACGTGATGCTGGCCTTCCCCACGCTGGTGCTGGCGCTCACGCTGGTCACGATCTTCGCCTCGCAGCCGGGAACCAGCTACGGGCGGCGGGTCATGGTCGTGAGCGCGGCCATCGGCATCGTCTCGATCCCCATCCTCGGCCGGATCACCCGGGCCAACACCCTCGTGTGGTCCGAGCGCGAGTTCGTGCTCGCCGCCAAGCTGCTCGGCACGAAGACGCCTCGGATCCTCTGGCGCGATGTGCTCCCCAACGTCCTGCCCGCCATGCTCCAGATCACCCTGCTCGGCATCGGCATCGCCATCGTCGCCGAGGGTGGGCTCTCCCTGCTGGGCGTGGGCGTGCCGGCGTCGATCGACAGCCCGTCGTGGGGCAACCTCATCGCCACCCTGCGCTCCCAGCTGTTCCTCGGGCGGCCCTGGGGCGTGTTCGCGCCGTCGCTCGCCATCTTCCTCACGGTCCTGTCGCTCAACTACCTCGGCGACGTCATCCGCGCCCGCTTCGACGTCCGGGAGTCGGTCCTTTGACCAGAGAGCACGAGATCCAGGTCGAGGACGCCTACGAGGGGCCCGTCGTCCAGGTCACCGACCTCGAGACCGGGTTCAAGACGCCGCGGGGCCTGGTGCGCGCCGTCGACGGCGTCTCCTTCAAGCTCGACCGCGGCAAGACGCTCGGCATCGTCGGCGAGTCCGGGTGCGGCAAGTCCGTGCTCTCGCGGTCGGTCATGGGCCTCCTGCCGTCGACGAACGTGGTACGCAACGGCAGCGTCAAGTTCCAGGGGCGCGAGCTCGTCGGGCTGTCGGGCAAGGCGATGCGCAAGTACTGGGGCACCGAGATGTCGATGGTCTTCCAGGACCCGATGACCTCGCTCAACCCGGTGAAGCGCATCGGCGAGCAGATCACCGAAGGGTTGCGCTTCCACCTCGGCCAGTCGAAGGACGACGCGCGCGCGACGGCCCTCGCCCTGCTCAAGTCGGTGCGCATCCCCGAGGCCGAGCGGCGGCTGCGGGAGTACCCCCACCAGCTGTCTGGCGGCATGCGCCAGCGGGTGGTGATCGCCACCGCGCTGGCGTGCGGCCCCCGGTTGCTGATCGCGGATGAGCCGACCACCGCTCTCGACGTCACCGTGCAGGACCAGATCCTCGATCTCCTCCAGGCGCAGCAGAACGAGCGGTTCATGGCGATGATGCTCATCACCCACGACCTCGGCGTCGTCGCCGGACGGACCGACGAGATCGCGGTGATGTACGCCGGTCAGATCGTCGAGAAGGCGCCGACCAGCGTCCTGTTCGCCAAGATGAAGATGCCGTACACCGAGGCGCTCATGCAGTCGATCCCCAAGCTCGATCTGCCGAGCCACACGAGGCTGCAGGCGATCAGCGGGCGGCCGCCCGACCTCGTGAACCCGCCGAGCGGCTGCCGGTTCGCGGCGCGCTGCCTGTACGCGCAGGACCGCTGCCTCGACGAGCAGCCGCCGCTCATGGAGGGCGACACACCCGGTCACCTCTACCGGTGCTGGTACCCGGTCGGCACGCCGGCCGGCGAAGAGGCGCTCAACATGAACCTGCGGAAGAACCGCACCGCCGCCGGCCTGAAGGCCGCCACCGCCGCCGAGGGTGTCGGCGCCATCCCGGGCTGAGGACGACATGGCTGGTTCAGGAAAGGCTCACCTTCGCGACGGCGCGCTGCTGACCGTCGAGGATCTCGTCGTCGAGTTCCCCGCCGGTCGTGGCCGCAAGGTCCACGCCGTGTCGGGCATCAGCCTCGACGTGCTGGAGGGCGAGACCCTCGGGCTCGTCGGCGAGTCCGGCTGCGGCAAGTCGACCACCGGTCGAGCGATCGTGCAGCTGCCGAAACCGACCTCGGGCAGCGTGCGCTTCGAGGGACGAGACCTCACGTCGCTCAAGGGCAACGGGCTGCGCGACATGCGGCCCGTGATGCAGATGATCTTCCAGGATCCGATCTCGTCGCTGAACCCGCGGCGCCGGGTCGGTGACATCATCGCCGAGCCGCTCAAGGTGTGGGGCCGTGGCGACGCCGACGAGCGAGAGAAGGCCGTGCGCGACGTGCTCGAGTCGGTCGGGATCGACCCCGAGCAGGCGGTGGGCCGCCGTCCTCATCAGTTCTCGGGCGGCCAGTGCCAGCGCATCTCGATCGCCCGAGCGCTCATGCTCGACCCGAAGCTGATCATCTGCGACGAGCCCGTCTCGGCCCTCGACGTGTCGGTGCAGGCGCAGATCCTCAACCTGCTCGAGGACATGAAGGCTCGCTACGGCCTCACGCTCATCTTCATCGCTCACGACCTGGCGGTGGTGAAGAACGTGAGCGATCGCGTCGTGGTCATGTACCTCGGCAAGGTGTGCGAGGTGGGCCCGCCCGACTCGCTGTTCGCCGAGCCCGCGCACCACTACACCCACGCCCTGCTGTCAGCCATCCCGGTGCCCGACCCGACCGTCGTCCGCGAGGACAAGGCGGGGGTGGCGGGCGAGCTGCCGTCGCCGTTGGCGCCACCGTCGGGCTGCCGGTTCCGGACCCGGTGTCCCGCCGCCCAGGACCGGTGCGCCGCCGAGGAGCCCCTGCTGCGGGAGGTGGCACCCAACCACTACGTGGCCTGCCACTTCCCCCTGATCGGCGGCCCGGCGCCCGCGCACGCGAGCGTCGCCGCCGACGCCCGCTGACGACGAAGACCCCGAACGTTGTCGCGCTGACCCGCGCACGCCGGGCCAGCGCGACAACCTTCGGGGTGGGGTGAGGGCGTGACGGGGGTCGAGCTCGGGATCGCGGCGGTCGTGGTGGCCATCGGTGCCGC
Organism: Acidimicrobiales bacterium; assembly: GCA_035540955.1. Classification (GTDB taxonomy): domain Bacteria; phylum Actinomycetota; class Acidimicrobiia; order Acidimicrobiales; family CADCSY01; genus DATLFP01. The sequence continues at coordinate 4,602 of DATLFP010000106.1, forward strand.
CGTGCAGGGGGGCGTCGGCTTCGGCATGAACCTCATCGCCGCGCCGATCCTCGCCGTGCTCGACCCCACCCTCGTGCCCGGTCCCGCGCTCGCCGCCGCGCTCGTGCTCACGATCCTCGTCGCGGCGCGGGACCGGGCGACGATCGACCGCCGGGGCGTGTCCTTCGCGCTGGCTGGTCGGGTGCCGGGGACCGTGATCGGGGCGTTGCTGATCGCCTCCATCCCCGACGAGGGGGTGACCGTGACCGTCGGCCTCGCCGTGCTGCTGGCGGTCGCCCTCAACGCCACCCGGCTCGGTTTGCGGCCGACGCCGCCGGTCCTGCTCACGGCCGGCGTCGTCTCCGGGTTCGCGAGCACGGTGTCCTCGGTCGGGGGACCGCCGATGGCCGTCGTCTACGCCAACGAGCCGGGCCCCGTGATCAGGGGCACGCTCTCGTTCATCTTCGTGATCGGCGCCGCGATGTCGCTGGTGGCACTCGTCGCCGTCGGCGACTTCGGGACGCGCGAGGCCGGCGCATCGCTGTTCCTGATGGTGCCGGGCACGCTCGGGTTCCTCGCCTCCGGGTGGGTGGCCGGACACGTCGACCGTGGCAAGACCCGCACCGCCGTCCTCGCCGTCGCCGCCCTCGGCGCGCTCACCGCGCTCGCCAAGTACGCCCTCTGAGACCTTCGGCACCCCCACCACGAAGGTTGTCGCGCTCACCCGCGCACGCCGGGCGAACGCGACAACCTTCGAGGTGGTGGCCTAGCGTCGACGGATGGCCACTGGAGGTCGGGAGGCGCTGCTCGAGGTGCTGCGCACCGAGGGCGTGCGCCACGTGTTCGGGAACCCGGGGACGACCGAGCTGCCGCTGGTCGACGCCCTCGCTGCCGTCGACGACATCGACTACGTGCTGGCCCTCCAGGAGGCGACGGCGGTGGGCATGGCCGACGGCTACGCGCAGGCCACCGGCCGGCCGGCGTTCCTGAACCTGCACACCTCGGCGGGTCTCGGCAACGCCATCGGTAACCTGACCAACGCCCAGGCCAACGGCACGCCCCTGGTCGTCACCGCCGGCCAGCAGGATCGGCGCCACCTCCACCACGACCCGCTCCTGGCCGGTGACCTGGTGGGGCTGGCAGCTCCGGTCTCGAAGTGGGCCCACGAGGTGTCGAACCTCGGCGAGCTCGGCACCATCCTCCGCCGGGCGTTCCACGACGCCACCAGCGCCCCCACCGGCCCGGTGTTCGTGTCGATCCCCATGGACCTGCTCGAGGAGAACGGCGACGCGCCGGTGCCGCCGGCGTCACGGATCGAGCGGGCCAGCGCGCCGCCCGCTCCTCTCCTCGACGAGCTGGCCCAGCGGTTGCAGGCCGCCGAGCGCCTCGCCATCGTGGCCGGCGACGAGGTCGCCGCCTCGGACGCCGTCCCCGCCCTGGTCGCGGTGGCCGAAGCCCTCGGCTGCTCGGTCCACGGATCGCCCCTGCACTCCAACGTCGTGTTCCCGACGGCGCACCCGCTGTGGCGCAACGCCCTGCCCCCCTCCGCGGCCGCCATCGCCGGCGTGCTCGGCCAGTACGACGCCGTGCTGCTCGTCGGAGGGCGGGCGTTCATGGTGTATCCGTTCACCGCCGGTCCCGCCCTGCCCGACGCCGTCGAGCTCCTGCACCTGTCGCCCGACCCCCACCAGCTGGGGCGGACGTGGCCGACGGCGCTCGGTCTGGTGGGTGACCCGCGGGCGTCGCTCGTTGCCCTGGCCGACCGTCTCGGACCGCCGGCCGATCTCTCGGCGGCTCGGGCGGCGCGCGAGGAGTCCGACGCCGCCTTCGACGCCAAGGCGCGCGACGCCTACGACACCGCCCCGATCCCACCGGCCGCCGGGGTCCACGCCCTGTTGCGGGCGCTCCCCGCCGGCACGCCGATCGTGGACGAGGCCATCACGACCGGCTCGTACGTCCGGGGCTACCTGCGGGCCGGGCCCGGCGAGTACTTCTTCTGCCGCGGGGGCGGCCTCGGGTGGGGCATGCCGGCGGCGCTCGGTGTGTCACTCGGCCGCGATCGCTCGCCGGTGCTCTGCGTGGTGGGCGACGGCTCGGCGATGTACTCGCCGCAGGCGCTGTGGACGGCGGCGAACCGCGACCTGCCCGTCGTCTTCGCGGTGGTGAACAACCGCCAGTACCTGATCCTCAAGAACTACCTGCGGGGCATGAAGGCCGAGACCGTCCGCACCGGCCGCTTCGTCGGCATGGACCTCGATGCGCCGCCGGTCGACTTCGTCGCGCTCGCCCGGTCGATGGGCGTGGACGCGACGCGGGTCGACACCGCCGCGGCCGCCGGCGACGCCGCCCGGGCGGCGATCGAGTCCGGTCGACCTCACCTCGTCGAGCTGCCGATCTCCTCGTGAGCGAGCGGACGACGTGAGCGACTCGACGGCCACGCTGTGCCTGCGCGGCGTCACCCTCACCCGCGACGGGCGCGACATCCTCTCGGGCATCGACTGGGACGTGCACGAGGGAGAACGGTGGGTCGTCCTGGGGCCGAACGGGTCGGGCAAGACGTCGCTGGTGCGCATCGCGTCGTTCCAGACCCATCCCTCGCGGGGCGAGGTCGAGGTGCTCGGTCACCGACTCGGTCGGGTGAACATCTGGACGCTCCGCAACCGCATCGGCCTGGCCTCCTCCGCCCTCGCCGATCAGCTGCGTCCGACGATCACCGCTCTCGACGTGGTGAAGACGGCCAAGCACGGGGCCCTCGAGCCGTGGTGGCACACCTACGACGACGCCGACCACGCCGAGGCCCGCTCATGCCTGGAACGGCTCGGCGTCGCTCGGTTCGCGGAGCGGGCGTTCGGCACCCTGTCGAGCGGCGAGCGCCAGCGGGTGCTGCTGGCGCGAACGCTCATGGGCGACCCCGGCGTGATCCTGCTCGACGAACCCACCGCGGGTCTCGACCTCGGCGGCCGTGAGGGCCTGGTCCGGTCGCTCGCCGAGCTGGCCGCTGACCCGTCGGCGCCGCCGATCGTCTACGTGACGCACCACGTGGAGGAGATCCCGCCCGGCTTCACGTCGCTGCTCGCCCTCCACGACGGCCGGGTCGCGGCCCGGGGCCGGCTGGCGGACACCCTCACCGCCGAGCTGCTCACGACGCTGTTCGGGCTGCCGCTCCACCTTCGCCACGAGCGGGGTCGGTGGTCAGCCGTCGCCGTGTGAGCGCTCCCCGAGGGCGGCGAGCAGCCGCGGGCGCGACCGCTCGATCTCGTCGCCGAGGACCTTCTCCAGGACCGGTCCGAACAGGCCGCCGCCGTAGTGCAGGTGCATCGTGAGCCGGCTCCCCGTGCCGAGCGCCTCCACCGTCGCGTCGAGGATCCACTCTGAGTGCGACCGGCCATCGAGCTCCGCTCGCTCGAAGCGAACGGTCCGGGGCGGCTCGTGGCGGCTGCGCACCATGCGCAGCCGCTTCGAGCGGGCGAACGGGCCGAGCCGGCCCCGGAGGTCGACGAGCCACGCACCGTCGGGCTCGCCCACGACGCGGGGCACGATGTCGAGCCAGGTCGGATAGCGGGCGAGGTCCTCGACCAGTGCGAAGACCGCTCCCGGGGGGTGGGGCGCGTCGAGGTCGGCAGTGACATCCACACCGAACTTCTAGCCTGCAGCGGTGCGGACGTACGAGCTCCTGGCGATCGGGCTCGTCCTGCTCATCCCCGTCGCCGCCCTGGCCCTCGTCGCCGGCGCCATCGCCTGGGCGCGGGACTCGATCGACCGGGCGCCGCTGATCGGCGGCGCCGGCGTGCTGTGCACCGCGCTCGCCCTCGCGAACACCCTCGTCGAGCGAGCGTGCGGAGGCGAGGTCAACCGGGCCGTGATCACCGCGTTCACCGGTCCCGACGGGTGCCGGTCGTCGGCGCTCGCCGCCCTGCAGCTCGTCGTCCTCCTGGCCGTCGGCACCGCGGTGGCGGTGCGGGCCCCCGAGCTCAGGCGCTGGCGGCCAGCCGGGCCCGCTCCCGCTCCCGGCGCCGGCGGAGGATCGAGCGACGCTCCGTGAAGGTGTGGCCGCCCCACACGCCTTCGGGCTCCCGGGTGTCGAGCGCGTAGTCGAGGCACGGTCCCTGGACCGGGCACTGCTCGCACACCGCCTTGGCCGGTGCCGCGTCGGCATCCGACACCGGATAGAAGAGGTCGGTGTCGGCGAACCGGCACGCGCCGGCGAGCTTCCAGGTCAGATCCATCGGCCCCTCCTCGAGGAATGTCCCCGCGCTTCGATCCCCCCGGGGCCATGATCGAAAACATGACCGAGATCGCCGCGACGCCCCGACCGCCGTACGTGGCGGTGATCTTCACGAGCGTCCAGACCGACGACCTCGACGGCTACGCCGAGACGGCCGACCGGATGGAGGCGCTCGCCGCCACCCAGCCCGGCTACCTCGGGTTCGAGTCGGCCCGGTCGGGTCTCGGCATCGCCGTGTCGTACTGGGCGTCGGAGGACGACGCCCGGGCCTGGAAGGCCGTGGCGGAGCACGCCGAGGCCCAGGACGCCGGTCGCGACCGCTGGTATGCCGCGTACCGGGTCAGGATCGCCACCGTCACCCGCGACTACGGCACGAGCTGACCGGTGGGCGTAGACGGACTCGAACCGCCGACCTCGTCGGTGTGAACGACGCGCTCTAACCAGCTGAGCTATACGCCCCGGGGACGGTTGAGGATAGCGCCGGCTCAGGGGCGACCAGCGGCGCCCGCAGGCTGCTGGTGATCCCGAAGGGACGGCGAGCGGGCCGGGCCACGAACCGCATCCCGTCGACGGTGAGGCCCGGATGGCTGCCCGCCAACACCGCCAGCGGGTCGTCGGCGGGCACCTCGACGCTGACGCGGGCGGGCCGGGCGACGCCGCGGAGCCGGCCGGGTGCCACCACCGGTCCGTCGCTGCGACGCTGCAGCGCCCGCACCGGCACGAGCACCGGCAGTCGGAACCGGCTCGGCCGGCCCCGCACCTCGATGCCCCGCTCCGCCCACCGCAGCGACCGCTCGGCTCCGTCCCGCGACCACACCAGCGAGCCGAGCTCCTTCGGGAACCCCCAGCCCTGGCGGCCGCCGGCCCGCGCCTCTGCGGAGTCGACCACCATCGTCGTGATGCACCAGCCGATCCGGACGCCGAGCCGCGCCGGCACGCCCACCGCCAGCTCCAGGTACGGGCCCACCGGCGAGGCCTCGTAGCGGAGGGCGACGACCAGCCACGGACCCGGCACCCGGCGCAGCCCGTCGGGCAGCGGCTGGGCGCGGCCGCCACGGGCCAACGCGACGATCGACTCGCCGGTGAGCGACCACGGGGCGAGGGGCGGGTCAGTAACGGCGCAGCTCCACGACGTTGCCGTCCGGGTCGCGCACGTACAGCGACGTGGCGTCCCCCTGCGCCCCCCACCGGCGGTCGGGGCCATCGACGACGTCGAACACGCCGGACGCGGCGAGGTCGTGCACGTCGTCGTCGACCACGAGGCAGAAGTGGTCGACGTTGCCCCGCGCGGCGGGTGGCTCCCCCGGGCCCCGGGGCAGGATGTCGATGATCGCGGTCGGGGAGATCCGCACCGACGGGAAGAAGACCCGCCCCGCCCGCCAGTCCTCCACCCGCTCGGGCTGGAGGCCGAGCACGTCGACGTACCAGCCGACGGAGCGCTCGACGTCGTCGACGAGCAGGACGAGGTGATCGAAGCCGGAGACCTGAACCATCGACGCGATGATGGCACTGTGATCCCCGCCATCGACCTCGACCACATCGCCCTCGCCTTCGAGGACCGCCACCCCGGCCAGCAGCGCTACGCCGGCGAGCTCGGCGGCGAGTGGGTCGGCGGGGGCGCCGACCCCGGGTTCTGGTCCGAGCAGGTGCGCTTCGCCAACGGCATGAAGGTCGAGCTGCTGGAGCCGCTCGACGTCGAGGCCAACGACTTCCTGCGCCGGTTCCTCGACCGGAACGGCCCCGGTCCGCACCACCTCACCTTCAAGGTGCAGGACATCGCCGGGGCGCTGGCGCTCGTCGAGGAGGCCGGCTACCGGCCGGTGGGCGTCAACCTCGCCAACGAGCACTGGAAGGAGGCCTTCCTCCACCCCAAGGACGCCCCCGGCGTGGTCGTGCAGCTCGCCCAGTCCCTCGAGGGTGGCGACTGGGGGGTTCCCGTCCCTCCCGGCTACCCCACCGCCGCCGGTCACCCCGCCACCCTCGTCCGCGTCGTGCACGCGGTGCGGACCCTCGAGGTGGGCGTGCGCCTGTTCGCTCGCCTGCTGGCCGGCCAGGAGGTCGGCCGGGGCGAGGACGAGGCGGGCTCGTGGATCGACCTGGCGTGGCCGGGACCCGGACGCGTGCGCCTGATCGAGCCGGCGGCCCCGACGTCGCCGATCGCCACCTGGCTCGATGGTCGCGAGGGGCGGATCCACCACCTCGAGTTCGACCTTCCCGGCGCCGGGGAGACCCGGGAGGTGGCGCCGGAGGAGAACAACGGTGCCAGGCTGGTGATCCGTGACGGATCGACCGGCTGACCTCGACTTCTTCTGGGACCCGGTGTGCCCGTGGGCGTGGATCACGTCGCGGTGGGTGCACGAGGTCATCGCCGAGCGCGGCATCGAGGTCGACTGGCGCCCGATTTCGCTCAAGGTGCTGAACGAGGAGAAGGGCTACCCGCCCGAGCTGGTGGAGCGGTACACGAAGTCGCACGGCCTCGGCTTCGCGCTCCTCAAGGTGGCCGCCGCCGCTCGAGAACGACATGGCCCGGCGGTGATCGGCGAGCTGTACACCGCCTTCGGCCGCCGCATCCACGTCGAGCGGGAGGCCCCGAGCCTGCGAACGCCCGAGGGCATCGCGGCCGTGCTCGAGTCCTGTGGGCTCGACGCCGGCCTCGCCGACGCCACGATCACCGACACCTTCGAGGCCGAGGTGCGAACCGAGACCGCGGTGGCCCTCGAGCGGGCGGGCAAGGACGTCGGGACGCCGGTGCTCACCTTCGGTCCCCCCGACGGCTACAGCTTCTTCGGGCCGGTCATCGCCAAGGCTCCCGTCGGTGCCGAGGCTGCCCGGCTCTGGGACACCGTCACCGCCCTCGCGTCGTTCCCGGGCTTCGCCGAGCTCAAGCGATCGATCCGCAACACACCCGAGGTGAGCTGATCACCCGGCGTCGGGCGCTCGCAGGCAGTACCAGTCACCGCTGCCGGTGAGCCGCGGCTGCGAGCCGGCGGTGCACAGGTTGGCCTGGCGCACGACCCCGATCACCCGACCGTCGTTGGGCGACGTGCACGGCACGGCCACCGGCACCGGGTCCTCGACGCGGACGCAGCGACCGATCAGCGTCGGCGGCTGGCGGTCGGTGCGGGCGTAGGCGGTGAACAGGAAGATGGCGGCGAGCACGACGAGGACCGCCAGCCACGGCACGGCCCGCACCACCGCGACCGTGAGGTCGCCGGGCTCGGCGGCCGGCCGGGGGTAGGGCCGGTCGTCGTCGCCGTCGTCATCCGCAACCGGTTCCGGGCGAGGCGGGGGTGCGCGCAGGCTGCGGTCGTAGGCGGCCCGGCTCGCCGGCACGCGCAGCACGCGCCACGCCTCGTTGAGGTCTTGCATGGCCCGGCGAGCGGCGAGGACCTCCTCCTCGGGACGCCCGGCGAGCGCGTCGGGGTGCAGCAACCGGGCCCGGTCGAGGTAGGCCTGCCTGACCTGCGCCGCGGTCGCCGACGGCGAGACACCGAGGACGTCGTAGTGGGTCAGCGCTCGCGAGCGTAGCCCTCGTGCCGCACCCCGTCGGCGGGGGGCGGCGGGCTGACGGCGTCGACCGCGGCAGCCGGCTCGGCGTCGCCCGGATCGGAGTCGACGACGGCGGTCGCCTCCTCCTCGACGAGGTCGACGGCGGGAGCCTCGGGGGACTCGAGTGCGGCCATCGCCGAGGCGAACGCCGCTTCGATGTCGCGGCGGAGATCGGCCTTGCCACCGGCGATGATGAACGCCCCCGTGGTCAGCAGCGGCAGGCCGACGACCATGCCCCACCGCAGCCCGAACGCCTCGCCGACGGCGCCGGCGACCGGGAGCATCACGAGGCCGGGCAGTGCCCAGAACGCCATCATGGCGAAGCCCATCCCCCGCACCCGCGCCGGCACGGTCATGGCGATGACCACGCCGATGCTCGGGAGGAAGAGGGAGGCGATGAAGAACAGGACCAGACCGAAGGCGGCCATGATCCAGATGTTCGGCGAGAACGCCATGCCCGCCAGCGCGACGGTGGCGACGATGCCGCCCGCCCCCAACAGGTCGAGGACACCCTCGGGCTTGCCGCTCACGAGGTAGCGGCTGGTGATCGGCACGCCGACGAACAGCCCGAAGATGCCGGCCACGTTCGTGAAGGACCCGAACATGCCCCGCTGCGCCGAGCTGAGCCCGAACACCTCCTCCTGGAACAGCGGCATGAGCACGCTGATGCCGAGGATGCCGCCGATGAAGCACGGCACGGCGAAGTAGATCCGCCGCACGGTCTTGATCCTGTTGAGGATGCGGATCGACTCCCAGAACCGGGCCGGCTCCTCGTCGGCGAAGGCGTCGGCGGCCGTGGCGCCCATGGCCTCCCGCTCGGGCGCGCCCCGGACGGGTTCATGCAGCCGGATCGAGTAGATGAAGAGCAGCGCAGCCGGGACGGCGATCGACAGGACGGCCACCCGCCAGCCGAACACGGCCGCCGTCACCCCGAAGAAGAGCGGCCCGATCAGCTGGCCGAGGTTGTCCATGCCCTGCCGGCCGGCGAAGGTGGTGGGCCGGGTGTCGACCGCGTAGTAGTCGGAGAGCAACGAGCCCTGCACCGGGTCGTTGAGGCGGATGCCGAGGCCGAAGCCGGCGCGGGCGACGACGAACGCCGCGGCGGTGGCCGCGGTGCCGGTCAGGACCGAGAACACCGACGCCATGGCGGCCCCCGACGCCAGCCACCAGGTGCGTCGCTTCCCGCGGTCCGACCAGTACGCGGTGGGCACGCCGAGCAGCAGCGACACGAAGATGGCGATCGCGGCCACGCTCGTGATCTGCTCGGTCGTCATCCCGAACTGGTCGCGGATCTCGGGGAGGATCGTGTTGAACCCGCCCCGGTCGATCGAGTCGACGAGGGTGTGGCCGTAGAGCACGAGGAGGGGGGCCAGGCCCGCCCCCTTGACCACCGATCGGGGCTCCCGGACGACCTTGCGGGCCGTGGTGGGAGCGTTCTTCGCGGACTGGCGCAGCTGCCTGCGGGCGTCCTTCAGGCCCTCGACGAAGGACTCGAACGATGACGGCACCGTCAAGTGTTCGGCTCAGACATCGAATGTCCCTCCCGCCCGCCAGTAAC
>DATLFP010000107.1:0-37625 GCA_035540955.1 Acidimicrobiales bacterium
GCCCGCTGCGACGCGCTCGTCACCAGCGGCGGGGTGTCGATGGGCGACCTCGACTACGTGAAGGTCGTGCTCGACCGCATCGGCGACATGCGGTGGATGCAGGTGGCGATCAAGCCGGCCAAGCCGCTCGCGTTCGGGACCGTCCCCCGGCCGGGCGGCGGCGGGCGGGTGCCGGTGTTCGGGTTGCCGGGCAACCCGGTGTCGAGCGCGGTGTCCTTCGAGCTGTTCGCCCGTCCGGGGCTGCGCAAGCTGGCGGGCCGGGCCGACGACGACCTCGTGCGTCCCGCGGTGCGGGCGGTGGCGGGCGAGGCGCTGCGCCGGTCGCCCGACGGCAAGGTCCACTTCGTGCGGGTGGCGACCGTCATCGAGGACGGCCGCTACGTGGTGCGGTCGGCGGGCGGGCAGGGCTCGCACCAGCTCACGGCGCTGGCGGCGGCCGACGCCCTCGCCGTCCTGCCCGACGGCGAGGGCGTGGCGCCGGGGGGCGAGGTCGAGGTCCTGCTCCTCGGCTGAGGCAGCCGCACGGCACCGGCGCTCAGGCCGCCGCCCGCTGATCACGGATGCCGTTCCAGGGAGCGACGGTCACCGTCCGGGCCCCGGGCCGTCCGCCGAGGTCGACCTCGCGGCTGGCCTCGTCGTTGTCGGTGCGGACCTGGGTGAGCTGCCTCAGGGGATCGACCCGCACCCGCAGGAGGTAGCGACCGTTGGGGAGGTCGGTGACGTCGAACGCCTGACCGGAGACGTTGAAGTAGGTGTCACCCCAGCCGGCGGGCAGCACCTCGCGCACCCAGAGCGCCCGCGCACCCCCGCACGAGCTCGTCGGGCCGTTGGCGTAGGGCCGCAGCTGCGCGCCCGGCGCCGCGAGATCGACGGCGTCGGTGGTCGCCAGGCAGAACCCCTGCTTCAGCCCGGGAGCGGCCGGCCGGCCCTCGAGGGTCAGGAGGTCGAAGGCGGCGAACTGGAGCAAGTGCCAGTGATCGTGCCCCCCGCCCGCGTGGTAGGCCATCTCCCCGGCCGGCGCCCGGCCCACCACCCGGCCCTGGCCGTCGTAGAGGTACTGGAACGCGTCCATCACCCTGCCGTCCCCGCGGCGGAAGCCCTCGAGCACGAACGGGCCCGGGCCGGCGTTCCAGGGCGTCGCCGCGAAGCTCAGGTGATCGCGCCCGTCCTCCCGTTGCACCTCGATCCGCCACGCCGGGAGCGCGGCGAGGTCGGGGAGGAGCGGCTGACGGGCACCGGCGGCGGGACTGGCCGAAGGGGCGCCGGCCGGTCCGCGGCCGGGCGCCGTCGCCGCCGACATCGCGGCCGGGTCGTCCGGGGGACGTGGCTCGGGCAGGGCCACTTCGACGACCGTCGCCGTCAGCCGCACCGCGCGGTCTCCGGGCTTCACGCCGAGGGCGTCGGCCCAGTCGGGCAGGATCTCGACGGTCACGTCGTACTCCCCGGCAGGGACGTCGAAGGGGCGCTGACGTACGTCGCCGACCAGGCCGACGGCCCATCCCTGATCGACGCCCCACACCGACGAGCGCGTGAACGGGAAGTGCTCGTGCGTGCACGACTCGGGGAAGGTCGGCTCCGTCGGGCCCGAGTCGTCCAGCCGCTGGCGCTCCCAGCCGTTCGGGCACACGGTGAGGACCCGCCGGGCGGCGACGGCGCCGTCGCGCGAGAAGGCGACGCGGAGGAAGCGGTGGAGGCCGGCGAAGCTCCGCACGAGACCGGCGGGCAGCGTCCGGACGACGCCGCCGTCGCGGTCCTTCTGGACCGCGTGCAGGGTCGACGACCACCCCTCGCGGACGACGTCGATGCGGAGCGCGCCGCCACGAGCGGCGAGGAAGACGCCGAGGTCGAGGTGCACGCCAGCGCCTTCGACCCGCTGGATCTCGACGTGCGGGGCGGCCGCGAGCAGGCCGACCTGCGGCGGGCCGGAGCTGGCCGGTCCGGCGCCGGCGAACCCCGCGCCGGCGCCGGCACCGGTGACCACGAGCAGGGCGGCGAGCGCCGTCCGGCATCGGCGGCGAAGCGTTGCGGACATGTGAGACCTCCTCGATCAGCGACGGGAGGAGGTTCCGCGCCCCGCCTTGCACGGACCTGAAAGCACGATGGGCTGCGCGGCGGGCACGGCGCCAGGCTCGTGACAGCGCGTGGTGGTCGGCTCGCACCATGGACGCGAGCACCACGATCGAAGGACCCCGCCGGATCACCCGCACCGCTCCCCGCTCCGGTGACGCGCGGTGCGACGACTGGGACGCGTCGGCGGCGGCGGCCTCGTCGCTCGGGCCCCTGCTCCGGTCGGTGGCGTGGCGGATGTTGCGGGACGAGAGCGCGGCCGAAGACGCCGTGCAGGAGGCGATGATCCGCGCCCGGCACGCGATCGGCGGCCTCGAGACCGAGACCCAGGTCCGCGCCTACCTGATCACGGTGGTGCGGAACGTGTGCCGCGACGAGCTGCGGCGGCAGCGGCGGCGCGCCGCGGTCGCCCGTGCCGACCTCGATGGCGCGGTCGCCAGCGTCGAGAGCGCCGTCGATGACCGCCTGCTGCTCGAGGAGATCCTCGCCCGGCTGTCCGCTCCGGAGCGGCGTCTCGTCGTCGACCGCATCCGCGACGGCGTGCCGTACGCGGAGCTCGCCGCCGACCTCGGTGTGTCGCCGCTGGCGGTCCGCAAGCGCGTGCACCGAGCGCTGCGCCGTGCCCGGCTCGCCGTCGCCTGATCAGGCCTCCCGCACCCGCGACGCACCCGCCGCCTTAGGCTGATGCCCGTGCAGCTGGTCGACGGCTTCGGGCGGGTCCACAAGGACCTGCGGATCTCGGTCACCGACCGCTGCAACTTCCGCTGCACCTACTGCATGCCGGAGGAGGGGATGCAGTGGGTGCCGCGCGACGAGGTGCTCACCTTCGAGGAGATCGAGCAGGTGGCCCGGCTGTTCGTGACGCGGTTCGGGTTCACCTCGATCCGCCTCACGGGGGGCGAGCCCACGGTGCGGGCCCACCTGCCGGCGCTCGTGGCCCGGCTGGCGGCGCTCGAGGTCGACCTGTCGATGACGACCAACGGCGCCACGCTCGCCCGCGACGCGCACGCGCTGCGCGACGCCGGCCTGCAGCGGGTGAACATCTCGCTCGACTCGCTGCGGCCCGAGCGGTTCCTCGAGCTGACCCGCCGCGACTCGCTCGCCGACGTCCTCGCCGGCATCGACGCCGCCCTCGCCGTCGGCTTCGACCCGGTGAAGGTCAACGTCGTGTGCATGGAGGGCGTCAACGACGACGAGATCCTCGACTTCGCCGCGTTCGGGCGCGAGCGCGGCGTCGAGGTCCGCTTCATCGAGTGGATGCCCCTCGACGCCGGCCACACCTGGGAGCGGGTGCGGGTGGTGCCGGGGGAGCGCATCATCTCGACCATCGACGCGGCGTTCCCGCTCACGCCGCTGCCGCGCGGCGACCAGCCCGCCGAGGTGTGGGCCTACGCCGACGGCGCCGGGCGGGTGGGGGCGATCCCGTCGGTGACAGCGCCGTTCTGCGGCTCGTGCGACCGGGTGCGGCTCACCGCCGAGGGCCGGCTGCGGGCGTGCCTGTTCTCCCTCGAGGAGACCGACCTGCGGTCGATCCTGCGGTCGGGCCGGAGCGAGGACGACGTGGCCGCCGCCGTCGAGGCGTGCGTGGCGGGGAAGTGGGCCGGGCACCAGATCGGCCAGGCGACCTTCGTCCAGCCGCCCCGGTCCATGAGTCAGATCGGCGGGTAGCCGCGTTCGGTAACCTCTCCGGTCGATGCCGGAGCGCCTGACCCACCTCGATCCGCTGGGCCGGGCCCGCATGGTCGACGTCACCCAGAAGGACCCGTCGCACCGTCGGGCCATCGCGAAGTGCCGGGTCCACATGAACCCCGACACGGCCTCGCTCATCGCCCGGGGGGCGGTGACCAAGGGCGACGTCCTCTCGGTGGCCCGGGTGGCGGGCATCCAGGCGTCGAAGCGCACGCCCGACCTCATCCCGCTGTGCCACCAGCTGACCATCGGCTCGGTGTATGTGAACTTCACGATCGAGGACAGCTACGTGGAGGTCGAGGCCCAGGTCGAGACCGTCGACCGGACCGGGGTCGAGATGGAGGCCATGACGGCGGCGTCGGTGGCGGCGCTCACCATCTACGACATGTGCAAGTCGGTCGACCGGTCGATGACGATCGGGGACCTCTCCCTGTGGGAGAAGACCGGCGGCCGGTCCGGGACCTACCGGCGGGAGCCCGATCTCACGGCCTGAGGGCCCCGGACGACTTGTTCGCCGGTAGGGTGCCGTAGTACAACCGCAATGTTCGTAGCAGGAACGAAACCCGGTTCTGCCGAACGACCATCCACCACCCGGTGGGGGCCCATCGTTACGGTTTCCTGACAATGAAAGGCGTGGACGGAGCGTGTCGCTTGTGGTCCTGCTGATCTTGGCGGTCGTCTGGGGCGTCTTCCTGGTCCCCCAGGTGCTGCGGGCTCGGGCCGATCGGGGTCCGGCCGACTCCATCGGGTCGTTCCAGAACCAGCTCTCGATGATCGAGCGGTCGCTGCCCGGCGCCGCCCGGCGCGCGCCGCAGGCGGCGCCCGCGGCCCCGGCGGGCCCCATGGGTGTCGTCGGCTCGCCCGCCGCCTTCCGCCCGGTGGCCTACGGCGCCCCCGGGGCGCGGATGGCCCGCCCGGTGCCCACCCGCGCCGAGCTGCAGCGCCGGCGCCAGAACGTCCTCTTGGCCCTGCTCGGCGCCGTCGTCGTCACCCTCGCCCTCGGGCTCGTGTTCCGGCCGGCGTTCGCCCTCAACGTCGTGGCCGACCTGGCGCTCGCCGGGTACGTCGCCCTCCTGGTCCGGGCCCGCACCATCGCCGCCGAGCGGGAGATGAAGGTGCGCTACCTGCCGGGGCCGGCGCTGGCGCCGGTGCGCTCCGCTGAGCCCGCCCTCCGCACGCTCGCTCGCTGAACTCGACACCGGTTCTGGGCGGGATTTGCGGCCCCACGTCACGGATATCCCGCCCAGATCGCTGGTTACACTGACCCGTCCCTCGCGGGGGTGTAGCTCAGTTGGCAGAGCGCTACGTTCGCAACGTAGAAGTCGGCGGTTCGAATCCGCTCACCTCCACTCTCACTCGAGCGTCGTGGCGCACGCGGCCCGCTCCAACGCCAATCACAACGGAGCCGCAACTCTCGGTCGGTCTCCTCAAGTGGTCGTTCGACGGGGTCGAACGGTGGACATGACCGATCGTCGGTGCGGGGGGGACCGATTGCTCCTCGCAACGGGCGCATGGTGACGCCTACCGGCGTCGTGATCGCCACCGAGACCGATCTGTCGGCGCGAGTCGCCGCGCTCGCCGCACTGCTCCACGCCAACCCGGCCTGCTCAGTGGCCGTCGTGGACGCGGAGCGCAATGTCCGAGAGGCCGGTCCCGCGCTCGCCGCCTTGGGGATCTCCACCGACGGGCATCCGCCACTGCGCGCGCGGGCGCTCGTCGAAGTCATCGCCGTGTCCGACATCGCACTCTTGAGTGCCGCCGCCGGCGAGACGCAAACCCGCGGCTCCGCACACCGCTCGGTGCGCCTGCGTGATGGCCAGCGCGCCGATCTCCACCTGGTCGACATCGGTGTCCCCGAACGGCACAGCGTCGTGGTCATCGTGCCCGACGGCGGCGCGGGGATCGCGGACGCGCCGGCGACGACGGCGGTCGAGGCCACGCCTCGGATCGGCGAGGTCGTGTGCGATGACTTCGGCAGGATCGTGCGCTGCTCCTCGGCGACGCTGGAGCTGCTCGGGTACGCGGACGTTCCCCTCGTCGGGACGGCGGTCGTCCATCTGGTGCATCCGGACGATCGAGAGACGGCCATCGCCAACTGGGTGGCGGCGAAGGAGCAGCGCGGCGTTGCGCTGCGCTGGCGCTGTCGGCTGATGCGGGCTGACGCCACGTTCCTGTGGGCCGACATCACCATCACGAACGAGGTCGGGAGCAACACCGAGGTCAGTCTGCAGCTCTACGACATCTCGGCCGAGGTCGCCGCCACCGAAGCACTCGTCATCGAGCGCGAGATGCTGGGCCTGCTCACCGAGACGCTGCCCGTCGGGGTGGCCAAGCTCGACGCCCACGGCCGCACCGAGCACGCCAACGCTCGACTCGCCGATCTCCTCGCACCCCTTGATCCCACGGTGCTCTTCGAACATGCGGGAGGCGGTGCCGGTGCCCTCTGCGAACCCGAGCTCGAGGCGGCGTTCATCGCGCTGTACCGCGACGGCGTGTCGTCCCGGTTCGTGCTGGACCACCAGAGAGCCGATGGCGACGTGCTCCACCTCGAGTGGACGATCAGGGCCGCGCTCGACGTCGTTGGCGAGGTCACAGGTGCGGTGGTGTGCGTCGCGGACGTGACGGAGGCGACGCGGCTCCGTGATGCTCTCGAGCATCGGGCGAAGACCGATGCACTGACGGGCTGTCTCAATCGGTCGGGGTCGATCGCGGCGATCGAGCATGCGCTGGCACGCGTGGGCGCCGACGATGGCGTCGGGTTGCTCTTCATCGACCTCGACGACTTCAAGAACGTCAACGACTCCCTGGGCCACGCAGTCGGCGATGCCGTCCTCGAGGTGGTCGCGAGCCGGCTCCGGGCCGGCGTGCGCCCAGGCGACGTGGTCGGCCGACTCGGCGGCGACGAGTTCGTGGTGATCGCTCCCCAGGTCGCCTCGAGGAGCGCTGCGCTCACGTTCGCCGAGCGCATCTCCGGTCAGCTGCTCGGTCCCGCGGCCATCGCCGGCTGCGCCGTCTCGGTGACGGCGAGCATCGGCGTGGCCTGGTCGTCGGGCGGCACGGTGGGCGCGCTCCTCGGCGCCGCCGATGCCGCCATGTACCTCGCCAAGGACAGCGACTCGGCGTTGCCGGTGCTGCACCGGGCCTGAGCGTCTCGGCCTTCAGCTTCCACAGGCGCGATGACGATGGTCTGCGCGAACCTCTCCCTCATGCCGACACCTCCGACATCCCGGGGCGGTCGCCCTTCCTTCGACCCTCGGCCACTCGAGTACGAGGGCGTCAGCGTGCGCCCGCTGACCCCGGCGCTGGGGGCGGAGGTCGACGGCGTGCAGCTGGGCAAGGTCGACGACGGGACCTGGGCGGCGGTCGAGCAGGCGTACGCCGATCACAGCGTGCTCGTGTTCCGGGGTCAGGACCTCACGCCGGCTGCGCTCCTCGACGTTGGCCGGCGGTTGGGCGAGCCCCACATCCACCCGGCGGCGCCGACGGTGGACGGGCACCCCGAGATCATGATCATCCACGCCGACGAGCGATCGCGGGTCGTGGCCGGTGAGGGGTGGCACACCGACGTCAGCTGCGACGAGCGCCCGCCGGCGACGACCATCCTGTGGGTGCAAGAGGTGCCGCCGGTCGGCGGCGACACGCTGTTCGCGTCATCCGCGGCGGCGTACGACGCGCTCTCCGACACGATGAAGGCGTTCCTCGCGCCGCTCACCGCCAGGCACGAGTCGTCCCACGTGTACGGCGGTCGCTACGGCACCAAGGAGTCGGACTCGCGCGATGGCGCGTACCCGTCGTCCGTGCACCCGGTCGTGCGGACGCACCCGGTGACCGGTCGCAAGTCGCTCTATGTCAACCGTGCGTTCACCACTCGCATCAACGAGCTGACGCGCGCCGAGAGCGCGGCGGTGCTCGCCTTCCTGTACGCCTTTCAGGAAGACGAGCTGTTCCAGTGCCGCGTGCGATGGGAGCCCCACACGGTGACGATGTGGGACAACCGCGTCGTGCAGCACCGCGCCATGTGGGACTACTTCCCGCAGACCCGTCACGGGCTCCGCGTCAGCATCGTCGGCGAGGTGCCGGTCTAGCTCCCATGCCGTGGCGCCCAGAGGGTCGTGTGAGCGGACTAGTCGGATCGTGTCACTCTGCAAATGATCCGCTCTGGGACTCCCAATCCGGCGCGGGTTCAGTGAGTATCAGCGGGATGGACAGCACCACCGCCGCCCGGAGCCGCGTCCTGATCGTCGACGACGAACCCGACGTGCGCTTCATGGCCCGCACCGTGCTCGAGCTGGACGGCCGGTACGAGGTCGTGGGTGAGGGCGCCAGCGGCGTGGACGCCATCGAGCTGGCCGCCGTCGAGCGGCCCGACATCGTGCTCCTCGACCTCGAGATGCCGTGGCTCCACGGTGCCGAGGCGGTGCCCCACATCCGCCGGCTCTCCCCCGAGACCGTCATCGTGCTCTGGACGGTGGCGCCCGACTCGGCTCGGGTCGGCGACGCCATGGCCATGGGCGCCTCGCTGGTGCTCGACAAGTCGATGTTCGCGGCCATCCACCTCCCCGAGCGGCTCTACCAGTCGGTGATGAAGGTGCGGCGGGCCGGGGTGCGCTGATGTCCGGCGCGCCCGATCACGTCGTCATTGAGATCGAGGCCGTGCCGGCGGCGATCGCCCAGGCGTGGACCGATCACTGCCGACAGCTCGTCGCCGCGGTCCGAGGCGCACGGAGCCTCTCGATCACCATCGACGAGGACATGCTCGAGCTGCTCGACTCGATCCTCTCGCTCTGGCAGTCGGTGGCCGGCCGCGACGACGTGTTCCGCTGGCGGTTCTCCACCTCGCCGGAACAGGTCGTCCGCATCACCGAGCAGTGGCTGCAGATCGGCTCCCTCACCGACGAGGACCTGCGGGCCATCGGCATGACCTGGGCGCCCCCGTCGACCAGGCCCATGAGCGACGCCGTGACCACCGCGGTCCTCGCCGCCTGCCGCGACGCCGGCGATGAGGGGGCCCACCTCCTCGCCCGCCTCGGCGGCGGATCGGCGATGATGCCGAGATGAAGGACTCGCTCATCGCCGGCGTCACCGGCACCCAGACCTACACCGTCACCGAGGACATGAAGCCCGGCCACCTGCCGGTGGCGGTGCTGTCGACCCCGTCGATGGTCCAGCTCATCGAGATGACGTGCCTGGCCACCGCCCAGGCCCACCTCGACGACGGCGAGGTCACCGTCGGCACCCACGTGTGCGTGAGCCACCAGGGAGCGGCGATGGCCGGGCAGGAGATCACCGTCGACTGCCGGCTCGCCGGCGTCGAGAAGCGGCGGCTGAACTTCGAGGTGCGGGTGGAGGCGCCGGGCGGCGTCATCAGCGAGGGCACGCACCAGCGGGCCGTGGTCGACGCCAGCCGCTTCGGCTAGCGGCGCCGGCGGGCGCGAAGCCGGACACGCCGATACCCTGGGGGGTATGTGCAGCAGGGTGCAGTGCAGCTCGTGTGACCGTCCCACCTACCGCGGTTGCGGGAACCACGTGGAGCAGGTGCTCGGCGACGTGCCGCCGGGCGACCGGTGCCGGTGCGGCAGTGACGGCCGGGCACCGGCGAGGCGCTCCTGGTTCGGGCGCCGCCGCTGACGGTCCCCCGCCGCCGAGCTCGGTGAGGACCTTCGGCCCTGCCACCGTCATCCCCCGACGTGGCGTACTCAGGGGGACGGGTCGACGGCGTGGGCGGAGGGAGTGCCGATGGACCGCATGAACGCCTTGGACGCGTCGTTCCTCTACATCGAGGACGGCACGACCCACATGCACATCGCCTCGTGCGCCATCTTCGCCGGTCCGGCGCCCGACTTCGCCGACGTGGTCGGGCTCATCGCCTCGAAGCTCCCGCTCGTCCCGCGCTACCGGCAGCGGGTGCGCTTCGTGCCGCTCGACCTCGGGCGACCCGTCTGGGTCGACCACCCCACCTTCGACCTCGGCTTCCACGTCCGCCACACCGCGCTGGCGCCGCCCGGCGGCGAGGCCGAGCTGGAGCAGCTGATGGGCCGGCTCATGTCGTACGAGCTCGACCGCGCCCGGCCACTCTGGGAGGCATGGATGGTCGAGGGCCTGGCCGACGGCCGGTGGGCGCTCATCAGCAAGGTCCACCACTGCATGGTCGACGGGGTCGCCGGCGTCGACCTGATCGGCGTCGTCCTCGACGCCACGCCCGACCCCGCGCCGCCCGCGGCCGACACGTGGCGACCGGCGCCCGAGCCGTCGGCGCTCGGCCTGGTCGTCGACGCCCTCGCCGACCTGGCCGTGAGCCCCCGCCGCCAGCTGCGGGCGGTGCGGTCGGCGGCGGCTGCTCCCCGGTGGGCGCTCGGGCGGGCCGCCGGCATCGCCGTCGGGCTCCGGTCCTACCTCCCGGCGCTGCGGGCGACACCGCCCACCTCGCTCGACGGCCGGATCGGTCCCCATCGTCGCTGGACGTGCGCCCGGGCGTCGCTCGACGACGTCCGCACGATCCGGCAGGCGTTCGGCGGGACCGTGAACGACGTGGTCCTCGCGGCGATCACGAGCGGGTTCCGCGACCTCGTGATCAAGCGCGGCGAGGACCCGGCGGCGGTGGCGTTGCGGACGCTCGTCCCGGTGTCGGTCCGCACGGAGTCGGCCCGCGGCATCCCCGACAACCGCGTCTCGGCGATCTTCTTCGACCTCCCCGTGCCGGTCGAGGGATCCCTCGACCGGCTGGTGGCGGTGCGGGAGGAGATGGCTCGCCTCAAGCGCTCGCACGAGCCCGAAGCGGGGGAGGCCGTCACCGCCTTCCTGGGCGCCCTGCCCCCGGCGGTCACGGCACCGTCCATCCGCTTCGCCGTGCGCGTCCTCCGTCGCGTGTCGCAGCGGAGCATGAACACGGTGACGACGAACGTGCCCGGCCCGCAGCAGCCCTACTACGCGCTCGGGCGGGAGATGGTGGAGTACCTGCCGTTCGTGCCCCTCGGACCCGGCGTCCGCATCGGCGTCGCCATCATCAGCTACAACGGTCGGCTGGCGTTCGGGATCACGGGCGACTTCGACACCGCGGCCGACATCTCGGTGCTGGCCGCCGGCATCGAGTCCGAGATCGGCCACCTCGCCCGCTTGGCGGAGGCTGCGGCGACCTCCTGATCGGGCCGGCGATCTCGTGACCTTCGACCCTCACGCGGGAACGGGCCGGGGAGCACGCTGGCCTCGTGGCCTCGTACAGCCCAGCGATGACCGCGGCCGACGCGCTCCTCTGGAACATCGAGCGCGACCCGGTGCTGCGGACCACGATCACCGCGGTCGCGCTGCTCGATCGGGCGCCCGACTGGGATCGCCTCGTCGCCACCCTCACGCGGGGCGCCATCGAGGTTCCTCGCCTTCGGCAGAAGGTGGTGGTCCCGCCCCTCGGGCTCGCACCGCCCGAGTGGGTCGAGGACCCCGACTTCGACCTCGCGTACCACCTGCGGCGCGTGCGGGCGCCGGCGCCGGGGACCCTCCGGTCGGTGCTCGACGCCGCCGGTCCGCTCTCGATGGCCGGCTTCGACGGCACGCGACCGCTGTGGGAGTTCACCCTGTTCGAGGACCTCGAAGGCGGGCGGGCGGCCTTCGTGCAGAAGCTGCACCACTCGATCGCCGACGGGGTCGGCGGCATCCGCCTGGCCGCCGCCATGCTCGATCTCGAGCGGGATCCGGCAGCGGCACCGGCACCGTCCCTTCCGACGGCCCGGCCGTTCTCGGTCGGCGACCTGGCCCGGCGGCGCGCCGAGCGGCGGGTGCGGGGTGTGGCGCGGGCGGTCACCCTGGCCCCGGCCCGGTTGGCCGGACTCGCGACGGCCGGCCGGCACCCGCTGGCCGCGGTGCGCGACTTCCGGACGATGATGGCGTCGGCCGCCCGCCTCCTGGCGCCGGCGGGGCCGACGTCGGCGTTGCTGGCCGGTCGCACGCTGGGCCGCCGGTTCGACACGCTCGAGGTGCCGCTCGACGCGCTGAAGGACGCCGCCCACGCCGCCGGTTGCACGGTCAACGGCGCCCTCCTCGCCGCCGTGGTCGGGGGTGCCGACCGCTACCACGAGAAGCACGGGGCTGCCGCCGAGCACGTGCGCGTCGACATGCCGGTCAACCTCCGGGGCGACGACGACCCCGAGGCCGGGAACCGCTTCGCCCCCACGCGGTTCACGTTGCCGCTCGGCATCCACGATCCCGTGGAGCGGATGCGGGTGGTCGGCGCCATCGCCGACCGGTGGCGCGCCGAGCCGGCGCTCGCCCTCTCCGACGTGCTCGCGAGCGCCCTCAACGCGCTGCCCCGCCCGGTCACCACCGGTGTCTTCGCCTCGATGCTCAAGGGCGTCGACCTCACGATCACGAACGTCCCCGGCATCCCCCTCCCCGTCTTCCTGGCGGGGGCCGAGGTGCTCCGCGAGTGGGCGCTCGCGCCCCCGAGCGGCGCCGCCCTGTCGGTCGCCCTGCTGTCGCACCTCGACACGGCGTGCATCGGCGTGGTCTGCGACACCGGAGCGGTGCACGACGTCGACGGCTTCGTCGCCTGCCTCGTCGACGGCTTCGACGAGGTGCTCGGCGGTCGCGGCGTCACCCGGCTGTGCTCCGCGTGAGAGGTGCGATGATCTGCCCCGATGAGCGACAGGCTGCGGGTGGCCCTGGTCGGGGGGCCGATGTACGACCACCTCTACCCCGTCCTGGGTGACGTCGAGGTCGTCGTCCACGCCGACCACCCCAGCCTCAACCGCGCCGTCGCCGAGCTCCTGGCCACCGGTGAGCGCATCGACGTGCTGTCGACCCACTCCAAGTACGCGCCATCGCAGCGCCGGTGGCTGTCGCCCCTCGACCTCGACACCAGCGCCCTGGCGCCGGCCGCGGTCGAGCTGTGCCGCTTCGACGGCGACCTGCTGTCGGTGCCCCGGTGCATCGACGTCCGCGTGCTGTGGTCGGCCCGGCCCGACCCCCCGGCCTCCTGGGACGACCTCGTGGCCGGTGACCTCGTGTTCGGGTTCCCGGGCCGGGAGTCCGGCCTGTTCGGCACGTTCTTCGAGCTCGTGGTCAGTCGCGGCGGCCGCCTGTTCGACGGCACCCGGCCCGTCATCGACAGCCCCGAGGCCCGGTGGGCGGTGCGGACGCTGTGCACGCTGGCGTCGCGGGCGCCCGCCGACCTGCCCGACTGGCACTACGACGAGGTCGACGCCGCGCTGCTCGCCGGCCGGGTCGACGCCGCCGGCGCGTGGCCCGGCGGCTACGGCGCCATCCGCCGCTCGGGCCAGCCGCTCACGCCCCACCGCTACCCGGGCGGGATCTCCTACGCCGGGTGCCACTCGTGGGCCATCCCCCGCACCGCCGGCGATCCCGACGGCGCCCGCGCCCTCGTCGCCCGACTGATCGACGCCGAGGCGGCCGCCCTCGACGCCACCGGCGGCACCGTCCCCGCCCACGTCGAAGCGTTCGCCGCCGTCGTCCCCGACGACGAGATCGACGAGCGCCGCCTCGCCGTGCTCCGGGAGACGATCGCCACCGGGATGCTCACCTACCCGCCGCTGGAGCGGTTCCCGGCGGTCGAGGACGCCGGGTGGCAGGCGATCAACGAGGCCCTCCGCGGCGACGTCGAACCCGATGCGGTGCCGGCCCGCATCCAGCTCGCCGCCGAGCGCGCGCTCCGGGCATGACGAGCGGCCGCCTCACCGACCTGCCGCGGGTGGGCCTCGGCGCCGCGCCGCTCGGCGGGCTGTTCGCGGCGGTCGACGACGAGACGGCGACCGCCACCGTCGACACCGCCGTCCGCCTCGGCATGACCTACATCGACACCGCGCCCCTCTACGGCTACGGCCTGTCCGAGCAGCGGGTCGGCGCCGCCCTCGCCGCCCTCGGCCACGACCCCGTCGTGTCGACGAAGGTGGGGCGTCTCGTCGCCCCCGCGCCGCGGCGCGAGCCCGGCGACCTGTTCGTCGGCGCCCCACCGGGCGCCGCCACCTTCGACTTCACCGCCGACGGCATCCGCGCGTCGTTGGCCGCCAGCCTCGCGCGGCTCCAGCGCCCCGCGGTCGACATCGCCCTCCTCCACGACCCCGACGACCACCTCGACGTCGCCCTGACCGAGGGCATCAGGGCCCTGCAGGACCTCCGCGAGGAGGGCGTCGTGGGCGCCATCGGCGTCGGCGTCAACCACTGCGCCACCGCGATCCGCGCCGTGCGCGACGCGCCCGTCGACGTCGTCCTCATCGCCGGCCGCTGGACGCTGCTCGACCGGTCGGCGGCGGCCGACCTGCTGCCGCGGTGCGCCGACCGCGGCGTGACCGTCGTGGCCGGCGGCGTGTTCAACAGCGGCGCCCTCGCCGACCCCGGCGCCGGCACCTTCGACTACGGCGCCGTCCCCCCGCCCGTCCGGGCCCGCATCGACGCCCTGCAGGCCGCGTGCGACCGGTTCGGCGTGCCGCTCGCCGCCGCCGCCATCCAGCACCCGCTGCGCCACCCGGCGGTCGCGGCCATCGTGGTCGGCTGCCGCAGTCCCGACGAGGTCGCCACCAACGCCGCGCTGCTCGAGGTCGTCGTGCCCGACGACCTGTGGGCGGCGCTCGACGAGATCGGAACCACTGCCCCGTGAAGATCACCCGCGTCGTCACCGCCGACGTCCGGTTCCCCACCTCGGTCGACCTGGCCGGGTCCGATGCCATGCATCCCGACCCCGACTACTCGGCCGCCTACGTGACCCTCGAGACCGACGGCGACCTGGCCGGCGACGGGTTCACCTTCACCATCGGCCGGGGCAACGACCTGTGCGTCGCCGCCATCGCCGCCCTCGGCCGCCAGTTGGTCGGGGTGGACGTCCGTGACCTCGAGCGCGACCTCGGGCCGATCGCCCGGTCGCTCACCAACGACACCCAGCTGCGCTGGCTCGGCCCCGAGAAGGGCGTGATCCACCTGGCCGCCGGCGCCCTGATCAACGCCCTCTGGGACCTGCGGGCGAAGGCGGCGGGGGTGCCGGTGTGGAAGCTCCTCGCCGACCTGTCGCCGGTGGAGATCGTGGCGCTCGTCGACTGGCGCCACCTCACCGATGCCCTCACGCCGGAGGAGGCGGTCGAGCTGCTCGAGCGGGCGGTGCCGGGGCGGGCCGAGCGCGAGCGCCGTCTCCTGGCCGAGGGCCTACCCGCCTACACGACCTCGGCGGGCTGGATCGGCTACCCCGACGACGTGGTCGCGGCCCGCTGCGCCGACGTCGTCGCCGCCGGCTACCGGCAGGTGAAGATCAAGGTCGGGGCGTCGGCCGAGGACGACCTGCGCCGCGTCCGGCTCGTGCGGGAGACGATCGGTCCCGACATCCGCCTCGCCGTCGACGCCAACCAGACCTGGGAGGTGGCCGAGGCGATCGAGCGGATCCGCCAGCTCGAGCGCTACGACCTCGCGTGGGTGGAGGAGCCGACCTCGCCCGACGACATCCTCGGCCACCTCGCCATCGCCGACGCCGTCGAGGTGCCCATCGCCACCGGCGAGCACTGCCAGAACCGGGTGATGTTCAAGCAGTTCCTGCGGTCGGGCGCGATGGAGATCTGCCAGATCGACGCCTGCCGGGTGGCGGGCGTCAACGAGAACATCGCCACCCTGCTGCTCGCCGCCAAGTACGGCGTGCCGGTGTGCCCCCACGCCGGGGGCGTCGGCCTGTGCGAGCTGGTGCAGCACCTGTCGATGTTCGACTTCGTCGCCGTGGCCGGCGACCAGCCGGGAAGGATCATCGAGATGGCCGATCACCTGCACGAGCACTTCCTCCACCCCGTCGACATCCGCGACGGCCGCTACCGGGCGCCGGCGGTGCCGGGCTTCACCTCGACCATGCACGCTGGTTCGATCGCGGCGTTCCGGTTCCCCGACGGACCGGTGTGGAGCGGGCGGTGAACGGGCTCGGGCTCGACGGCCTCACCGCACTCGTCACCGGCGCGGCGTCGGGCATCGGTGCCGCCTGCGTCGCCGAGCTGCAGGCGGGCGGGGCGCGGGTGGTGGGCCTCGACGTCGTCGCGGCCGCCGACGCCGACGAGGCGGTCGTCGCCGACGTCACCGACCCCGCGGCGGTCGACGGCGCGGTCGCGACGCGCGACCGGCTCGACATCGTGGTGTGCTGCGCGGGGATCGGTGCCGTGGGCGACGTCGCCGAGAACGACGACGACGAGTGGCACCGGCTGTTCGACGTGAACGTGCTCGGCATCGTGCGGGTCGTGCGGGCCGCCCAGCCACAGCTGCGCGCCTCGGACCACGCGGCGGTGGTGAGCATCGGGTCGATCGCCGGCCACGCCGGCCTCCCGCTGCGGGCGGCCTACAGCGCGACGAAGGGCGCGGTGCACGCGCTGACCCTGGCCATGGCCGCCGACGGCGTGGCCCACGGCATCCGGGTGAACGCGGTGGCGCCGGGGACCGTCGACACCCCGTGGGTCGGCCGCCTCCTCGACGCCGCCCCCGATCCCGCCGCCGCCCGGGCCCAGCTCGCCGCCCGCCAGCCGGTGGGCCGGTTGGGGCGGGCCGAGGAGGTCGCCCGCACGGTCGCGTGGTTGGCGTCACCGGCGGCGTCGTTCGTGACCGGTGCCGTCGTCGACGTCGACGGCGGCATGCACGGCCTCCGCCTCCCGGCCAACCCCACCCGCGTCTGAGCGGGCGTCAGGACCGGCCCGCGTCAGTTCTCGGCGCATCCAGGCCGGTACAGCCGGTCTGGGTGCGCCGAGATCCTGACGAACGACGTCAGGACCGGCGCAGGTCCTCGATCACGTGGTCGGCGGCGATGTCGAACGGCAGCAGGACCAGGTCGGCACCCGCCTCCTCGAGCCGGCGCCCGTCCTCGGGCCCGTGGGCCGACACCGCGACGCGACCCTCGAAGCCATGGTGCTGGGCGGCATGCAGGAGGGCGAGGTTGGCGGTCGTGTCGGCGGTGGTGCTGATGATCCAGCGGGCGGCGTCGAGCGGGAGGCTGCCGAGCAGCTCCGGGTCCTCGATGTCGCCGTAGGTGGTGCGCACGTCGTCGTCGGCCCAGGTGTGGAGCAGCTCGGGGTCGATCTCGACGGCGAGCACGGCGATGCCGGCCTCGCTGAAGCGCTCGGCGAGGGGGCGGCCCGACCGGCCGAGGCCGACGAGCACCACCTCGGGGGGCGGCCCCGTCCCGACCTCGAAGTCGGCGTCCTTCGATCGGTTCCGCTCGAAGACGCCGAGGACCGGCTCGAGGCGCCGGTACAGACCGTCGGCGCCGAGGATCGCGTACGTCGACAGGGCGATGGTGATGAGTCCCACCGTGGTGATGAGCCCGACGGCCTCCTCGTCGATGTGGCCGAGGTCGAGGCCGAGCGCGGCGAAGATCAACGAGAACTCGCTGATCTGGGCGACGGTGAGGCCGGTGCGGAACCCGATCTTGGACGGGTAGCCCATGAACCCCGTGATCGCCATCACGATCACGGGGTTGCCGACCAGCACGAACAGCGACAGCACCAACGCCGGCACCACCTGGCTCTGGACGCCGGTGAACTCGAGCCGGGCGCCGAGGTCGATGAAGAAGAAGAGGAGCAGGAAGTCGCGCAGCGACACGAGCCGCGCGCTGATCGCGCTCCGGTACTGCGTGGACGCCAGCGAGACACCGGCCAGGAAGGCCCCCACCTCCTCGCTGAAGTCGAGGGCGTCGCCGGCCGCCGCGAGCGCCACCGCCCAGGCCACCGCGAAGAGCACCAGGAGCTCAGGGGTCTGGGCCAGGCGATGCAGGAGCGGCGGGAGGATCCACCGCATCAGCACGGCGATGGCGGCGAGGAACGCGGCGCCGACCAGGAGCACCCGCCCGAGGTCGACGGCGAGCGAACCGCCGTCGCCGCCGAAGGCTGAGAGGACGATCATGATCACAACGACCACGAGGTCCTGGACGATGAGGATGCCCATGGCGATGCGCCCGTGGGGCGCCTCGACCTCGCCCTTGTCCGACAGCAGCTTGACGATGATGATCGTGCTCGAGAACGTGAGCGCCACCGCCACGTAGGCCGCGGCAGTCGTCGACAGCCCGAGGACGAGGGCGATGCCGAAGCCGATGACCGACGTGAACGCGACCTGACCGAGGCCGGCGGCGAGGGCCACCGGACCGACGCTGCGGATCAGGTGAAGGTCGAGCTTGAGGCCGACCACGAACAGCAGCAGCGCGATGCCGATGTCGGCGAGGACCGTGATCTCCTCTTGGCCCCGCACGATGCCCAGTCCCGACGGGCCCACGAGCAGCCCCGTGAGGATGAAGGCGACGATCAGGGGCTGGCGGAGACGGCGGGCGGCCACCCCCACGGCCGCCGCCAGGAACAGGACGGCCGCGATCTGGTGGAAGACGCTCTCGAAGCTGGGCATGGCCGCCCCGACCTACCCGTCCACGACCCCTCGCTCACGCGTCGAGTTGATCGACTGTTGTGTCGAGGTTCGAGGCGTGTTGGTCGACGAAAGACCTGCATGGACCCGACTCTCGGCGTCTTCCTCGCGTTGAGCGCCGCCCTCAACGCCCTGCTCGCGGGCGTTGTCGTGGCCCGCAAGCTGCGCCGGGACCGGTGGGAGCGTCGCCAGCTGGGCCGGCTCGGCGATCTCGGCCGGGCAGTGCGGTCTGGCGGATCCGACCTCGACTCGCTGGTCCGCCGCGCTGTGCGCCGGCGGTCGGCACAGATCGACCTCGCCACCGTGCTCCCCGCCGTCGTGCGGGAGCGAGGAGTGGGCGTCATCCCCTCCGTGCGGTCGGCGGCGCTGCGCACGGGGCTCGGCCCCGCGCTCGCCCGGCGTGTCCGATCGCGGCGGCCCGTGGTGCGCGGCACCGCCGCCCTCCTCATCGGCCATCTCCAGCTTGCTGACGGGACTGCGCTGGTGGCGCCGCTGCTCGACGATCGCGACAGCGACGTGCGCCTCGTGGCTGCCCGCACCCTCGGTGCCCTCCAGACGCCGGAGTCAGCGGCCGCCCTGATCGACGCCGTCGCCGTCGGCCGGCTGATGCCCGATCGACTCATCGAGCGCCTGGACGGCCGGTGGGCGACACCGGTGATCCTCGATCGGCTCGCGGCGCTCGGCCCCGAGCGCGACGGCGCCACCCAGGCGGCGCTGGCGCGCGCGCTCGGCCTCTCCGGAGACGAACGGGGGGAGGCCGCGCTCCTCGAGCTGCTCGGGTCGCCGCACGCCGAGGCCCGCGTCAGCGCGGCACGTGCGCTGGCCACGTGCGGGTCGGCGGCGAGCCACGCCGCCCTCACGAGCGCACTCGCCGACGCCAGCTGGGAGGTTCGGGCCCAGGCCGCCATGGCCCTCGGCGCCCTCGGCGTCACCGCCGCCGTGCTGCCGCTCTCACGGGCGCTCAACGACGCCGCGTGGTGGGCGCGCTCGAACGCGGCGACCGCCCTCAGCGGGCTCGGCACTGCCGGGAACCTCGCGCTCCAGCGGGCGACCGTAGGCAACGACCCGTACGCCGCAGAGTGCGCCGTCGAGGCGCTCGAGATCTCGGCCCGGGCATCGTGACCGCCGGTCGGGTGATCGAGCTCGTCGTGTGGTTCCTGATGGTGTACTTCGGGATCCTCGCCTCCGTGTACACGGTCATGGCTGCGGTGGGGTGGCGGACCGTGGGGAGCTACGTGCGCCGCCGACCGCTCCGCGACTACCGCGGCGTCGGCGAGTCGCCGCTGAGCATGCCGGTCTCGATCCTGGCGCCCGCCTACAACGAGGCGCCGACCATCGTCGGGTCGATCCGAGGGCTGCTGCGATCGCAGTTCGTCAACTTCGAGATCATCGTCATCAACGACGGCTCCACCGACGACACCCTCGAGCAGCTCGTGGCGGCGTTCTCGCTCGTCCCGGCGACGAGGGCGCCGCGCGCCGGCCTGGCGACCGCGCCCGTGCAGCGGGTCTGGGTCAGCGCCACCGAGCCGCGCCTGACCGTGCTCGACAAGGTGAACGGGGGCAAGGCCGACGCCCTCAACGCCGGGCTCTGCTACGCCCGCTACCCCCTGGTGTGCGCCATCGACGCCGACACGATCCTCGATCCGGGCGCCCTCCCGCGGCTCGTGTGGGAGTTCCAGTCGCATCCCGACACCGTGGCCACGGGCGGCATCGTCAGGATCGTGAACGGCTCGCGGGTCGAAGCCGGGCGGGTGGTCGAGGTCCGCACGTCGACCTCGCTGATCGCCAACATCCAGATCCTCGAGTACCTGCGGGCGTTCCTGGCGGCGCGCGTGGGATGGTCGAGGTTGCAGATGGTGCTCATCATCTCGGGGGCGTTCGGCCTGTTCCGGCGCCAGGCCGTGATCGACGCAGGTGGCTACGACACGACGACGGTCGGCGAGGACGCCGAGCTCGTCCTCCGGCTCCACCGGCACCATCGCGAGCAGGGCCGTCCGTGCCGGATCACCTTCTTCCCCGACCCCATCTGCTGGACCGAGGCGCCGAGCGACCTGCGGTCCCTCGTGCGTCAGCGCGACCGGTGGCAGCGGGGGCTCATCGAGATGCTCGGCCGCCACCGATCGATGATCGCCAACCCCCGCTACGGGCGCCTCGGCATGCTGGCGGTGCCCTACTACGTCTTCTTCGAGATGCTCGGCCCGATCGTGGAGACCGTCGGGTTGGTCGCCGTTGTCACCGCCCTCGTCTTCGGGCTGGCGTCGCCCACGGTGCTCCTGGTCACGATCGGGCTGTCGATCACCTACAGCTTCGTGCTCTCCTACACCGCCATCCTCCTCGAGGAGCGGCTCTACCGGCGTGCCCCCGAGTGGCGCTGCCTGGTCCGGCTGATGGTGGCGGCGCTCGCCGAGAACATCGGCTACCGCCAGCTCATGACCGTCGTGCGGGCGCGCGCCTGGTGGACCATCCGGCGCGCCAGCACGTGGGGGGAGATGCGGCGGATCGGGTTCGAGGTGCCGGTGCGCTCGGGCGACGTCGCCGCGTGAGCGGCACCACCCGGCTCAGGCCGCAGCGAGCCGCCGGATCAAGCCCGGCAGCGTGCGCACCTGGTCCTTGTGGACCGACACCGCGATGCCCGCCTCCCGAGCGCGGGCGGCCACGTCGCTGTCCAGATACGCCGTGCAGAGGATGAGGAGCTGGTCCGGTCGCCGCGCCCGGATGGCGGCGGCCGCCTCGACCCCGCTCATCCCCGGCATCATCTCGTCGAGCACGATCACGCGGGGGTCACAGGCGTCGATGATCGCCAGCGCCTCGACGGCGCTGGCGGCCTCGCAGCTCACCTCCATCACCTCGCTGTCGAGCTCGATGAGCATGCGCATCAGCGACCGGATGTCGTCCTGGTCGTCGACGATCATCGTCCGGATGCGAGTCGCGTGCTCGTCCGTCACTCGATCACCGCCTCGAGCTGGCTCCGCCGGCGAGCGGCGCGCTGCTCCTCGTCGCCGTCGCAGGCCGCCGCCACGACGGCAACCAGATCGTCGGCGGAGAACGGCTTCACCACGAAAGCATCGCAGCCCAGGCGCCAGCCGCGCGACACGTCGGCGCGCTGTGACCTGACGGTGCAGAGCACGACCGGCACCGATGCCGTCCGCGGCTCGCCGCGAATCGCGACCAACGTGTCCCAACCGTCGAGCTCGGGCATCTGCACGTCGAGCACGACGACGTCCGGTAGCGGGTCATCGGCGAGGGCGGCCAGCGCCTCCGTGCCGTCCGCGACTTCGCGCACCTCGAAGCCGTGCCCGCCGAGCAGACCGCGGATGAGGAGCCGGATGTCGGCGGCATCGTCGACGACGAGCGCGACCGCCATCACGCGACGGCGAGGTTCGCGGTCTGCACGCCCTGGGCCCCCAGGTTCCAGTCGGTCCGGGTTCCGAGACAGAGGCCGCGCACGACCCACACGAAGTACACCGCGGCAGGGACCGCGAGCCAGTCGATGACGAGCCCGTGCCACTCGACGCTGTAGCGGAGCGTCGAGGCGTACAGCACGTACACCGAGTGCATCAGCCCGCACGTCGGGAAGACGAGGGTCAGGGAGAGCCCGGAGACCGACCAGCCGCCGAGCGGACCACGGTTCTGGAGCTGCGTCCGCAGGAGGTAGTAGCCGATCTGCATGTAGAGGCCGAGCAGGAGCAGGTTGGGGACGAGGCGGGGACCGAACTCGGAGCTGTCGGCCACCACCCTGCCCGCGGCGCTGAGGAGCACGACCAGGTACACGCCGGCGGCGACCGGCAGCGCCGACACCCACCGAGGGGTGCCGGCGACGAACCGGTCACCGCGGCCCCCCGCCAGCGCCTCGACGCGCAGGAAGAACCACACGATGCCGGCCGGCAGCCCGACGGCCACCGCGAAGAGGTCGAGGGGAGCGCCGTCCCGGTGCATGGCCACGTGGACCCCGTGTTCGAGGTGGTGCGGACCGCACGTGAAGGCCATGGCGATCCATGCCAACCCGAAGTGCGAGATCCCGCTCGACCTCCAGCCCCGTTTCAGGTCGACGATCGTCATGACGCCATAGCTCGTGTAGACGAGGCCGAGGAGCACGTTGGTCGAAGCCACGAGCGCTCTCACGGCGCCTCCCGCTCCGGAACGCCGATCTGGCGCATGAACTCGCGGATCATCGTCGACTCCCCCGTTCCCGGTGCCCGCTCGTCACCCGCGTCCGGCGTCGTGCCGGCGCTCAACAGCTCCACGGTGAAGCTCGAGCCCGCTCCCGGTGAGCTGCGGGCGGTGAGTCGGCCGTTCATGGCTTCCACGAGCGACCGCACGATGTAGAGGCCGATCCCCGTTCCCCCGAAGCGCCGGACGTCGGTGGACTCCGCCTGCCAGAACTTGTCGAAGCAGAGCGCGAGCTCCTCGGCGTCCATGCCGATGCCGCGGTCGCTGACGACCACCCGCGTCCGCTCACCCCCGCGGGCGTCGACGGTGATCGGTCCGCCTTCGGGGGAGTACTTGATGGCGTTGTCGATGAGGTGCTCGAAGACCGTCGCCAGCGCCGCGGCGTCGCCGTGGACGAGACCGACGCCAGGCTCGACGTGGAGGTCGACGACCCGCTCGCGGGCGGCGGCCAGGGCGAGCACCCGCTCCTCGAGGATCTCGACGACATCGACGACGGTCAGCGTCAGCTCGACGCGGCCCGCCTCGATGCGGCTCGAGAGCAGCAGCCGGTCGACGATGCTGCTCAGCTCGATGGCCCGGCGGTGCACGGCATCGAGCGCGAGCTGCCGGCCTCCCTCGTCGAGCGGTTCCTTGAGCAGCGTCTCGACGAAGCCCCGGATCACCGTCAAGGGGGTCTTCAGCTCGTGGGAGGCCGTGGCGAGGAACAGTGTCTTCGCTTCCTCCGACTGCTTGAGCCGCGTGATGTCGCGGAGGGAGTGCACGACCTCGACGACGGCCCCGTCGTCGCCCCTGATGGGTGTGACGTTGGCCAGCAGTGGCTGGCGGCGGCTGCCGGCCGCACGCCACACCTCGTGCCCGAGCGAGGCGTCGGTGGCGGAAGGCTCGGTGAGGAGCCGGCAGCCGTCGCTGCAGTCGAGGGCGCGTTGCTCGATGTGGAGGTCGAGCGCCGCCGCGCACGACTGGCCGACGAGCGCCGCCGCAGGGAGGCCGAGAATGCGCTCGGACGCCGGGTTGCACGCCAGCACCGCACCGGCAGGGTCGGTGACGACCACCCCGTCGGCGATGTGGGCGAGCACGGCGTCGGCGGTGCTCTGCAGGTGGGCGGCGCGCGCGGTGGCGCGGGCGTGCAGGGAGCTCGTGCGGTCGATCAGGAGCACGATGGCGGCGGTGGCGACGACGAACAGCACCAGCACCGCCGGGTTCAGGCGATCGGGCTGGTCGGCGAGGGAGTGGGCGAGGATGCTGAGCGCGATCGCGGCGCCCGCCAGGGCGCCGGCGACGGCGCGGCCGGCGGTGGCGGCCGCGAACGCGATCACGACGACGTAGCCGGCGAGCACGGCCTCGCTGCCGCCGGGCGCCAACGCCTGGACGGCGAAGAGCACGGCGAGGTCACCGGTGGGAGCCCCCCAGCGCACCCACGTGCCGGGCCGCTCGGACGCGAAGAGGACGAGCACGCTCCAGGGCACCCACACCAGGCCGATGAGCACGAACAGGAGGGTGTGGCGCCCCGACAGGTCGGCGGGGATCGACCCGGCGGCCGCGGCGCCGACCGCGATCCCCACCCGCAGCCAGGCGACGGCGGCGATCGTCAGCTCGTCGGGGGCCCGGACGGCCACCTTCCCGAGGCGATGCGATGACCCCACCTGGGCAGTACAGACCGGATTCGGGCTGCACTCCATGGCCCGATCGGGCCATTCGCGGGCCGGTCGGCGCGGGGGTGGCCGGGACGGCCGGTTCGGGGTCGGGCCGGCCGGGCGGGCATCCTGGCGGCCGTGCGCGGACTGGTGAAGCATCTCGGGGTCGGCTTCCTCATGGGGTCGGCCGACGTCGTCCCCGGGGTGTCGGGCGGGACGGTGGCGCTGGTCTGCGGCATCTACGCCCGGCTGATCGACGCCATCCGCGACGGGGCGCGGGCCCTGGGCTGGATCCTGCGGGGTCGGGTACGGGACGGGCTGCGGGGGATCGCCGAGGTGGACTGGGCCCTGCTCGTCCCCCTGCTCGCCGGGATCGGCGCCGCCGTGCTGACCCTCGCCTCGGTCATCGAGCACCTGCTCGACGATGAGCCGATCAAGCTCGGCGCCCTGTTCTTCGGTCTCGTCGCCGGCTCGGTGGTGGTGGCGAGGAGCCTGCTGCGCCGACCCGAGCGCAGTCACCTCGTGATCGTCCTCGTGGTCGGTGCCGCCCTCTTCCTCCTGCTCGGGCTGCGGACCGACACGACGGCGACGGCCGGCCAGGAGGCGACCGCGCCGCTGTGGGCCTACCCGGCGTCGGGGGCCCTGGCCATCTGCGCCATGATCCTGCCCGGCGTCTCGGGCTCGTTCCTGCTCGTGATGGTGGGGATGTACAGCGACGTGCTGGGCGCCGTGAACGATCGCGACCTGCCGGCGATCGCACTCTTCCTCGCCGGCTGCGTGGTGGGCCTCGCCGTGTTCGCCCGGTTGTTGGCCTGGCTCCTCGACCGCCACCACGACCGCGTGGTGGCGGTCATGATCGGCCTGATGCTCGGGTCGGTGCGCGTGCTGTGGCCCTGGCCCGGGGGCACGGGCACGACCGAGCTGGCGGCGCCGGGAGGCGAGGTGCTCGTTCCCCTCGCGCTCGCCGTGGCCGGCTTCGCGTTCGTGCTCGCCCTCGGCCGGTTCGGCGCCGTGCAGGAGGAGCCCGTCCCGCATCCCGGGTAGCGAGTGCCGACCGAAGATGAGGGCATGGATCTCCTCCGAGCGCTGCTCGTCGGGGTCGCCGGACGGGGCGAGACCATCACCTACGAGCAGCTCCGGGCCGGGCTCGGCCTCGAGGGGGACCTCGTGCCGTTCCTGCGGGCGGTGTCCGAGGCCGAGGCCGATGCCGGCCGGGGCCTGCTCAGCGCGGTGGTCGTCCGGGCCGACATCGGGCGACCCGGTCCCGGCTGGTTCCGGCTCGCCGCCGAGCGTGGCCGCGACGTCGCCGATCGCGAGCGGGCGTGGCACGCCGAGCGCGACCGGCTCCGTCGGGAGCACGCGCCTTCTGCCTGATCCGGCGCGACAGCCGCGCAACGCCGCGCGATCGCCCCTTGACCTCTGGCGAATCGGCGCGAGGATCGAGGAGAGAGAGTCGTCGAACAGCAAGACCGGAGGTGTCCGGATGTGCTGTGAGCTCGTCGAGCGCTCTCCGCCTCACTGAGTCGGGGAGTGGCACCGTCGCCACATGACCTCGCTCGCCGGCGGTCCGGCCGTGACCGAGGAACCGCGACGAGGGTCGCGCGATCGCAGGGTCGCCGAGCACTCGCCGGATCCTCCCACTGCTGACGGTACGCATCGCCGGTGGGCGAGGGGGCGGACAACGAGAACGAGACTGCGCTGGCGGGGTCTGGAGGGCCCCGCCAGCGGCGCGTCAGTCGAGGGCCGCGAACGCCTCGGCGTCGTCGGTCTCGCCGGCCACCACGATCAGGTCGCCCGGGCCGAGGACGGTGTCGGGCGTGGCGTAGGTGAACCGGCCCCCGACGGGCTTCACGCAGACGACGGTGACGCCGTACTTCGCGCGCACACCGATCTCCCCGAGGGTCCGGCCCGTCATCGACTCGGGCGCCGTCGCCTCCACCAACGCGAAACCGGCGTCGAGCGGGAGGAAGTCGAGCATCCGCCCGGCGACGAGGTGGGCGACCCGCTCGCCCATCTGCGCCTCGGGGAACACCACGTGGTGCGCGCCGACGAGCTCGAGGATGCGGGCGTGCTGCTCGGTCATGGCCTTCGCCCAGATGTCGCCGATGCCGAGGTCGACGAGGGCGGCCGTGGTGAGGATCGACGACTCCATGGCGCCGCCGATGGCGACCACGGCGCGATCGAAGTCGGCCGCCCCGAGCTGCTCGAGGGCGCGGACGTCGGTGGTGTCGGCCTCGGCGACGTGGGTGAGCTCGTCGCGGAGGTCGGCGACCCGGTCGGGCCGGGCGTCCACGCCCAGCACCTCGCTGCCCAGGGTCTCCAGCGTCCGGGCCATCGACGTGCCGAAGCGGCCCAGCCCGATCACGATCACCGAGCCGGGCGAGCTGCGAGATCGACGCCTTCGTCGTTCAGCCAATGAGAGGACGCTCCTCCGGGAGTCGGAACCGGCGATCGCGCGAGCGCAACGCCAGCGCCGTGCCGACGGTCAGGGGGCCAACCCGCCCCGCGAACATGATGAGCACCAGCATGACCTGCCCGGCCGTCGTGACGCCGGCAGTGATGCCGGTCGAGAGGCCGACGGTGCCGAAGGCGCTGGTCACCTCGAACAGGATGGGCCCGATCCCGAGGCCGGACACCTCGGTGATGAACAGCGTGGCGCCGAAGACCACCCCCACGCCGATGAGCGCGATGGCGAGGGCCTGCCGCTGGGCCACCCCCGGGATCCGGCGGGCGAACAGGGTCACGTCCTTGTCGCCGCGGAGCTCGGAGAGGATCACGAAGCCGAGCATGGCGAAGGTCGTCACCTTGATGCCGCCGGCGGTCGACGCAGGGGCGGCACCGATGAACATGAGGGCCGACGTGACCAGCCACGTCGCCTCCCGCATGCCGCCCACGTCGAGGGTGTTGAAGCCGGCGGTGCGCGACGTGACGCTCTGGAAGAGCCCCGAGAGCAGGCTCTCAGGGATCGACAGCGGCCCCATCGTCGCGGCGTTGGTCCACTCGAACGCGCAGACGAGGATCCAGCCGGCGAGGAGGAGCCCGGCCGAGGTGGTCAGCACGAGCTTCGTGTGCAGCGTCCACCGGCTCCAGTGCAATCGGTCGCGGAAGAGCTCGCCGAGCACCGGGACCCCGAGGCCGCCGAGGACGATGGCGACCATCACCGTGACGTTCACGACCGGGTCGGAGACGAAGCGGACCAGGGAGTCCGACCACAGCGCGAACCCGGCGTTGTTGAACGACGACACGGCGTGGAACACGCCGAGCCACAGGGCGTCGAGGAAGGACTCGTCGTACCGGGTCGTGAACCACGTGGTGAGGACGATCGCCACGATCGCCTCGACCGCCGCCGTGATGATGAGCACGGCCCGCACGACGCTGCGGACCTCGCCCAGGGTGAGGACGCCGACCTCCTGCTGCGCCACGAGGCGCTGGCGGAGGCCGACCCGGCCCGAGATCCCCACCAGCACGAGCGAGGCGAGGGTCATGATCCCGATCCCGCCCAGCTGGATGAGGAACAGGATCACGCCGGTGCCGAACGCCGACCAGTGCGACGGCGTGTCGACGACGGCGAGCCCCGTGACCGTCACCGCCGACGTCGCCGTGAAGGCGGCCTGGCCGAAGCTGCTCCCGCCGGGGCCTTCGGCGGCCAGCGGCACCATGAGCAGGAGCGTTCCGGCGGCGATGGTGCCGGCGAACGCGCCGGTGATCAGGCGGGCCGGGTGCTGGAAGAGGGACCGTCGGTGCGGCGCGTGGACCGGGACCGCCACGCCGTCAACCTCTCACATCGGCGCTCTCCCGGCGCGCATGGCCGGACGATCGGGGAGCGGCCACCCGGCGGCAGGCACCGGCGGCTCAGCTTGCTGGAGAACGGGCGCTGTCGCCGCCGGTGCGCCGCTGGGACAAAGGGTTCCGTCCCGCGGTCACCGGGGCGTACAGCGTCGGTAACGAGCCGGTCACGGCCAGGGCCGGGCCGGCGGGCGGTCCGGGCGCTACCGGGCGACGAACCCGCCGTCGACCGCGATGGCCTGCCCGGTGACGAAGCTGGCGCCATCCGACGCCAGCCAGACGACGGCGTCGGCGACCTCCTCGGGCGTGCCGAGCCGGCCGACCGGCTCCATGCCGACCATCGCCTCGCGCGCCTCCTCCGAGCCGCCGACGAACCGGTCGACCATCTCGGTGTCGATCACGCCGGGGCACACGGCGTTGACCCGGATCCCCTGCTCCGCGTACTCGAGCGCCGCCGTCTTGGTGAGCCCGACCACACCGTGCTTGGAGGCGACGTAGGCCGGGATGCCGGTGAAGCCGACCAGGCCGGCCACCGAGGCGCAGTTGATGATCGACCCGCCGCCCCGCTCGAGCATCTTGGGGAGCTCGTGGCGCATGCACGACCACACCCCGGTCAGGTTCACCGCCAGCGTCCGCTGCCAGTTCTCGACCGAGCAGTCGGCCGTCGGTGCCGGCGACCCCTCGATGCCGGCGTTGTTGTACGCGATGTCGAGCCCGCCGAACTCCTCGACCGTTCGGTCCACCAGCGCTGCCACCTGGGCGTCGTCGCTCACGTCGGCGCGAACGAACATCGCTCGGAAGCCCTTGGCCGTGATCTCGGCGGCGACCGCCTCACCTCGCACCTCGTCGATGTCGGAGACGACCACCGCCGCGCCCTCCGCGGCCAGCGCCAACGCTGCCGCCCGGCCGATCCCGGTGCTCGCACCCGTCACGATTGCGACCTTGCCTGTCAGATCCCTCACGGCGCGCTCCTTCACTCGTCTCCCCGATCGTCCCCCTCCGCCCCGACGCCGGCCAGGGCCGTTGGTCACCCGCGGGCGCAGGACGCGCCGACGGCGCGGTCCTCGGCGGTCCAGCCGGGCGCGTCGCCCTCGGGCCAGAAGTCGCCGGTGCCGGCGTCCTGCCGGTAGGCGACGGGCGCCGGCCGGCCCGACGCGATGTCGGCGACGGCGGCGAGGAGGCGGTCGATGTCGGCCACCGACGTCGACAGGCCGGCGCTGGCCCGCACCGCGCCCGGCACCGCCCGCCGATCGCCCCGCAGCACCGCCTCGCGGTAGGCCGCCACCTCGGTCTCGGAGAGCCCGAGCAGGCGCAGCAGGTACGGGTGGGCGCAGAAGCAGCCGTGGCGGACCCCGATGCCGTGCTCGGCGCTCAGCCGGGCGGCCACCAGCGCGTGGTGGACGCCGTCGACGACGAACGTGGCCAGCGGCAGCGTCGGCACCTCGAGTCCGGGGCCGAGGAGGCGCACGCCGGGGATGCCGGCGAGCCCGCGCCGGAGGTGACCGGCGAGCAGGTCGTCGTGGGCGGTGATGGCGTCCCAGCCGATGCGCTGCAGCTCGCCGATGGCGGCGTCGAGGGCGACGGCCCCGAGCACGTTCGGCGAGCCCGCCTCCTCCCGCTCGGGCGGATCGGTCCAGGCCACCTCGTCGAGGTCGACGAGGTCGACCGCGCCGCCCCCGGCGAGGAACGGATCGCCCTCGGCGAAGGTGGCCCGGGGCCCGGCGAGGACACCGGCGCCGAACGGTGCGTACATCTTGTGCCCGCTCCACGCCACGAAGTCGGCGGCGACCGGCAGCGGGCGGTGGGGCGCCAGCTGGGCGCCGTCGACGAGCACCGGCACGCCCCGCTCGTGGGCGGCGGCGATGATCTCGTCGATCGGTGGCATCCAGCCGGTCACGTTCGAGGCGCCGGTGATGGCCAGCAGCCGCGGCGCCGGGCCCCCATCGAGCGCGTCGACGACGTCGGCGGTCGTGAACGTGCCATCGGGGCCGCACTCCACGAAGCGGCGTCCGCAGAGCCGGGCCCAGGGCAGCAGGTTGGCGTGGTGCTCGACCACCGTGGTCACCACTGCGTCGTCGGGCGCGAGCTGCAACCGGTAGGCGAGGTGGTTGATGGCTTCGGTGGTGTTGCGGCAGATGATCGCGATGTCGTCGTCGCCCCGGCGGGCGAAGGCATGGGCCGACTCGCGCGCCAGCTCGTAGGAGGCGGTGGCGCGTCGCGACTTGAAGCCGGCGCCGCGGTGGACGCTCGAGTACCAGGGCAGGAACGCTCTGACCCGTTCGGCGACGGCGACGAGCGCGCCGGTCGAGGCGGCGGCGTCGAGGTTCAGGTAGGTCCGCTCCGTCCCGTCGACGCACGGCACCGGGGTGTCGTCGCCGACGAGCGCGATCGGCTGCGGTGTGCTCATGCGAGCTTCATAAACATCTTCTCGACCGCCTCGATCGGGTAGCCGCTGGCCTCCGCCTCGTCGGGGTGGGTGAGGCAGAACGACAGGCCGGCGGCGACGAGCTTGAAGCCGGCCTGCTCGAGGGCGCGGCTGGCGGCGCTGATCTGGGTCACCACGTCGCGGCACTCGCGGCCGTCGTCGAGCATCCGCTCGATCCCGGCCAGCTGCCCGCTCACACGGTGCAGCCGCCGGCGCACGTCCTCGATCACCTCGTCGGGCAGTTCCATCGGTGGTCCTCTCAGATCAGACTGCTCCCGGCACGGACAGCGGTGTAGACGGCGATGACGACGAGCAGCGCGGCGAAGCCTCGCAGCATCTTGGAGGCGTCGAGACGATCGGCGGCCCGGCTCCCGGCGATGACGCCGATGATGGCGGCAACCGCGAAGGGGACGGTGACGGCCCAGTCGATGCTGGTGGTGGCCATCCGGGCGGCGAGCGCGACCGAGCTGTTGATGATGATCACGAGCAGCGAGGTGCCGATGGCCTGGGGCATCGAGAGGCGGAGCGCGAGGGTGAGGGCGGGGACGATCACGAACCCGCCGCCGACGCCGAAGAGCCCGGTCATGAACCCGACCACCGAGCCGGCCACGACCACGAGGGCGATGCGCCCGGCGTCGACGCGCGTCCGAGTGAGCGTGGTGCCGTTCACCGGCACACGCCGCACGAGCTCGCGCCGCTCGCCGACCCGGGTGCAGCTGGGGCAACCCACGAGCATCCGCCAGGCGGCGAGTGCGACGAGACCGGCGAAGGCGAGGAGCAGGACGTCGGGATCGATGCGGCGGTTCACGGCCGAGCCGGCGATCGAGCCGCCCACGCCCGTGAACCCGAACGCCAGCCCGGTTCCCACCAGGACCCGGCCGGCCCGCCAGTGGGCGCCCATCCCGACGACGGCGGCCGCCGCCACGAGGACGAGGCTCGACGCGGTCGCGGCGCGCGGGTCCTGGCCGGCCACGTACACGAGGACGGGGACGGCCACGATCGAGCCACCGCCACCGAGGGCGCCGAGGAGCCAGCCGACGACGAACCCCAGCGGCGACGCCAGCAGGCCGCGCACGGCTCAGGCCGAGGTCTCGACTGCGGCCCAGGCGGCGTAGCCGCCCAGGAGGTCGGCGACCGGCGAGAACCCCTTGGCTCGGAGCACGGACGCCGCGATCGAGGAGCGCACGCCGCTGGCGCAGTACACGACCGTCGGTTCGGAGGGGTCGAGGGTGGCGAGGTCGTCGAGGAGGCGGGGGAGGGGGATGCTCACGGCGCCGGCGATCGTCCCGTCCGCCTGCTCGCCCGGGTTCCGCACGTCGACCACCTGGAGCCCGGGCACGTCGGTTCTCCACTGTCCGAGGTCGGTCGCGGTGAGTCGAGCCGACTGGACCGCCCGCTCGGGGTGCTCGGCGAGGATCCGCTCGATGTCGGCGAGCGCGCCCCGGACGGTGTCGAAGCCGATGCGGGCGAGGCGCACCTTGGCCTCGGACTCCCGGCCCGGGTCGGCGACCACGACGATGGGCTCGCCGGCGCGGGCGACGTCGCCGGCGTACTCGGCGAAGCGGCTGTCGAGGGGCACGTTCACCGATGCCCGAAGGTGGCCCGACGCGAACACCTCGGGGGCGCGGGTGTCGATCACGACCGCGCCCTCGGTGGCGTCGAGCCCGACCTCGGGCACCGGCTCGTCGTCGTCGAGCAGGTCGTGCTGGCGGCGGTTCGCGTCCGACGCGAACGCGAAGTAGAGCGGCGCCGTGGGCTGGCCCTCGGTGACGACGGCTACGAACTCGTCCTCGCTCATGCGACGCAGGGCGTAGTTGGTCGCCCGCTGCTCGCCGATGGTCGACTCCGACGCGCTCGACATGTGCTTGCCACACGCCGAACCGGCGCCGTGGGCCGGGAACACGCGGGTCGCGTCCGGGAGCGTCAGCAGCTTGTCGTGCAGCGATCGGTAGAGGCGGCGGGCGAGCTCGTCGGCGGTCCAGCCCGTGGAGGCCATGAGGTCGGGCCGCCCGACGTCGCCGATGAAGAGGGCGTCGCCGGTGAGCACGCCCCACGGCTCGACCCCGGGATGCTCGAAGAGGACGACCGAGATCGACTCCGGCGTGTGGCCGGGCGTGGCGCGCACCTCGAGCGCGACCTGCCCGAGGGAGATGATCTGACCGTCGGCCAGCGGGTCGATGGGGAAGTCGGCCTCGGCTCCCTCGCCGTAGGAGATGGCGGCACCGGTGGCGGCGGCGAGCTCGAGGTGACCCGAGAGGAAGTCGGCGTGGAAGTGGGTCTCGATGACCCGCTCGATCCGCAGACCGTTGGCCTCGGCGTCGGCCAGGTAGCCGGCGATGTCGCGCTGGGGGTCGACGACGACGGCGCGCCCGGTGGTCTCGTCACCGATGAGGTAGCTGAACAGCGACAGGCAACCGAGCTGGTACTGACGGAAGTACATCGGGCATCACCTCGTCGTCCACTATACCCCCTGGGGTATTCTCGTCATCGTTCTGTGTCGACCTACCCCCGATCTCCCGGGGGTAGGTCGACACAGAAGCGGCGGGGGCGGAGTGGTCAGACGTCGCGCCGCCCAGCAGCGCCTGGATGGCGGCGAGCACGTCCTCCCCGCCGCCGGTCTCGACGAGGATGGGGATCCCGGCGTGCACCGTCTCGTGGGCCGTCGCCAGCGCCCGCCACTGCTCGTCGTCCCGGGGGTGGATGACCACGACGTCGGCGTCGGTGACGAGCGGGCACCGCTCACCGTGGAGCGCCGGGCAGCGCGCCGGCTCCCCTCGAGGCCCGCAGCAGGTGATGACGTCGAATCCGGCCGCGCGGGCCGCGGCCGTGCCGTGCCAGCGCCCACCCGGCACCTCGACGAGGAGCCGGCGCCGAGCCCCGCCCGCAGGCCAGGTCGGCGTCGGGCCGGAGGTGCCGATGAGCAGGCGGACGATGGCGTAGTCGTCGTCGTCGAGGCGCGCGGACCCCGGCCGGCTGAGCACCGCCACCATCGGCCGGTTGGTGGCGAGGACCTCGGCCCGCAGGTTGCGCACGCCGTGCGCCGCTGCTCGACGGCGGAGGATGCCGAACAGGTACGGGCCCAGCCATCCCCGCCACGGTCGAGCGACGGCCATCGCCAGCTCGCCGTCACCGCCGGCGACGACCCGGTAGCCGGCCTCGGCGACGATCTGCTCCGGACCGTCTCCGTCGGCGGGTGCCACCGTGACCACGATCTCGTCGCCGCCGTGCTCGCCGGCCGCGGCCAGCCGCTCGAAGAACGACCGGTCGGGGCGGAACATCGAGAAGAAGCGGCGGTGGGTGTCGTCGTCGTCGAGCCCGGCGTAGAGGGCGACGAGCCCGTCGACGTCTGCGGCCGTCGCGGCGCGCACGACGAGGTGCCGGCCGTCGGGCAGTCGGGTCACGATCGGCTCGGCCACCGCGACGTCGATGTCGCGTGCGGTCATCACCCCGATCGTCCCCGCCCGTGGTCCCGTCCGGAAGGGTCGTTCGGCCCTGACGCGGCGCGCCGCCCGGTTGGGACAGTGAGAGCGAACGGGAGGAGCTGCCATGGTCGCGCTCACCGACCGCTGGGCAACGATCACCAAGCGACCATCGCCGCGGCTCCCTCCCGTCGTGGGTGACTACGACGAGGCGGTCCGAGCGTTCAGCTGGCAGACGGCCCGCCGTCAGCTCGACGGGCTTCCCGGCGGGCGCGGCCTCAACATCGCCCACGAGGCGGTCGACCGGCATGCCGCGGGCCCGAGGTCCGACCACGACGCGATCCGGTGGCTGGCACGCGACGGGCGCCGGGTCACGATCACCTACGGCGAGCTGCGGCGCGACTCCAACCGCTTCGCGGGTGTCCTCCGGGGCCTTGGCGTCGGGCGCGGCGACGTCGTCGCGCTGCTCATGGCCCGCACGCCGGAGCTCTACGTCGCCGCACTCGGAACGTGGAAGGCCGGCGCCGTGCTGAGCCCGCTCTTCTCGGCGTTCGGTCCCGAACCGCTCCGCATGCGGCTGGAGCTGGCATCGGCGCGGGTGCTGGTGACCACCGTGGCGCTCTACGAGCACAAGGTGGCGGACCTTCGTGCCGCGTTGCCGGCCCTCGAGCACGTGCTCGTGGTCACCGACGGCGGCCCGGTCCCCGGCGGCATCGTCGGCCTGCAGGGAGCGCTCCAGGACGCCGCCACCGACTTCGAGATCCCGCCGACCGATCCCGACCAGCCGGCGCTCCTGCACTTCACGAGCGGCACGACGGGGACCCCGAAGGGTGCCGTCCACGTGCACGAGGCGGTCGTCGCCCACCACGCCACCGCCCGCATGGCGCTCGACCTCCGGCCGTCCGACGTGTTCTGGTGCACCGCCGACCCCGGCTGGGTGACCGGCACGAGCTACGGGA
The DNA here is from genome assembly GCA_035540955.1 of Acidimicrobiales bacterium. Classification (GTDB taxonomy): domain Bacteria; phylum Actinomycetota; class Acidimicrobiia; order Acidimicrobiales; family CADCSY01; genus DATLFP01. The sequence continues at coordinate 34,517 of DATLFP010000107.1, forward strand.
TCATCGCCCCGCTGACCATCGGCGCCACGCTGGTGGTGGACGAGGCCGAGTTCGACGTCCACCGCTGGTACCGCACGCTCGAGGCCGAGCGGGTGAGCGTCTGGTACACCGCGCCCACCGCGGTGCGGATGCTGATGAAGGCAGGCGGCGAGGTCGCCCGCGGCTTCGACCTGTCGGCGCTGCGGTTCGTCGCCAGCGTGGGCGAGCCGCTCAACCCCGAGGGCGTGGTGTGGGGCGTCGAGGCGCTGGGCGGGCCGATCCACGACAACTGGTGGCAGACGGAGACGGGCGGGATCATGATCGCCAACCTCGCGGGCGCCGACGTGCACCCGGGATCGATGGGCCGGTCGCTGCCCGGCGTGGAGGCGGCCGTGCTGCGGCGCGGTCCCCACGACGAGATCCTCCGGCGCGGCGGCGACGTCGTCCTCGCCGACATCGGAGAGGAAGGCGAACTCGCTCTCCGGCCCGGCTGGCCCTCGATGTTCCGGGGCTATCTGCACGACGAAGAGCGGTACGCCAAGTGCTTCGCCGGGGGCTGGTACCTCAGTGGCGACCTCGTGACCCGGGACGCCGACGGCTACTACTGGTTCGTCGGACGGGGCGACGACGTCATCAAGTCGGCCGGGCACCTCATCGGCCCGTTCGAGGTCGAGAGCGTGCTGCTCGAACACCCCGCGGTGGCCGAGGCCGGTGTGATCGGCGTGCCGGACGCGACCGTCGGCCAGGTCGTGAAGGCGTTCGTCGACCTCAAGCCCGGCTACGAGCCCGGCCCCGAGATGGAGCGCGAGCTGCGGGGATTCGCCCGGTCGCGCCTCGGTGCCGCCGTTGCGCCGCGGACCATCGCGTTCGAGCGGAACCTGCCGAAGACCAAGAGCGGGAAGATCATGCGCCGTCTGCTGCGGGCCCGCGAGCTGGGGCTGCCCGAGGGTGACCTCTCGACCCTGGAGGCGCCACCGTGACCAGCGAGCACGAGCTCGATCTCCTCCGGCAGATGCTCAGGATCAGGCGGTTCGAAGAGAAGTGCGTCGAGCTCTACAGCGCGTCGAAGATCCGGGGGTTCCTCCACCTCTACATCGGCGAGGAGGCGGTGGCCACCGGCGTCTTCCAGGCGCTCCGCCCCGACGACAGCGTCGTCGCCACCTACCGCGAGCACGGACACGCGCTCGCGCGGGGCGTTCCCGCCGAGTCGATCATGGCCGAGATGTTCGGCAAGGTCACCGGGTGCAGCCGCGGGCGGGGCGGCTCGATGCACCTCTTCGACGCCGAGCGCCACTTCTACGGCGGCAACGCCATCGTCGCCGGCGGGCTGCCGATCGCGGTCGGTCTCGCCCTCGCCGATCGCATGCTCGGCCGTGACCGCGTGTCGGTGTGCTTCTTCGGCGAGGGGGCGATGGCCGAGGGCGAGTTCCACGAGTCCGTCAACCTCGCTGCGCTGTGGCGGCTGCCGGTGCTCTTCGTGTGCGAGAACAACCTCTACGCGATGGGGACGGCGCTCGACCGCTCCGAGGCGCAGGTCGACCTCACCGTCAAGGCCCGGAGCTACGGCATCCGCGCGACCGCCGTCGACGGCATGGACGTGCTCGCCGTCGAGGCGGCGGCGGCCGACGCGGTGGCCGACGTCCGGGTGGGCGCCGGGCCCGCCTTCCTCGAGGCCCGGACCTACCGCTTCCGAGCGCACTCGATGTACGACCCCGAGCTCTATCGCGAGAAGGCGGAGGTCGAGCGGTGGAAGCTGCGCGACCCCATCACGCTCCTGGCCGATCGCCTGCGGGCGCGCGGCGACCTCGACGACGAGGCGTGGGCAGCGATGGAGGCGGCGATCGCGGAGGAGATCGCCGGCGCGATCGCGGTCGCCGAAGCCGCCCCGGTCGAAGCCGTCGAGGACCTGACCCGGTTCGTCACGAGCGAGGTGTGAGCGCCATGGAGACCACCTACCGGGAAGCGCTGCGAGAGGCGCTGCGCGAGGCGCTGCTCCGCGACGACCGCGTCTTCCTCATGGGTGAGGACGTCGGGTGCTACGGCGGCTGCTTCGCGGTGAGCAAGGGGCTCCTCGACGAGTTCGGTCCCGAGCGGGTGCGCGACACGCCGCTCTCGGAGTCCGGGTTCGTGGGTGCCGGCATCGGTGCCGCGCTCGGCGGGATGCGGCCGATCGTCGAGATCATGACGGTGAACTTCAGCCTCCTCGCTCTGGACCAGATCATGAACAACGCCGCCACGCTGCTCCACATGTCCGGCGGCCAGTGCGCGGTGCCGATCGTGATCCGCATGACGACCGGCGCCGGCCGCCAGCTCGCGGCCCAGCACTCGCACAGCCTCGAGGGCTGGTACGCCCACATCCCCGGGCTGCGGGTGCTCGCACCGGCCACGCTCGAGGACGCCCGCGGGATGCTGTGGACGGCGCTCGAAGACCCCGACCCGGTGCTGATCTTCGAGCACGGCACGCTCTACAACCTGCGGGGTGAGCTGGCCGAGGATGCCGGCGCCGTGGACATCGACCGAGCCGCGGTTCGGCGAGCCGGTGGCGACGCGACCGTGATCACCTACGGCGGGACGCTCGGCACCACCCTCGACGCCGCGGACGAGCTGGCCCGGAAGGGGGTCGACGCCGAGGTGATCGACCTGCGCTCGCTGCGGCCGCTCGACATGCCGACCCTCCTGGACTCGGTGCGTCGGACCCACCGCGCCGTGATCGTCGACGAGGGGTGGCGCAGCGGCAGCCTGTCAGCGGAGCTGGTGGCCCGGATCGTCGAGCACGCCTTCTACGACCTCGACGCGCCGGTCGAGCGGGTGTGCAGCGCCGAGGTCCCCATGCCATACGCCCAGCATCTCGAGGCGGCCGCCCTGCCACAGGTGCCGGCGATCGTCGAAGCCGTGGAGCGGGTGATGCGCGGTGGGTGAGTTCCGGATGCCGTCGCTGGGTGCCGACATGGAGCGCGGGACCGTGACCGAGTGGCGCGTTGGCCCCGGCGACACCGTGCACCGCGGCGACATCGTGGCGGTGGTCGACACCGAGAAGTCCGACATCGAGGTGGAGATCTTCGAAGACGGCGTCATCGAGGAGCTCGTCGTCCGGGTGGGCGAGGAGGTCGAGGTGGGCGCGGTGCTGGCC
>DATLFP010000108.1:0-7475 GCA_035540955.1 Acidimicrobiales bacterium
GCCCCGAGCGCTTCGACGATCGTCTTGAGCTCGTCGCGCTCCTTGCGCTCCAGCACGGACCGTTCGAGGACGGGCTCGGCCATGGGTGTACCTCTTCCGGAGTCGAGAGCTCCGCGTCCCGCACGCGCAACGGCGCGGCTCTGGGAGCGGAGGAGAGGGATCGTCCCGCCGGGCCTCGAGAGGGCCGGGGGACGGCCCGAGTGTACCGCGCCCCTCGTGGTGGCGCACCGGTCGGGTCAGGCCACGACCATGCCGGCGCCGAACAGGGCGAGCGCGAGCACCGCCACGGCCGCCGCTCCCAGGGCGGGCTGGCGGTCGGTGCCGAGGACGATCGTGCCGGCGACGACGCCGATCGCCAGCCCGCCGAGGTGGCCGCCGATCGAGATGCCCCGGATGGCGAAGGTGAGCACGAGGTTCATCACGAGGAGCATCCCGATGCCGGTCTGCATGATGTTGATGCCCCGGCTGCGCAGCGCGACGGCAGCGGCGCCCATGAGGCCGAACACCGCCCCCGAGGCGCCGGCGGTCAGGGCGTTGGGCGACAGCAGGAGGGCGCCCACCGATCCGCCGAGCAGCGACGCCGCATACACGAGCCCGAAGCGCACCCGGCCGAGCACCGGCTCGAGCAGCTGGCCGAGCTGGTAGAGGATGAGCATGTTGAACCCGACGTGGATCAGCCCGTAGTGGAGGAAGCCGGCGGTGATCAGCCGGTACCACTCGCCGGCAGCCACGCTCGGTCCGAACAGCGCGTACTCCGACGCCAGCCGGTTGCCGCCGGCGACGTTGCCGCCGCTCAGGGAGAAGACGAAGATCACGGCGTTCACGGCGACCAGCGAGGTGGTCACGACGATCTGCTGCCGGCCGGACCGCTGCACGTCGCGGAAGGTGCGGACCGGCGGCGCGCCCTTCACGCACTCCGGGCACTGGAACCCGACGGGCGCGGTGATCATGCAGCGGTGGCAGATCGGACGGTCACAGCGGGTGCAGCGCACGCCCGCGGTCTCGTAGGGATGCCGGTAGCACCCCCACTCCTCCTCGGTCTCCTGCGGATCGTCCGGTGCGGCGTCGGTCACCGGCCCAGCAGCCGGCCCATCAGCGAGTGCCCGGCCACCGGCACCGCACCGGCGGTGGCGGGCTCGCTGTAGACGCCGCCGGGCCCGTCGACCGCGCTGTCGACGAGCAGCCACGGAACCGGGTCCATCGTGTGCGTCTTCAGCGCCACCGGCGTCGGGTGGTCGGGCAGCAGCAGGAGCCGCCACGGGCCGAGGTCGTCGAGGGCGTCGACCAGCGGCGCGAGCACGCGGCTGTCCCAGTTCTCGAGGGCGCGCACCTTCTCCTCGAGGTTGCCGGCGTGGCCGGCCTCGTCGCTCGCCTCGATGTGGATCAGGAAGAGGTCGAGACCGTCCCGCAGGCCGGCGAGGGCGGCGTCGCGCTTGTTCTCGTAGCTGGTGTCGTACCACCCGGTGGCGCCCTCGACCTCGACGACCCGCATGTCGGTGAGCCGGCCGAGGCCGCGGATGAGGTCGACGGCGGTGCACAGGCCGGCGTCGACGCCGTGGGCGTCGCGGAAGGACGGCAGCGCCGGGCGGGCGCCCTGACCCCACAGCCAGATCTGGTTGGCGGCGACATCGCAGCCGCCGACGATCTCCCGCGACGCATCCATGAGCGCCTCCAGCTTCGGCGCCGCCGCGCCCGCGGGGAGGACCACCGGCTTGTCGGACAGGTCGTGGGGCGGTGTGCAGGTGGCGTCGGCCCACGAGCGGGGCGCCACCACGATGTGTCGGTACTGGAAGCCGGCGTGGAAGCGGACCTCGCTGCCGGCGCGACCGGCGCCGAGCTGCTCGTCGAGGGCGGCGATGACCTTGGCGGCGTCCTCGGTCGCCGGGTGGCCGCCGGCGAAGTCGACCATGGTGCCGTCGTCGCCGACGGTGACGAGGTTGCAGCGGAAGGCGACCTCGTCGGGTCCGAGCTCGATCCCGAGGGCGGCGGCCTCGATCGGGGCCCGGCCCGTGTGGTAGCGGGCGGGGTCGAAGCCGAGGATGCTCATGTTCCCGACGTCGCTGCCGGGCGGGAACCCTTCCGGGATCACCGCGGCGCGGCCGACCTCACCGCGAGCCGCCAACCGGGCGAGCGTCGGCATGGCGGCCGCCTCGAGCGGCGTGCGATCACCGAGCTCGGCGACCGGCTCGTCGGCGCAGCCGTCGGGTACGCACACCACGTACTTCACAGCACTCCCGTGCCGGGGGGCCGGCTTCGCCGCGACTTCATGACGGGATCACGCTATCGATGTAGCCCTGGACCGCCTGCAGGTCGTTGGGGAGCGTGACGCACCGCTCCTCGCGGTCGAACAGGTCGGCGAGATGCTCCGGCAGCTCGGGCCGGTCGCCGATGGCCTGCTCGACGGCGTCGGGGAACTTCGCCGGATGGGCGGTCGCCACGCACACGATCGGCACCGATGGGTCTCGATGGCGCAGCGCGGCGGCCCCGAGCCCCACGGCGGTGTGCGGGTCGACGACGACGTCGGACCGCCGGTAGGTCGCCGCGATGATGCGCTGCACGGCCGCGTCGTCGATGCGGGCCCCGGTGAACACCTCGCGCATCGGTCCGAGGACGTCGCCGAGGTCGATGCGGCCCTCCTCGCGGAACCGCTCCATCCGGGAGGCGACCTCCTCGCCGTCGCGCCCGACGAGCTCGAAGAGCAGCCGCTCGAAGTTGCTCGACACCTGGATGTCCATCGCCGGGCTGGTCGTGGCCACGACGTCGTGCATCTCCATCACGCCGGTGTCGAGGAACCGCGTGAGGATGTCGTTCTCGTTGCTGCCGATCACCAGCGACGCGATGGGCACGCCCATCTGGCGGGCGACCCATGCCGCGAAGACGTTGCCGAAGTTGCCGGTCGGCACCGCGAACGCCACCGGCGTGTCGGGCGCCCCGAGCACGGCGGCGGTGCGCACGTAGTACACGACCTGGGCCAGGATCCGGCCCCAGTTGATCGAGTTGACCGCCGAGAGGCGGTGCCGGTCACGGAACCCGAGGTCGGCGAACATCGCCTTCACGAGATCCTGGCAGTCGTCGAAGGTGCCCTCGATGGCGATGTTGTGGATGTTCGGCGACAGCACCGACGTCATCTGCCGTCGCTGCACCTCGGAGACGCGTCCGTCGGGGTGGAGCATGAACACGTCGAGCGTCTCGCGATCGCGGCACGCCTCGATCGCCGCCGAGCCGGTGTCACCCGACGTGGCGCCCACGATCGTGAGGTGCTCGCCTCGCTTGCGCAGCTCGTGCTCGAACAGCTGGCCGACGAGCTGGAGGGCGACGTCCTTGAACGACAAGGTCGGCCCGTGGAAGAGCTCGAGGAGCCAGACGCCGCCGCCGATCGGCCGCACCGGGCACACGTCGGGATGGGAGAAGGTCGAGTAGGCGTCGAACACCATCGACTCGAACTCGCCGCGGTCGATCGCACCCTCCACGTAGGGCCACATGACCTCGACGGCCACCGCGTCGTAGGGCCGCTTGGCGAAGCGTCGCACCTGGTCGGGATCGAGCTGCGGCCACGTCTCGGGCACGTAGAGGCCACCGTCCCGGGCCAAGCCCGTGAGGAGCACGTCGTCGAAGGAGAGGACCGGCGCCGACCCCCTCGTCGACACGTATCGCATCCCTACTCGCCGACGACGCGCAGCACGCTGGTGACGGCCCGCACGACGTCGAGCTGGCGCAGGTCGTGCAACGTGGCCTGCACCGACGCCTCGGCGGCGTCGTGGGTGATGAACACGATGCGGGCGTCGTCGCCGAGGCCCTCCTGCTCCATCGACCGGATGGACACGTCGTGGTCGGCGAACACGCCGGAGACGGCGTGGAGCACGCCGGGACGGTCGGCCACCTCGATGTTCAGGTAGTACTCCGAGCGCACCTCGTCGATGGGCCGGATGGTCGCCCGCGGCAGCGCACCGACCGACGCGTGCGCACCGCGACGCAGGTTGACGGCGGCGTCGATGAGGTCGCCGAGCACCGCACTCCCCGTCGGTGCTCCGCCGGCACCACGCCCGTAGAACATCAGCTGGCCCACGGACGTGCCCTCGACGAACACGGCGTTGAAGCTCTCCCGCACCGCCGCCAGCGGGTGGGCCTTGGGGAGCATGGCGGGGTGGACGCGGACCGCGATCCGGCCGTCGTCGCCCTGGTCGGCGATGGCGAGGAGCTTCACCTCGTAGCCGAGACGGTGGGCGAAGGCGATGTCGTCGACGGTGACCCCGGAGATGCCCTCGTGGTACACGTCGCCGGCGACCACGGCGCTGCCGAAGGCGATGCTGGCGAGGATCGCCGCCTTGGCCCCGGCGTCGTAGCCCTCGACGTCGGCGGTCGGATCGCGCTCGGCGTACCCGAGGCTCTGGGCCTCGGCGAGCGCGTCGGCGTAGGCCGCGCCCTCCTCGCTCATGCGGGTGAGGATGTAGTTGGTCGTGCCGTTCACGATCCCCATGATCCGCAGGATCCGCTCCCCCACCAGCGACTCCCGCAGCGGGCGGATGATGGGGATGCCCCCACCCACCGCCGCCTCGAACAGCAGGTCGCGGCCGGCGGCGTCGGCGGCCGCGAACAGCTCGGCCCCGACGTTGGCCAGCAGCTCCTTGTTGGCGGTGACGACGGGCTTGCCGTTCTTCAGCGCGTCGAGCACGAGGGTGCGGGCCGGCTCGATGCCGCCGATCATCTCGACGACGACGTCGACGGCGGGGTCGTGCACGACGGCGGCGGCGTCGTTGGTGAGCACGCCGTCGGCCAGCTCGACCGGCCGCTCCTTGGCCACGTTGCGCACCGCCACCCTCGCCACCTCGAGCCGCAGCCCGGTGCGGGCCTCGATGGTGTCGGCCTCGGCCGTGAGCTGGCCGACGAGGGCGGCGCCGACGTTGCCGCAGCCGAGGACACCGACGCGCACGGGGCTGGCACTGCTCACGGGGCGCCACGGTACCGGCCGCGCCGATCCCTTCTTGCGTAGATCCGTGCCGGGGGCCGGCACGGATCGACGCAAGTAGCGGTGCGGTCGTCAGTCGGGGCGACGGCGGGTCTCCTCGATGGCTTGCTGGACCCGGCGGCGCTTGGCCTCGGCCTCCGCCCGTCGGTCCGGCGTGAGGCGGAAGGTCTCGTTGTGCCGGGCGCCACCCCAGGCGAGGACGAGGAGGATGGCGGCGACACCGGCGCCGACCAGCACGGCGGCGACGGCGCTGGCGGTGAGCGACCAGAGGAGCCAGCCGAGCAGGGCGCCGCACAGGACCCCGACACCGCCGACGAAGACCCACCGCCTCATGTGTCGAGGCGCAGGAGGTCGTCGAGGGTCTCCCGGCGCACGACCACCCGGGCCTCACCGTCACGGACGAAGAGGACCGGCGGGCGAGGCACCTTGTTGTAGTTCGACGCCATCGAGTGGCCGTACGCGCCGGTCACCGGCGTCGCCACCAGCTCTCCGACCGCGAGCGCCGCCGGCAGGTGGGCGTCGCGCACGAGCACATCACCCGACTCGCAGTGCTTGCCGACGATCGTCGCGAGCACCGGTCGGTCCCGATCCGCGTACGCCGGCATGAAGGCCTCGTACCCGCTGTCGTAGAGGACGGGCCGGGGGTTGTCGCTCATCCCGCCGTCGACCGAGACGTACGTGCGGATGCCGGGCAGGTCCTTCACGGTGCCCACCGTGTAGACGGTGATGGCGGCCGCCGCCGCGATCGATCGTCCGGGCTCGACGTGGAGCTCGGCCTCCACGCCCTCCGACCGGAGCGCCTGGCTGAGCACGCCCGCCCACTCCGCGAAGCTCGGCGTCTCCTCACCCTCGATGTAGGCCACCCCGAGCCCTCCGCCGAGCGAGAGCTCGGGTAGGCCCGCGGTCCGCACGAACGGGGCAAGTCGCTCGATGGCCCGCTCGAAGCCCGACAGCAGGAAGATGTTGCTCCCGATGTGCGCGTGGATCCCGACGAGCTCGACGTGCGGGGACGCCGCCGCTCGCCTGAGCGCCGACTCGGCGGCACCGCTGGCGAGCCCGAACCCGAACTTCGTGTCGTCCTGGCCCGTCATCACGTATTCGTGGGTGTGGGCCTCGACGCCCGGTGTCACCCGCAGCAGCACGCGCGGCCGCGGCGAGCCGGCCGCCACGAGGGTCTCGATGCGGTCGAGCTCGTGCTCGGAGTCGACGACGAGGCGGCCGACGCCCGCATCGAGGGCGGTCCGGAGCTCGGCAACCGACTTGTTGTTCCCGTGGAGGACGAGCCGGTGGGCCGGCACCCCCGCAGCCAAGGCGACGTGGAGCTCGCCTCCGGTCGACACGTCGATGCCCAGTCCCTCCTCGTGCACGAGCGCGGCCATGGCCCGGCACAGGAACGCCTTGCTGGCGTAGGTGACGTTCCCCGCGAACGCGGCCACCGCCTCCCGGCATCGCTCGCGCAGGTGGACCTCGTCGTAGACGAACAGCGGGGTGCCATGCTCGCGTGCGAGGTCCACGATGTCGCAGCCACCAACGCTCACCCGGCCGTCGTCGGCGACCCGGGCGGTGAGCGGGAGCAGGTGCCGGGGAAGCGGCCCTGCCATTACGCCAGCAGCTTGTTGACCCGATCGATGAGATCGAGCGGCTCGAACGGCTTGGTCACGTAGTCGTCGGCGCCGGCATCGAGACCGGCCCGGATGTCGCCGACCTGGGCCTTGGCCGACAGCAGGACCACGGGGATGCCGCTGGTCGCCTCGTCGGCCTTGAGGGCGACGCACAGCTCGAGGCCGTTGAGCCGGGGCATCATCACGTCGCTCACGACGATGTCCGGGCATTGCGCCCGCGCCTTCTCGACGCCCTCGATCCCGTCGACCGCGGCGATGACCTCGAAGCCCTCCATCTCGAAGTTCACCTCGAGGAGGCGGACGATCACCGGATCGTCGTCCACCACCAAGACCCTCGGCACCACCGCATGCTACGGGAGCGGGCCCCGGACGCAGGGCCGGATACGCTGGCCCACCCTGCCCTCGTAGCTCAGGGGATAGAGCAGCGGCCTCCGGAGCCGTGTGCGGAGGTTCGAATCCTCCCGAGGGCGCACACCAAAACCGGCGCTGACCAGGCAAAGAGGCAGGTCAGGATGCCACTAGCCGGTACCCGCCATTGCCCGCTCTTCCCCGGCGCTTTCCGCCTGTCTTGGGCAGGGGCTGGGCAAACGACTTCAGCGCTGAGCTGCGTTCAACGAGGCGACAGTCGCGACTGTCGTTGCGACGACCGTCTCCTCATTGCCGTAGTAGGCGCACGACTGCAGCAGTTCCGCGGTGACGGCTGCGAGCAGATCCGACGGTGGCGTCGACTGCCGCACGTTCCACATCGCATCGGCGGCCAAAGGTGACGCCGAGAAGCTCACGCCCTCGGCGACCGCTCGGTGAGCCGGTCGTGCCGCAGGGAAGGTCAGACCCGTCCAGTTGCGTGGGTTCGAAGGCTCTGCCTGGGCAGTCCATGCCAGGTACAT
>DATLFP010000109.1:0-30140 GCA_035540955.1 Acidimicrobiales bacterium
CGGGTCCCGCTGCGCCGAGCCCCGGTCGTTCTTCACCGAGGACGCCGCCGGCGTCCCGGTCCTCGTGGTCCGCCAGGAGGACGGCTCGCTCAAGGCGTTCCTCAACGTGTGCCGCCACCGCGGCGCCAAGGTCGAGCTCGACGACTGCGGCCGGCGCAACGGCTTCACCTGCCCGTACCACGCGTGGTCCTACAAGGTCGATGGCACCTTGCACCGCGTCCCGTACGTCGAGACGTTCGGTGACGTCGGCGAGGCCGCGTCGGGGTTGGTCGAGCTGCCGGTCGAGGAGCGGCACGGGCTGGTGTGGGTGGTGCTGACGCCGGGCGCATCCATCGACGTCGCCGAGCACCTCGGCGGCCTCGACGGCGAGCTGGCGTCGTTCGGCCTCGACAGCTACGTCGTCGAGCGCGACACCCTGCTGCGCGCGGAGCTCAACTGGAAGATCGTCGTCGACGGCTTCCTCGAGACCTACCACCTCAAGTTCCTGCACAGCCGCACCATCGGCCCGTACATCCGCACCAACCTGACGCCGTTCGAGGCGTTCGGCCCCCACGGGCGCATGGTCGGCGTGCGCGACAGCTACGACGAGGTGCTGGGCAAGACCGTCGACGAGGCCGACTGCATGCCCCACATCGCCATCATCTACCAGCTGTTCCCGAACACGATCCTCGTCTGGCAGGCCGACCACTTCGAGGCCTGGCTCGTCTTCCCCGAGGGCGACCGCCCGGAGCGATCGGTGTCGCGCGTGCTGCTCCTCGCGTCGCACCCGACGCGCGACGAGTCCGAGCAGCGCGTCTGGGACCTCAACTGGAAGATCCTGATGAAGACGGTGCTGGAAGAGGACTTCCCCGTCGGCGAGACGATGCAACGGGGCTTCGCCGCCGGTGGCTCCGACCACATCCGCTTCGGGCGCAACGAGCCCGCACTCCAGCACTTCCACCGCTCGCTGGTCGACGCGCTGGGCCCGCTGCCGACCCTGCGGTAGCCGACGCCGTGCCGAGCCCCGAGCTCACCGAGCTGCTCGACCTCGTGCGCGGCGGACGCGTCGCCATGGCCGGTCGCGTCGTCGGCATCGACGAGCACCGGGCGCGCTACCGCAAGCTCGGCGCCCTGCTGCCGATGCCCGACGGCGTGACCATCGAGCAGGTCGAGCTCGGCGGCGTGCCGGCCGAACGGCTCGTGCCCGCCGGCGCCGACGACGGCGCCGCGGTCGTGTACCTGCACGGCGGCGGCTACTGCATCGGCGGCCCCGACACCCACCGGTCGATGTGCGCCCACCTCGCTGCCGCGCTCGGCTGCCCGGTGCTCGTGCTCGACTACCGCCTCGCCCCCGAGCATCCCCACCCAGCGGCGGTGGACGACGCGGTCGCCGCGGTGCGCGCCGTGTTGGCCGGCGGGATCGCCCCGGCGCGGCTGGCGATCGCCGGCGACTCCGCCGGCGGCGGGCTCACGGCGGTGACCGCCATGGCGCGGCGCGACGCCGGCGACCCGATGCCGGCCGCGACCGTGCTCATCTCGCCGTGGACCGACCTCGCCGGCGGGTCGCCATCGTACGAGAGCCGCGCCGCGGTCGACCCGTTCGTGTTCCCCGAGTCGCTCACCGAGATGGCCGACTGGTACCTGGCGGGACACGACCCGCGCGATCCGCGGGTGTCGCCGTTTCTCGGCGACCTCGCTGGCCTGCCGCTCACGCTGATCCACGTCGGCGACCACGAGTGCCTCCTCGACGATGCCGCCGTCATGGGCGAGCGGCTGGCCGCCGCCGGCGTCGACGCCACCGTCGAGGTGTGGCCGGAGATGGTGCACGTGTGGCACTTCTTCGCCGGGCGGCTCCCGGAGGCCGACGACGCCATCGCCGGCATCGCCCGCTGGCTGCGGCCCCGGCTGGGCCTGGGCGCCTGAGGCGAGGAGGAGCGATGGCCGGGCTGCGCTGGCAGGACATGACCGTGGGCGACACCCTCACCACGGGCGCCCGGACCATCACCGAGACCGACCTGGTCACCTTCGTCACCAGCGCCGGGTTCTTCGAGCCGCTGTTCCTCGACGCCCGGGCAGTGGCCGCCGACAGCCCCTACACCGGCCGGCTGGTGCCGGGCGCGCTCACGTTCGTGTTCGCCGAGGGACTCGTGATCCAGACCGGCGTCATCCACGGCACCGGCCTCGCCTTCCTCGGCACCGACCTGCGGGTGGTGGCGCCGGTGTACGTCGGCGACACCATCGACGTCGCGGTCGAGGTGACGATGGCGCGGGCGAGCCGCACCCCGGGCCGGGGCGTCGTGACCACCACCAACCGGGTGCGCAACCAGCGCGGCGAGGAGGTGCTCGTGTACTCGCCGACCCGGCTCGTCCGCGGGCGCGACGGCGAGTGAGCAACGCGCCGCCGCCCCGACCTCGACGAGCTCGCCGACGCCACCCTCGTGAAGCCCGGCCGCCGTCTGACGCATGACCCCTCGCCGCCCTTCCGGCCCGAACCGCGCGCGACCCGGGCGGCTGGTTACGGTGCGCGGGCATGACTGACGGGTCCGAGCGGGTGCGGGTCGCGGTCGACGGTGCGGTGCGGACCGTGACGCTGTGCCGGCCCGAGAAGCGCAACGCCCTCGATGCCGCCATGCTCGCGGGGCTGGCGGCCGCGTTCGAGGGCGAGCCAGGTCCCGACGAGCGGGTGGCGGTGCTGCGGGCCGAGGGGCCGGTGTTCTGCGCCGGCCTCGACCTTGCCGAGCGCCGGGAGTCCTGGCCCGAGCGGCCATCTGAGCGGGATGCACGTGCGCCGGCCGGGGAGAGCCCGATCGAGGACGTGCTCGCCGCCGTGGACGCCTGGCCGCTGCCGGTGGTCGCCGTCGTGCAGGGCGACGCCATCGCCGGCGGCAACGAGCTGGCGCTGCACTGCGACCTCGTCGTGGCGTCGACGCGCGCCAGCTTCGGGATGTCGCTTGCCCAGATCGGGCTGGCGCCCACGTGGTACCTCGCCGGCAAGCTGCTCGATGTCGGCGGCCCGGTGCTCGCCCGCGAGCTGCTCCTGCTCGGCGAGCCGGTGCCTGCCACCCGTCTCGCCGACCTCGGGGTGATCGCCCGGGCGGTGCCGCCGCACGAGCTGGAGGCGACCGCGGGCCGGTTCGTCGAGCGCCTGGCGGCCAACGCGCCGCTGTCGCTGCGGGCGATCAAGGCGGTGATCCGGCGGGGGATCGACGCCCGGTCGGGCATCGCCCACGACGATGTCGACGCGCTGGTCGACGCTGCCGGCCACAGCGCGGATGCCCGGGAGGGCATCGCGGCGCGGCTCGAGCGGCGCTCCCCGCGCTTCGAGGGCCGATGAGCCGCGGGGTGCGGCTCGGCAAGCCGTGGGTCGAGCTGACGCCGGAGGCGGCCGGCGCCGTCGGCGGTTACATGGGCGTGTACGAACTGGCCGACGCCGACGGCACGGTCGTGCGCGTCGGCTACGCCGGCGGGTCGTCGCGGTTCGGCCTGCGGGGTGTGCTGCAGGCGCACGCGGAGGCCGGCGACGCGGCGGCGTTCCGCTACGAGGTCACCACGGCGTACCTGAGCCGGTACCGCGAGCTGCTGATGGTGCACCTCGGCGACCGCGGCCGCCTGCCCGCCGGCAACGACGAGGACCCCGACACGCTCGGCCGCCTGCGCCCGAGCTGAGGAGGAGCGCCATGCACCTGGAGCTGACCGACGAGCAGCAGCTGATCGTGGAGACGGTGCGCCGGTTCGTGCGCGAGGAGATCGTGCCGCTCGAGGCCGGCCTCGATCCCGACGCCGACCGCCTGCCGCCGGCTGACCGCGAGCGGCTTGTGGCCCGGGTGAAGGACATGGGCTTCCACAACCTCGACGTGCCGGCGGAGTTCGGCGGCCCCGGCGTCGACCTCGTCACCCGGTGCCTGATGGCGATCGAGATGTCCCAGCACCGGGCCGGGCTGTACGCACCGTGCTACGGCGTCTTCGGCGGCGCCGGGCTGGCCCAGCTCTACGACGCGAGCGACGACCAGAAGGAGCGCTATCTGTTCCCGTCGCTGCGGGGTGAGAAGCGGGGCTGCTTCGCGCTCACCGAGCCGTCGGGTGGCAGCGACCCGGGCCGGGCCATCCAGACCGCGGCCCGCCAGGACGGCGACGAGTGGGTGCTGAACGGGTCGAAGCTCTACATCAGTGGCGCCGACGAGGCCGACTTCGCGGTGACCTTCGCCCGCACCGGCGAGGCCGGCCGCGAGGGCATCACCTGCTTCATCGTCGACACCGAGACCCCCGGCTTCGACGTCCGGCGGGTGGTGCACTCGCTCCGCTCGGCGCACTACGCCACCGAGCTGCAGCTCGAGGACGTGCGGGTGCCGGCGGCCAACATCCTCGGCGAGGTGAACAAGGGCTTCGCCATCGCCAACGACCGGCTCAGCCGCAACCGGATCCCGTACGCCGCGGCGTGCATCGGCGTGGCGGTCAAGGCCCAGGAGATGGCCATCGCCTGGTCGCGGGAACGGGAGACCTTCGGGGCGCCGCTCGCCACCCGCCAGGCCGTGCAGTGGATGATCGTCGACAACGAGCTCGACATCCGCCAGGCGCGCTGGCTCACGCTGGAGGCGGCGGCCAAGGCCGACGCCGGCGCGAAGTTCCGCACCGAGGCGGCGCTGGCCAAGCTCGTCGCCACCGAGGGCGCGGCGCGGGTCGTCGACCGGTCGATGCAGATCCACGGCGGCGCCGGGATGACCAAGGACCTGCCCCTCGAGCGGTGGTACCGCGAGCTGCGCATCCGCCGCGTCGGCGAGGGCCCGAGCGAGGTGCAGCGGCTCATCGCCGCGCGCGACCTGATCGGCGGGTCGTTCACGTGACCGCGCACGGGAACGCGCTGCCCCTCGCCGGCGTGCGGGTCCTCGACCTCGGCCGCGTCTACCTCGGGCCGTGGGCCGGGACGATGCTGGCCCACGCCGGCGCCGAGGTGATCAAGGTCGAAGAGCCCGGGGGCGAGCCCGCCCGCCGGGGCGGTCGCGGCGCGATGACGCTCCCGCTCGCCATGCTCAACACCGCCAAGCACGCCATCACCCTCGACCTCAAGCACCCGCGCGGCCGCGAGCTCCTCCTCGCCCTGGTGGAGCACGCCGACGTGCTCATCGAGAACTTCGCGCCGGGCACGATGGACGACCTCGGCCTCGGCCCCGACGTGCTCCAGCGGGTGAACCCGCGGCTCGTGTACGGCGCCGCCACCGGCTTCGGCATCGACGGCCCGGCACGCGACCAGCTGGCCATGGACGTCACCATCCAGGCGTGGACCGGCGTCATGAGCGCCACCGGGTTCCCCGACGGACCACCGGTGAAGGCCGGGCCCGCGTTCGTCGACATCCTCGCCGGCACCCACCTCTACGCCGGCGTCGTCACCGCGCTCTACGAACGGGAGCGCACCGGCCGGGGTTCGGTCGTCGACGTCGCCATGGTCGACACCGTGCTGCCGGCGCTGGCGTCGAACCTCGTCGGCCTCCGGCGCGAGGGCGTGCCGGCGCGGACCGGGAACCGCCACGCCGGCGGGTCGATCACGCCCTACGACGTGTACCCGGCCGCCGACGGGTGGCTGGCCGTCATCGTGCTGACCGACCGGCACTGGCGGGCGCTCGCCACGGCGATGGGCCGGCCCGAGCTGGGCGACCATGCCGACTTCGCCACCAACCCCGACCGCGCCCGGCGCGCCGAGGAGGTCGACGCGCTGGTGGCGGCGTGGACCTCGTCGCTGTCGCGCGACGAGGCCTGCGGCCGGCTGCAGGCGGCGGGTGTCCCGTCGGCCGCCGTGCGCGAGCTGCCCGAGGTGGTCGCCGACGAGCACCTCCGGGTGCGGGGCGCGCTCGTCACCGTCGACACCCCCGGGCTCGGACCGGTCGCCGCGCCCCGCAGCCCGCTGCGGTTCCGCGGCACCGAGCCGGTGGCGCTCACGGCCGCGCCGGACCTTGGCGCCGGCAACGACGCCGTCTACGGCGGCTGGCTCGGCCTCGACGCCGCCGCCATCGACGACCTCCGCGCCGAGGCGGTCATCTGATGCCCGCGGTCGGGATGATCCCGCCCGTCGACCTCGGCCGGGGCGACCCCGCCGCGGTGGCGGCCACGCTGGCGGCGATGGCCGACGCCGGTGTCGACCATGCGGTGGTCGGCGACCACGTGAGCTTCTTCGGCGGGATGGGCTTCGACGGGCTCGTCCACGCGACGGCCCTTGCCATGCTCCACCCGCGGCTGCCGGTGCAGACCGCGGTGTACCTGCTGCCGCTCCGCCACCCGGTGCCCGTTGCCCGCCAGGTCGCCACCATCGAGAGCCTGGCCCCGGGCCGGCTCACCCTCGGCGTCGGCCTCGGCGGCGAGGACCCCCACGAGCTCGAGGTGTGCGGGGTCGACCCCCGCACCCGCGGCGCGCGCATGGAGGAGTGCCTCACGGTGCTGCGGACGCTGCTCACCGGCGAGGCCGTCACCTTCCACGGCGCCCACGTCGACGTCACCGACGCCCGCATCCTGCCGGCGGCGCCGGTGCCGGTCGTGGTCGGCGGTCGCTCCGAGGCCGCCATCCGCCGCGGCGGGCGCCACGCCGACGGGTGGCTGGGCATCTGGGTGTCGCCCGAGCGCTTCGCCCGGTCGACGGCCGACTTCGCCGAGGAGGCCGACCGGGCCGGGCGGGAGCCGGGGCCGTGGCGCCACGGGCTCAGCGTGTGGTGCGGCTTCGGCGACGACCGCGCCACGGCCCGCCAGGCGGTGGCCCGGGCGATGGAGGGCATCTACCACCTGCCCTTCGAGCGGTTCGAGAGGTGGTGCCCGTACGGGACCCCGGCCGACGTCGCCGACCAGCTCGCGCCCTACCTGGAGGTTGGGTGCCCCGCGTTCCACCTCCTGCCGCGGGGCCCGTCGCCGCAGGCGACGATCGAGGCCGTGGCCGAGGTCAAGCGCCTCCTCGCGGCCCGGTGAGGCAGCCGGCTCAGCCGGCCGGGGTGAAGACCGGCAGGTTGCGCCCGTCGCTGACGCGCTGAAGGCGCGCTGCACCGTCACTTCGTCGACGTGATGCTCGACATCGCCGTCGACGACGACCTGCTCACCGGCTTCTACCTCAACCCGCCCAGCATCGGCGGCGGAAGGTCTCTCCAGGCACCGAGGTCGTGAGCGAGCTGGTGCCGAGCCCTGAAGTTGCGAGCTCGGGGCCGGTGGCGAGATCTCCCCGCGGTCGTCGCCGCGCTGACCTGCGCGGTCGTACGCTGCGCCCGCTCGCGCAGGAAGCATGCGATGACGAGGCCGATCAGCGCGAACGGCGAGGTACTGACGTTGACGCTGCGGGAGAAGCCCTCGACGGGTGGACGGCAGGGACCGGTGCTGGCAGGTTCCTGATGTGCTCAGGCGAGCCGAGCAGCGCGAAGAGGACACCGGGCACCGCCGCCGAGCGGCAGCAGTCGGGGGATGTGGTGGGCGAGGCGGTTGCTCATGATGGCCCCGAGAGGGCGACGCCGACGGCGCCGCCCATCGAGCGGCGGAACCCGGGTGAGGCTTCGGGCGCTGCGCCACGGGTCGGGTCACCGCCGCGCTGCGGTGAGCGTAAGCGGCTCGTCGATGCCGACGACCGCAGGTTGTCGTGTGTCGCGGATCGACGCACCGAAACGCCAGCTGGCGAATGAATCGTGGTCTCGAACGTCGCTCAGGCAGGAAAGCGCGGTCTGCTCGACGAATGAGAGAGACGCATGTCACGGTAGAGTGACACGCCGCGGAGTTTCGTGATCCGCAGCGTTGTGTCGCATTGATGCACGGGGGGAAGCATGGTCGGAAGGTGCTCGACGGTCCGGCGGACGGCGGTCGTCGCCCTGGTGAGTGCCCTGGCGCTGGCGGGTGTGCAGCTCACGTCGCCGGCCGCCAGCGGGCAGGAGCCCTTCGCGGCCGGGTCCGGCCGGGCGGCGGCCAAGCTCGTGAAGGTGGGTCCGGCGCGCGGGGCGCTCACGCTCGCACCGCAGTTCGGGCTCGCCCTCGCCGACTTCCTCAACACGAGGGGCCGCGGCGACGTCCGCACTGCTGACTTCGCCGCCCTCGAGGACTCGGTGCCGCCGGAGATCCGCGCCGCCCTGCCGACGGTCAAGGTCGAGTCGACCGACGATGACGCCGAGACCGGCGAGACCGTCACCGTCGGCACGCCGCCCGAGGTCCCGCTGAAGCTGGGCGGTGCCGAGCTGCATGCCGATGCCGGCCCCGCGCCATACGGGGCGTCGTCGTTCACCGCTGGCGCCCTCGACCTCGGTGTCGGCACCATGTCCGGCGCTCGCGCCGAGTCGCGCACCGGCGTCGTCGATGGGAGGGTTCGCGAGGCGGTGGCCCGGGTCGTCATCCCCCGACTCGAGCTCGCCGACGGCGCGGTCGTGCTGGAGAACCTCACCTGGCTCGCCGTGCAGCGCACGGGTGGCGAGCAGGTCGAGCAGGCGACCTTCTCGGTCGGCGCCGCCACGGTTGCCGGGCAGTCGCTCGCTGCGCCGTCGGGCGGCGACCTGCCCCTCGAGGACGTGGCGGCCGCCGTGGCGCCGGTGCTCGCACCTCTGGGCATCGAGCTGACGTTCCCCGTGGCCCGGATCGACAAGGGCGCCGTCGCCCTCAGCCCGCTCCGCCTACGGTTGCGCGCGTCGGACGCCGCTCCCGCGCTCGTCCCGATCACCGAGGGGGTCCAGCCGGTCCGCGAGCCCCTCGTCGACGCCATTCGCGAGGGGTCCGACGGCCAGGTCGACGCCGGCCTGCTCCTGGCCGACATCGGGCTGGGTGTCGTCACCGGCGGCTCCACCCTCGACATCGAGCTCGGCGGCGTCATCGCCGTCACCGCGGAGCCGGCCGCCGGCTTCCGGTTCGGAACGGCCGGCGGCTTCGCCCTCGGGGCGACGGGCGGCGGGTCCTCGCTCGGCGGTACGGGTCGCTCGACCACCGGCGGTGGCGGACTGGCAGCACCGTCGGCAGCCACGTCGCCGGCAGCGGCCGGCTCATCGGTTCCCGCTGGGTCGGGGAGCGGCGGTGTCGCGCTGGATGCAACCCCAACGTCGTCGAGCGAGGAGCGGGGAGGGCCGCTGCTGGCGGTCGGCATCATCGGGCTCCTGGCGGCGGCGGCGGCGGCGATCGCCGACCTCCGCAAGGTGAGGACCGGTCGCCGGATCATCCCCGTCTGAGCACGCGCCCGCCGAGACCGGAGCCCGCATGACCGAATCGATCCGTTCCAACCCGGCCGCGCCGTCCGCCGCCGGCAGAGT
The DNA here is from genome assembly GCA_035540955.1 of Acidimicrobiales bacterium. Taxonomy (GTDB): domain Bacteria; phylum Actinomycetota; class Acidimicrobiia; order Acidimicrobiales; family CADCSY01; genus DATLFP01. Next base: position 9,222 of record DATLFP010000109.1, read on the forward strand.
GCTGCGGGGCTACGCCCCGGTCGCGGTGCTCGCGCTGCTGTTCGTCCTCATGGCCGCCATCGTCCCGTCGACGAACGTCGACGAGCGCGGCGCCGCCGTGCGCGCCGGGCAGGTCGGCGTGGGGTCCGGTGATGCGGCGGGCGACGTGGGATCAGGCGGCGAGATCGGCACCGCAGGTGGACCGGGCACGCCGGGAACCGGTGGTACCGGTCCCGGTGCGGCGACTCCGGGTGGTGGCCAGGCCGGCGCGCCGGCGGCGACGGGCGGGTGCCCGGACCGAGCCGAGCAGGTGCCGGGCGACCCGTACTCGCCGCCGTGCATCGCGTTCGAGGGAGACAACGGCGGTGCTACTGCCAAGGGCGTGACGGCGGAGGAGATCATTGTCTCCGCCCGGATCCTCAACGAGAAGGGCTTCCAGCAGACGCTGGCCCAGCTGGCCGGGGCCGACATCGTCGATGAGCCCGAGGACGTCCGGCGCACCATCCAGGCCATCGCCGACTACTTCAACCAGAACTTCCAGTTCTACGGCCGCACGTTCGAGATCGTCTTCTACGACGGCAAGGGCTCGGGCACCATCGAGCTGCAGGGCGGCGGCCAGGCCGAGGCCGAGGCCGACGCCATCACCTCGGCCGAGGAGATCGGGGCCTTCGCCGAGATCAACGGCTCCTCGGCCCCGTTCGCCGACGCGCTGGCCCGCAAGAAGGTCATCGCGTTCGGCACGCCTTACCTGTCGCGCAACTGGCACGTCGAGCGGCGCCCGTACAACTGGAGCTTCGCCACCGACTGCTCGATCATCGTGGAGTCGGTCAACGAGTTCGCCAACCAGACGCTGGCCAACAAGCCGGCCGTCTTCGCCGGCGGGAACCTCAAGGACCAGCCGCGCAGGTTCGCGGCGCTCTCACCCGACAACCCCTGGTACATCGACTGCGTCGACCAGGGCATCGCCATCACCGAAGCAGCCGGTAACCCGACCCCGCTGCGCATCACCTACAAGCTCGACATCGACTCGATGTCGAACCAGGCCGCGAACATGATCGCCAAGCTGAAGTCCGAGGGCGTCACCACCATCCTCTGCGGCTGCGACCCGATCATCCCGGTGTTCCTCACCACCAAGGCCGCCGAGCAGAACTACCACCCCGAGTGGATCGTCGCCGGCACCGCCTTCTCCGACATCGACCTGGTGGCCCAGCTCTACGACCAGGACCAGTGGTCGCGGGCCTTCGGTGTGAGCTTCCTGAGCTCGTTCCTGCCCATCGAGTCCGGCATCGGCTACAGCGCGTACAAGACGATGCGCGACGACGAGCCGGCGTTCGCCGTCGAGCTGATCTACGCCCAGATGTACATGCTCGCCATCGGCGTCCACATGGCCGGTCCCAACCTCACCCCCGAGACCTACGAGCAGGGCATGTTCGCCTACCCGGGTGGCACCGGCCCGTTCGGGACGTGGGGCTTCGACGAGGACAGCTACACCCCCACGCAGGACTACCGGGTGATCTGGTACGACCCGGAGGCGACGTCGGCCATGAACAGCAAGCCGGGCGCGTACATCGAGGCGTACGACGGTCGCCGGTTCAAGCGGGGCGACCTGCCCGCGGCCGACCAGCCGCCGGTGTTCCGCCAGTGATCGCCACCGCTCGAGCACGGCTGGAGGACGATCGCCGGCTCCGCGCCGCCGCCATCGTCGTCGCGATGGTGCTGGCGTACCCGCTCCTCGGCGCGCTGCTCCCCGACGGCGCGCCGGTGGGTGTCGCCCTGCAAGGCGCGGTGTTCGGCACCGTCACCGCCCTCCTCGCGATGGGGCTGATCCTGCTGTACCGGACCGACAGCATCGTCAACTTCTCCTACGGGGCGATGGGCCTCGTCGGCGGGAACCTCGGGGTCAACCTCTACCTCGAGGCCGGCTGGAACTACTTCCTCGCCATGGGCGTCGGCGTGGTCACCGGGCTGGTCGTGGGCGGCGTCGTGGAGGTCGTCGTCATCCGGCGGTTCTCCGAGGCCAGCCGCCTCGTGCTCACCGTCGCCACCATCGGTCTCGCCCAGATCCTCGGCTACTTCGGCGCGTTCTTCATCCCGCAGCGCTTCGGTTCGAGCGGGCTGGTCGGGGGCTTCGAGACGCCCTTCACGTTCGGCTTCGACATCGAGCCGGTGCACTTCACCGCCGGCCACATCTTCATCATCGCCGCCGTGCCACCGATCATCGCCGCGCTGTCGTGGTTCCTCCTTCGCACCGACGCCGGCGTCGCCGTCCGCGCCGCGGCACAGAACAAGGAGCGGGCGCTGCTCCTCGGCATCCCGATCCACCGGTTGAAGACGATCGTGTGGATCGTGGCCGGTGGGCTGGCGGCGCTCACCATCATCCTGCGCGCACCGTTCTCCGGGACGGCGTCGAACCCGCTCACCGCGCCCATCACCGTCCTGCTGCCGGCGCTGGCCGCCGCCGTGATCGCACGCATGGAGTCCCTCCCCGTAGCGTTCGCAGCCGGCGTCGGCCTCGGCGTGCTCGACCAGCTCGTGCGCTGGAACGTCGACAAGGCGTCGGCCGCCGACCTCGCCTTCCTGCTCGTGATCCTGGTGGCGCTGCTCCTGCAGTCCGGGAAGATGTCGCGTGCCCACGACATCTCCTTCACCGTGCACCTCGCCGGCGTCGTCCGCGCCGTACCCGCCGAGCTCCGCCACCTCCCCGAGGTGCGAATAACCAAGTGGGTGCTCGTCGCCATCGCAGGCCTCGCCGCCGTCGTGATCCCGCGCGGGTGGGCGCCGTCGTCCCAGAGTCTCGCCGCCACCGCCACGGTGTGGGCGTTGGTCGCCGTCTCGCTCGTGGTGCTCTCGGGGTGGACCGGCAAGATCAGCCTCGGCCAGTTCGGCATCGTCGGCGTGGCCGCCATCGCCGCCGGCAACATCGTCGAGCGCTGGAACATCGACATCTTCGTCACCCTGCTCATCGCCGGCGTCGTCGGCGCGCTCACGGCGCTGGCGGTCGGCCTGCCGGCGCTTCGCATCAGGGGGCTCTTCCTCGGTGTCACCACCCTCGCCTTCGCCGTCGCCCTCGACAGCTTCTTCCTCAACCCCGTCAACTTCCCCGACTACGTGCCCGACAACGTGAACCCGCCGATCCTCTGGGACCGCTTCGACGCCAGCGAGCAGCTCCCGATGTACTACCTCGGTCTCGGCGTGCTCACGCTCGGCATCGTGCTCACCGCCAGCCTCCGGCGCACCCGGTGGGGACGCGTGCTGCACGCGGTGAAGGAGAACGAGAAGACCGCCCAGGCCCACGCCGTCCCGACGACGACGGTGAAGCTGGTGGCGTTCTGCTACTCGGGCTTCCTCGCCGGGCTCGCCGGTGGTGTCTACGTGCTCGTGCTGCGAGGGGCGAGGGTCGGTTCGTTCCAGCCGATCATGAGCCTCGAGGTGTTCTCGATGACCGTGATCGGTGGGCTCGGCTCGATCCTCGGCGCGCTGCTCGGGGTGATGACGTTCCGGTTCCTGCAGACCGCCGTCTCTGGTGAGCTTCGGCTCGCGATCTCGGGTGCGGGGCTGCTGGTGGTCCTGTACGCGCTGCCCGGCGGCTTCGGCCAGGCCGTGTACTGGTCGCGCGACCAGCTCCTCCGCCAGGTCGCCCGTCGACGCGGCATCCACGTGCCGAGCCTCATCGAGGACAGCCGAACCGACCGCGGCGACACCGTCGCTGACGAGCCGCACCTCGCCGACGCGCAGCTGCTCGCGCCCGAGCCCGAGGAGGTGCGGGCGTGACGTCCGGCGATCCGATCCTCGTCTGCGACGGCGTGGACGTGGCCTACGGTCCCGTGCAGGTGCTGTTCGGCCTCGACCTCACCGTCGACCGGGGCGAGATCGTTGCGTTGCTGGGCACCAACGGCGCCGGCAAGTCCACGCTGCTCAAAGCGGTGTCCGGCCTCGTCAAGGCCAAGGCCGGCACCATCGTCTTCGACGGCGAGGACATCACCGGCGTCCCCGCGCATCGCACCGCGGAACGAGGGCTCGTGCAGATGCCGGGCGGCAAGGGCGTGTTTCCCCAGCTGTCGGTGCGGGAGAACCTGCGGCTCGCGTGCTGGCTCTTCCGTGACGACAAGGAGCGCACCGACGCCAAGATCGACGAGGTCCTGACGCTCTTCCCACGCCTGAAGGAGCGCTACCGCGCGCTCGCCGGCGACATGTCCGGCGGGGAGCAGCAGATGCTCACCCTCGGCATGGCGCTCGTCAACGAGCCGAAGCTGCTCATGATCGACGAGCTCTCGCTCGGCCTGGCGCCCACCATCGTCGGTGATCTCATCGGCGTGGTCCACGACATCCACGCCACCGGCGTCACGATCATCGTCGTCGAGCAGTCCATCAACGTGGCCCTCACCCTGGCCCAGCGGGCCGTGTTCATGGAGAAGGGCGAGTTCCGCTTCACCGGGGCGACCGCCGAGCTGCTCGAGCGCCCCGACATCCTGCGCTCGGTCTTCATCGCCGGTGCCTCGGTCGGGTCAGGCGACGAGGAGGTCGGGGGCGAGACGCGCGCGGCGGCGGAGAAGACCAAGCAGCAGCTGGCGCGTCAGGCGCCGGGCGCCGATGCCGGAGCGGTCCTCGAGTGCCACCACGTGCTGAAGCGGTTCGGGGGGATCGTCGCCGTCGACGGCGTGTCGATCGGGCTCCGGCGCGGGGAGATCCTGGGGCTCATCGGGCAGAACGGCGCCGGCAAGACGACGCTCTTCGACTGCATCTCGGGCTATCACCGCATCGACGCCGGCCGCATCGAGCTCTCCGGCCACGACATCACCGACTGGGAGCCGCACGAGCGGGCCCGGGCCCGACTGGGCCGGTCGTTCCAGGAGGCGATGCTCTATCCCTCGCTGACCGTGGCCGAGACGATCGCAACCGCCCTCGAGCGCCACCTCGCCAACCACGACATCTTCGCCGCCGCCCTCGCCGCGCCGGCGTCGTACGAGTCCGAGCTGGCGGCATGGCTGCGAGTCGAGGAGCTCGTCGAGCTCATGAGCCTGCAGGCATACCGCGACAAGCTCGTCGGCGAGCTCTCCACCGGCTCGCGACGCATCGTCGAGCTGGCCTGCATCCTCGCCCAGGAGCCCAGCGTGCTGCTGCTCGACGAGCCGTCGGGCGGCGTCGCCCAGCGCGAGACCGAAGCGCTCGGGCCGATGCTGCTCCGGGTGCAGGAGGCGACGGGCTGCTCGATCCTCGTCATCGAGCACGACATGCCGCTGCTCAGCTCCATCTGCGACCGGATGTACTGCCTCGAGCTCGGCCAGGTCATCGCCGAGGGCACACCGGAGGAGGTGCTCAACCACCCCCGGGTGATCGAGTCCTACCTCGGCGAGAACGAAGCGGCCATCAGCCGCTCCGGTGCCGCGGCGCCGAAGCCGCGCGCCCCGCGGCGCCGCCGCCAGCTCGCCGCCGACTGACGTCCTCACGGCGCGTGAATACACCGGTCGCTCGTGCGTCGGTTGGCGCAAGAGCACGTCGCGGTGTGGGACAGCAAGCCCGTCCCGCACTGACGAGGTGAGCCGGGGGGAGCCGTGGAGAGCATCCTGAACGCACGACGCGACGACGCCCTGCGGCGCGCATGGCGCCATCGCCCGGTGCGTTGGGTCGCCGGTGTAGTGGCGTACTACGGCGCGATCCAGGCCTTCTGGCCGGTCAAGCCGGGGGTGGTGCTGCAGGGGGTCATCATCGGTGGCCTCACGGCCCTGATCGCGTTCGGCATCGCGCTGATCTACCGAGCCAACCGGGTGGTCAACTTCGCCCAGGGCGACCTCGGGGCGGTGCCGGCCGTGCTCGCCGTCCTCCTGATCGTCGGTCCGGGGTGGCCGTTCCCGCTCGCCGCCGTCACCGGGCTCGTGGTTGCGGTCGTGCTCGGCGTGCTCGTCGAGGTGCTGGTCATCCGGCGCTTCGCCAAGGCGCCGCGGCTCATCCTCACGGTCGCGACCATCGGTCTCGCTCAGATCCTGGCGGGGATCGGTCTGGTGCTGCCCCAGCTCTTCGACCTCACCGTGCCACCGCAGTCGTACCCGTCGCCGCTCGATGTGTCCTTCACCGTCGATCCGATCCGGTTCTCCGGCAACGACGTGCTGGCGATCCTCGTGGTCCCGCTGGCGATCATCGGGCTCGCCGCCCTGCTGCGGTACACCGACATCGGCATCGCCATCCGGGCGAGCGCCGAGAGCGCCGACCGGGCATCGATGCTCGGCGTGCCCGTCGCCCGCATCCGCGTCGTCGTCTGGGTCCTCGCGACGGTCCTCGCGACGGTCGCCATGCTTCTCCGCGCCGGGATCGTCGGGCTGCCGATCGGCAGCGTCCTCGGCCCGGCCATCCTCCTGCGGGCGCTGGCGGCGGCCGTCATCGGGCGCATGGAGCGGCTGCCGACCATCCTCGTCGCCGCCCTCGCCCTCGGCGTGCTCGAGTCGGCGATCTTCTTCAACCGGGGCGATGCGCTCCTCGTGTCGCCGATCGTGTTCCTCGTGCTGCTCGGTGCGCTGCTCTTCCAGCAGCGCGACCGCTTCACCCGCTTCGCAGAGGCGAGCAGCTGGCGCAGTGCGGCCGAGGTGCGGCCGGTTCCTGCGGTCCTCGCCGGCCTGCCCGAGGTCCGGTGGGCGGGGCGCGGCCTCGTGGGCGGGCTCGCTCTGCCGCTCCTCGGCCTCCCGGTGCTCCTCAGCGAGGGTGACGTGAACCGCGCCGCCGGCGTCCTCATCTTCGGGATCGTCGCGGTGTCGCTGGTGGTGCTCACCGGGTGGGCAGGCCAGGTGAGCCTCGGCCAGATCGGCTTCATGGGCGTCGGGGCCGCAATCGGAGGAGCGGCCACGGCTCGATGGGGTTGGGATCTCTCGCTGGCGCTGCTGGCAGCGGGCATCTGCGGCGCGGTGGCCGCCGTGCTGATCGGCCTGCCGGCGCTTCGGGTCCGGGGACTTCTCCTCGCGGTCGCCACCCTTGCGTTCGCGCTGGCCGTGTCCGCCTGGTTCCTCAACCGTGACATCCAGTCGTGGCTCCCGACGTCGCGCGTGCCGCGGGAGCCGCTGTTCGGCCGGATCGTGATCGAGTCCGAGACGCGCTTCTACTACGTGTGCCTGGCGGTGCTCGTCATCGTGGTACTGATGGCCAGGGCATTGCGCGCCGGGCGCACCGGTCGGGTGCTCGTTGCCACCCGGGAGTCGGAGCGAGCGGCGCAGTCCTACGGGATCAACGTCACCTCGGCCAAGCTCACCGCGTTCGCATGCAGCGGGTTCTTCGCTGCACTCGCCGGCGGCCTCTTCGTCCACCACCAGCAGAGCCTCGGCGTCTCGGCGTTCGCCGCCGAGCAGAGCATCCGGGCCTTCACCATGGTGGTGATCGGCGGCCTCGGGTCGCTCCCCGGCGCCCTGCTGGGCGCGCTGTACGTGCAGAGCACCGACTGGTTCGGCAACATCTGGCCCACCGAGATCCGGGGGCTGATGGCGTTCCTCAGCACGGGCGTCGGCTTGCTCGTCGTCCTCATGGTCCTGCCCGGTGGCCTCGGCTCGCTGCTCTACCGGGCCCGCGACCGCTACCTTCGGTGGGTCGCCGCCCGCAGGGGCATCGTCGTGTCGAGCCTGGTCGCCGACGTGCGCGTCGAACACGACCCCCTTCCGAGCGCGCTCGACGACGCTCCGCCTTCGGGTGCGCTCGACGACGTTCCCCCGTCGGATGGGCTGCCAGAGCTGTCGAGGGCCGGATCGTGAGCGGCGTGCTCGAGGTCCGAGGCCTGGAGGTCCGCTACGACGGGGTGCAGGTGCTCTTCGGCGTCGACCTCGACGTCGCCGCCGGCGAGGTCGTCGCCCTCCTGGGTACCAACGGTGCCGGCAAGTCGACGATTCTCCGGGCGATCTCGGGCGTGATCAAGCCCTCGGCCGGCACCGTGCGGATCGACGGCGAGGACGTCACGGGGCGCCCCGCGCACAAGGTGGTCGGCACCGGGATCGTGCAGGCGCCCGGCGGCGCAGGGGTGTTCCCGTCACTCACGGTCCGCGAGAACCTGCGCATCGCCGGCTGGCCGCTCCGGCGCGACAAGGCGGGATGGGACGCTGCGAGCGAGCGGGCGCTCGACACCTTCCCCGAGCTGCGGGAGCGCATGGACGCGGTCGCAGGCAACCTCTCGGGCGGGCAGCAACAGATGCTGACGCTGGGCATGGCGCTGCTGGGCCAGCCGAGCCTGCTCATGATCGACGAGCTCTCGCTCGGGTTGGCGCCGACGATCGTCGAGCGGCTGCTCGAGGTGGTGCGCGCCATCCGCGATGGCGGCACCTCGATCGTGCTGGTCGAGCAGTCCGTGAACCTCGCCCTCACCGTGGCCAGCCGGGCGTACTTCCTCGAGAAGGGCGAGGTCCGCTTCGAGGGTCCGACCGGCGACCTCCTCGATCGCCCCGACGTGCTCCGCTCCGTCTTCCTCGAGGGCGTCACCTCCTCGGCGCGCCCCCGACGCGCTGGGCGACGGGCGGTCGAGCCGGCGGCGGCGTCGACCGACGACGAGCTCGCCGCGCTCGCCGCCCTCGCCGCCCTCGCCGTGGTCGACGCGGTGCGCAGCTTCGGCGGCGTGCGGGCGGTCGACGACCTCTCCTTCTCCGTGGATCCCGGGGAGATCCTCGGCATCATCGGACCCAACGGCGCCGGCAAGACGACGGTGTTCGACCTCGTCTCGGGGTTCCTGCCACTGGAGTCCGGCCGCGTGCTGCTGCACGGTGCCGATATCACCGGCCTCGGCCCCGATCGCCGGGCCCGGTCCGGCATCGGGCGATCGTTCCAGGACGCCCGCCTGTTCCCGGGGCTCACCGTGCGCGAGGCGATCGCGGTCGGGCTCGACCAACACGTGCAGCTCCGCGATCCGATCGCCATCGCCCTCGGGCTGAGCGAGGCGAACGCGTCGGAGCTGGCGACGGCCGCGAAGGTGGAGGAGCTGCTCGACCTGCTCCACCTCGACGCCTACCGCGACAAGTTCATCAGCGAGCTGTCGACCGGCACGCGGCGGATGGTGGATCTCGCCTGCATCCTCGGTCACGAGCCCTCGGTGGTGCTCTTCGACGAGCCGTCGTCGGGCATCGCCCAGCGAGAGGCCGAGCACCTCGGTCCGCTCCTGCAGTCGGTCCGAGATCGCACCGGCGCCGCGCTCGTGGTGATCGAGCACGACATGCCGCTCATCACCTCGCTCTCGGACCGCCTGCTCGCCCTCGACCTCGGCCGGCTGGTGGCCGACGGCCCACCGCGAGACGTCCTCCGCCACCCGGCGGTGGTCGCGTCGTACCTCGGTGGCGACCCCGCCGCCATCGCCAGATCCGGTTCGACCTCGCCCCGGCCACGTCCACCCCGAAGGAGGGCATCCCGTTGACTCCGGTCCTGTCCGCTGCCCGTCGCGCCTGGCGAGCCGTCGTCCTCAACCGCCAGTTCAGCGCCGCGCTGGCGGTCCTGCTCGTCGCGCTCCTCGCCTTTCCGGGAAGTCCGGGGCGATCGGTCTTCGACGAGGTCGCCTCCGCGGCCACGCCGTTCACGCCACCGACCGCCACCACCATCACCATCTCGCGCGAGGCGCTCACGGACATCGTGACCAGCATCGCCCAGCCGCCACCGAGCCCGCCGGTGACATCGAGCGCCGAGGCACCGCTCGCGCTCCCCGGTCCGTCCGCCACGCCCCCTGCGGCTCCAGAGGAGCCGCCGCCTGCCGCCTGCACGACCGACGCCGTCGTCGACGTGTACGACCAGGTCCAGGGGCCCGTCGCCGGCGCCCTCGGCCAGCCGCTCCCGGGTCGGAGTGTGCGCCAGCTCGCCGCCATCGCGGCCGGCTGCAGCGACGACGACCCCACCGGCGCGGTCCTGAACCTCCTCCTCGATCTGGTGGTGCTCGTACCCGACACCGGCATCGACCCGGTGCCGCTGCCCAGGCTGCCGACCGTGCCGCTGCCCGACGTCCCGCCGGAGGTCATCGAGGCGCTCGCGCCGATCGCCGGCCCGATTCGCGACGGGTGCGCCAACCTGGCGGTCGTTGCGCTCCTGCTGGCGATCCTCCCCCCCGCCGCCAACCTCCCGGTTCGCGGGAGCGATCTCGCTCAGCTGATCGCCCCGGCGTCGTCGGTGTGCGCGGTGTTCGACGAAGGGCCGGACGCGTGAGCAGAGCGAGCACGACCCTTCGCCGCCTCGGGCGCCGGTACCGGGCGCTGGGGCTCACCCTGGCCGCGTCGGCCGCGCTCGTCGCCGTCACCTCGCCAATCGAGTCGAGCCCGGGATTGGCCATCGCCGCCTTCGACCCTGACGTGGCGACCTCGCCGGTGGTGACGGTCCCGCCGGGCGCGACCACACCGGAGGAGGCAGCGGGTGCCGTTCAGGCCGGGACCGGCGCGCCCGGCGCGCCCGGCGACGCGGCCAGCGCCGAGGGAGGTCCCGGCTCGGGACCCGCCGCCACCGCCGCCCCGAAGAACTGCGACCCGGCGACCGGTCGGGTCCGCTTCCCGTCGGTGTACGCGCCGCCGTGTGTGGTCCCCGTCTCGGACAACGGCGGGGCCACGTACCAGGGCGTGAGCGGCAACGCGATCAAGGTCGTCCTCTACAGGGGACAGTCCGATCCCGCCGTCGACGCGCTGATCCGCGCGGCCGGCGCCTCCGACAGCCCCCAGGACGTCCTGGCCACCTACCGCGACTGGTTCGAGATGTTCCAGACGAACTTCGAGACCTACGGGCGCCGCGTCACACTCGACGTGATCGATGCGTCGGGACCGAGCGACGACGATGCCGCCGCCCGGGCCGATGCCATCAAGGTGGCCACGGATATGAAGCCGTTCGCGGTGATCGGCGGGCCGGCGGCGTTCGTCGACGAGCTGGCGAGCCGGGGCATCGTCGTGATCACCCAGCTGCAGCGTCCGATCGAGTACTTCGCCGACCGCGCGCCGTTCGTCTACGGGACCCAGATGAGCTCGACCCAGGCGTTCGTCCTGTTCGCCGAGTACGTCGGCAAGCGCCTGGCCGGGCGACCGGCGCGTCATGCCGGCGCCCCCGCCCTCCAGCAGCAGACGCGCAGCCTCGGCCTCGTCTACCTCGACACGGCCGAGGGGATCTACAAGCCCGGCGTCGATGCCTTCGAGCGAGAGCTCACGAAGTACGGAGCCTCGCTGACCGACCGGATCAGCTACGAGGGTGACATCAACCGCGCCCAGGAGCAGTCGCGACTCATCATCTCGCGGCTGAAGGACAAGGGCGTCACGTCGGTGCTGTTCTCCGGGGACCCGGTGGCGCCGATCTTCCTGACCCAGGAGGCGACGGCCCAGAACTACCACCCTGAATGGGTCATCCCCGGCGGCACGTTGGTGGACACCAACTTCTTCGGTCGCACCTACGACCAGGACCAGTGGTCGCACGCGTTCGGGGTCAGCCAGCTCTGGATCCGGCCGCCCCAGGAGCAGACCGAGCCGTACTACCAGCACGTGTGGCAGTTCGGTCGGCCCCCGGCGGCCAAGTCGTCCTACGAGATCCTGTACCAGGAGCCGTGGGTGTTCTTCCACGGCATCCACATGGCGGGCGCCAACCTGAACCCGCGCACCTTCCGCGACGGCCTGTTCTCGCTCCCCGTCGGCGGCGCCGGGCTGTTCACCCAGGTCCAGCGATCGTTTGGCCGGGCTGGCGGCTGGCCCTTCGACGACTGGACCGGCTTCGACACCGTGACCGAGGTGTGGTGGGACCCGTCGGCGAACGGGAGCGACGAGGTCGGCAACGTGGGTGCCGGGATGTTCCAGTTCGTGGACGGCGGTCGCCGGTACGCGCCCGGTCAGTGGAGCAACGATGAGCCAGCGGTGTTCGACCCGTCCCGGTCGATGACCCACTACGAGTCGCTGCCACCGAACGACCAGTACCCGACGTATGCCAAGGGCGGCTGAGCGCGAAGAGGTCGGCGGGCCCGGCGTCGGTTCGCACAGATCCGGTCGCTGACCGAACGCGCCGCTGCCCCCGGAGAACGATCCCATGCCTTCGTCCCCCAGAACCATGATCCCCGCGCTGGGCGGTGTCCTCGTCCTCGCCGTGCTCGGGGTCATCCCGTCCCGCGCGACCGAGGACTTTGCGCTGGCCCGGGTCGCCGGCGTCGACCGCTACGCCACGGCGGCGGCCGTGGCGCTGGACGCCTTCGCCACCTCGGAATCCGTCGTCGTTGCCCGGGGCGACGCGTTTCCGGACGCCCTCGCCGGGGCGTATCTCACGGGTGTCGTCGATGCGCCGCTGCTGCTCACCCGATCCGACGCGCTGCCGACGGTGACGTCCGACGCCATCGCCGCCCTCGGGGCGACGAAGGTCTACCTGCTGGGCGGGACGAGTGCGATCAGCGACGGCGTCGCCGCCGACGCGGCCGGTGATGGGCGCGAGATCGTCCGGGTCGCGGGCCCGAACCGGTACGCGACGGCAGCCCGGATCGCGTCCGGTCAGGACGCGGCCGGCATCGGCGAGATCGGCGGCAAGCGCACCGCGATCCTGGCGAGCGGCGACGCCTTCGCGGACGCGCTCGCCGCCGGGCCGGTCGCCCACGCCGCCCACCTCCCGGCGCTCCTCACGAGCCCGGCGGCCCTTCCGGTGGAGACCGTCGACGCCCTCGACTCGTTGGGGATCGAGCACGTCGTCGTCGTGGGTGGCACCGCGGCCGTCTCCGAGGCCGTCGTCGACGCGGTCGAGTCCCGCGGTCTCACGACGCAGCGCGTCGGCGGTGCCAACCGGTACGACACCGCCGCCCGCGTCGCCGACTTCGCGCTCGACACCTTCGAAAACATGACCGACGACCGGATCGACCTCGCGACGGGGGAGCGGTTCGCGGACGCCCTCGCCGCCGGCCCGTCCGCCGGCCAGCGGGGCAACCCCGTGCTGCTCACCGCGTCGGCATCGCTGTCGACCGAGACCCGCGCCTGGCTCGAAGACCACGCCGGGACACTGCTCGATGGTCGTGTCTTCGGCGGCACCGCGGCGGTGGCCGACGCCACCGCCGCAGCAGCCGAGGTGGCGGCGACCGGCGGCGCATCCGGCCCCCAGACCGGCCAGGTCACCTACGCCGACAGCGACACCTTCGTCGTCGACGGGGCCGCCGCCACCGTCGGCGGGTTCGAGTCGGCGATCACGCCCGCCGACCGGGTCCGCCACGTCCCCGCAACAGACGCCGCCGCCGCCCGGCACGAGCTGACCAACGTCGCGGCGTCGAGCATCACCTCGGGAACGATCGGCAACGTCGACCTCGCCAACGGTGAGCTCGACTTCGTCAATCGCGTCAACGGCGACGCCATCCGGTCCGACGTGCCGTTCTCCGGCGTGAGCTGGAGCGTCGACGGCGAGGCTGGGAACCAGGCCGCGTTCGAGGCCGCCGTCAACGAGGGTGACACGCTCACGATCACCGGCTCGGGCGCGACGGCGCGGTTCGCCCTCACCAACGGCTCGGTGGCAGGCGCCGTGACCGACATCGCCCCGGGCCCGCTCCCAGTGCTGCCCGTCACCCAGCTGAAGGTCGACGCGCTCGGCGACGACCCGGCCGACGACGCCAACGACGACCGCTACCAGGCCGACGGCGACCCGACCGCGACGGACACCTACAGCGTGGATGGGCTCACCGACTCGACGTACGACGACTTCGCCGCCGCGCTCACCGACGGTGACGTGGTGACCTACACCCGCGCCGCCGGCGTCGAGCACTTCGCACTCGTGAACCGCGCCCCACGACTGATCGAGGGCGGCGCCGTCGACGGCATCGACCCGACCAGCGGGCCACTGCCGACCCAGACGGGTGGCGGTTCGTTCACCCTGGTCACCGACGGCGGGCCGGTCGAGGTCACCTACGCCGCGAGTGGCACCTTCGTGGTCGACGGCATGGTCGCCGCCGAGGCCGAGCTCGAGGCGGCGTACACCGCGGGCGACGCGGTCAGCTTCCGGGTCGCCGACGCCCCGAGCGGCACGCCGCAACGGCTCGAGCTGACCAGCAGGCCCTTGCAAGGGCCCGTGGGCAAGGACTCGGTCACGACCGAGGACACGGTGTTGCCGACCATGGGTACGGCTAACAGCTACGGCGTGCTCGGCCAGGACGCCGCGACGATCTTGAAGCAGGTCGTGTACGTCAGCGAGAACGCCTCGGCGAACACCTACGCGCTCAACGGGACCGCGACGACCCTGGCTCGCTTCGAGCAGGAGCTCGACGCCATCAAGGCCGGCACCCGGACGGCGACGGTGGTGGTGCAGACCACCGGGACCGGCGAGAACGCCGTGACGCAGCACCGCCTGACGAGCACGGCACCGTGATCGACGCCCGCCGGCCGACGCGCCCCGGGCTGCCTCACGTGCCGGCGCTCGACGGCCTGCGCGGGCTCGCCCTCGTCGCCGTGCTCGTCTATCACGCCGAGCCCTCATGGCTGCCCGGCGGGATGCTGGCGGTCACGGTGTTCTTCACGCTCAGCGGGTTCCTCATCACCTCGCTCCTGCTGACCGAGCTCGAGCTGACGGGCGCCGTTGACCTCCCGGCGTTCTGGATGCGCCGAGCGCGGCGGCTGGTCCCGGCGTCGATCGCCGCCGTCGGGCTCGTCGCGCTCCTCGCGGCCACCGGCCTTCCCGGCACGGCCTCGTCGCTGATCGGCGACGCGACCTCGGCGCTGACCTGGTCGGCCAACTGGCGGTTCGTCGCCGACGGGTCGACCTACGACTCCCTGTTCGGCGATCCGTCCCCGCTCCAGCACTTCTGGTCCCTCGCGGTCGAAGAGCAGGTGTATCTGGGGCTGCCGGTGGCGGCGCTGGTGCTGCTCCGGCGCGGCGCCCGGCGCCGCCGGTCGTTCGCCGCCGTCCTCGTCGCCGGCATCGCGGCGTCGACATGGGCGGCCGCCGCGCTGCACGTCGCCGGTGAGACCGGCGGCCGGGCGTACTACGGCACCGACGCCCGCCTCGCCGAGCCGCTGGTCGGCGCGCTGCTCGCGGTGTGCCTCACGCGGGGCGGGCGGTTCGCGGTCTTCGGTCGCGCCGCTCGCCGTGTGGCCGGCGCGGCCGGGTGCCTCGCGCTCGCCGGCCTCGCCGCGCTGTTCGCGCACCTGTCGATCGCGGACGGGCGGCTCTACCGCGGCGGGTTCCTCCTGACGGCGGCGCTCTCGGCGATCGTGCTCATCGCCGCGACGCAGCCGACCGTGGTCGCTCGGATCCTGGGCGTCCGCCCGCTCGCGCGGCTCGGCGTGATCTCCTACGGCGTCTACCTGTTCCACTGGCCGATCTTCCTGTGGGTGAACGACCGCCTCCGGGGAGGCGACCGCATCGCGGTGGCGGCGGTGGAGATCGGCGCGACGGTCGCGCTGGCGGTGATGTCGCACGTGCTGCTGGAGCTGCCCATTCGCCGGCGGCATCGGTCGCCGAGGCAGATCTTCACGGTGGGCTGGGCCGGCGCGTCGGTGGCCGCGCTCGCCGTCGTGGCGTTGGTCGCCGTCCCGCCGGCCGGGCACGGCGGGTCAGTCGAGGCCGTCGATCTCGGCGTGGGCGTCGACGATCCCGTGCCGCCGCCGCCCTCGATCGTTGCGCCGTCGGTCGTCTCGCTGGCCGAGCCGCCGGCACCGCGGCTGACACCGGGCGATCAGGCCGCCGCGCCGACGCTGACGCCGGCGCCGGCACCCGGGCCGGCGCCGGTCACGCCCGAGGAGGCGGCGATCCTCACCGGGGGCGACGAGGCCTCCGACTGGAGCGGCGATCCGCCGGCCGCCGACGGTGGCCAGCTCCGCGTCGCCGTCGTGGGTGACTCCCTGGCCCACAACCTCGCGACCGGCTTGGGGGCGTGGGCCGAGGAGCGGACCGATGTCGTCGTGTACGACCTGAGCGTGTCGTTCTGCCCGCTGAGCCGCGGCGGCGATCGCCGGTGGGAGGGCGGGGGAGAGCCGTTCCGGGTGGCGGCCGGGTGCTCGTGGTGGGACGACCCGTCGTCGGAGCGCTCGAGGAACCTCGCCGCCTTCGCCCCCGAGGTGATCGTCGACGAGGCCGGCTTCTCCGAGATGCTCGACCGCCGGCCACCGGCCGGGGACCGGTGGCTGCAGCCCGGCGACCGCGACTACCACGAGTGGCTGCTCGACGAGTACGGCGCCATGGCCGAGACGTTGCGCTCGACGGCGGCGACCGGAGTGGCGTTCGTGACGCTCAACGTGCCGTGCGGCGACTACGGGCGCCAGCGCGGCTGGCGTCGCATCAGCGATCCCGAGGGGCGGGTCCGCGCCCTCGACCGCGGCGTGTACCCCTTCCTCGAGGGCGGCCAGCGAGGCGACCTCTTCGGGCAGCTCTGCCCGAACGGGGAGTACACCGACGAGCTCTGGGGGATCCCCGACGCGCGGCCGGACGGCATGCACCTCAGCGACGAGGCCGCCGCCGAGCTCGCCCGCCGCTGGCTCGGTCCGCTCGTGCTCGAGTCGGCGGGCAGGTCGCGCCCCGGCATGGTGGTCGAACCGGTGCCGGGTCGATGATCAGTCGTCGGGGCAGGTGACGAGCGAGCCCAGACGGACCAGGCAGGAGTCGCCGCCGGAAGGGCGCTCCTCGTCGGGAGCGGGTTGCTCGTCGGCGGGTGCGGTCGGCGGCTCGGCCGGTGGCGCGCCTGCGGGAGGAGGCGAGGGCGCCGATGGTACGCCGAGCACCAGCTCCTCCTCGGCGTGGTCGATCTGGAACGGGATGCGATCGGGGTGGTCCCGTCGCAGGTTGTCGACGGCCCACGTGAACGCGTGCTCGACGCTGCCGTCGGCCGCGCCCCCGAGCATGGCCCGCCGGACCATGTACTCGACGAGGTACGAACGGCCGTAGGTGGCGTTCTCGTAGGCGAGGCTGTCGGCGTCGGCTGCCGCGGTCAGGATGCGACCGGGCGCGAGCGCCTCGGTGAAGCCGCCGCCGTAGCAGGCGGCGATCGCGATCCACGCCCGGCGGGCCTGCAGGCCGGCGAGGCGGCTCGCGACCTCGTCGTCACGGACGAGGTCGCCGTCGGCGCCGACGAGCGCCTCGGTGTCGTCGTCGAGCTTGCGCACGTGCCCGGCGTAGAAGAGGACCGCGGTGGCATCGACCGAGGCGTGGGCGACCAGCCAGTCGAGCGCGGTCTCGATCGTGGCGGCGCGAGCCTGGCCGTTGGTCAGGACGAGCCGGCGCTCGGCCGGGACGCCGTAGCGGGCGAGCGCGGCGTCGACGTCACCGGCGTCGGCGACGGCGGAGCGGAGATCCGAGCGGGTCCCGGGATAGTCGTCGATCCCGATGACCACCGCCCAGACGCCCCCTGCCGGTACGACCGGCCCCTGGTGGACCGCGAGCGCGGCCGGCGGCGGGGTGCTCGGTGCTGGCGAGCCGTCGAACACCTCGGGCGGCGGGGCGATGACGCGATCGCTGGGGTCGGTGGCGGGCGCTGCCGTGCCGGGGTTCGATCGAGGAAGCCCAGATGGCTCGGGTCGACGTGCCGCGGCCTGCACAGCGGGGCCGACCCGGGCGCGGCCATCGCCGCCGTCGTCGGACGCGCCGGCGATCGCCCCGAGGACGGCGACCACCCCGAGGAGCGCGACGATCGGTCGTGGCGTCCGTCCCACCTCCGGATCCTTCGTCGCCCGGCACGCCATGACCTTCCCGCGAACAGAGGGCAACAGCCCGTCCAACCCGAATAACCGGATGACGACGGCGTCTCTCAGGACGGTGGTGATGATCGAACCCGTACGCGTGACGACCGCTGAGGCCGGGGATCGTGCCGCGTTCGAGGCCGCCCACGCCGAGCTCGGAGCAGCGGCGACGCGGTATGCCGCCGTCATCCTCGGTGCCGAGCGTCGCTCGGCGCTGGCCGATGTGATGCAGGACGCCTGGACCCGGGCGTGGGCGGCATGGCCGCCGGCCGAGATGGCGCGCCGGGATGCGTGGCTGTTCCGTATAGTTCGCAATCGCTGCCTCGACGAGCATCGTCGGGGGCGCCGCCGGACCCGCTCGCTGGACACCTGCGACGACCTCGCCGCCGGGGACGATCCCGCGGCGAGCGCGCTCGCCGACGAAGCGCTGCGGCTGCTCGCCGGGCTGCCCGGCCCCATGCGCGAGGCGCTGTGGCTCCGGGCCGTCGACGACCGTTCCTATGCCGACATCGCCGCGCTGCAGGCAGTGCCGATCGGGACCGTCATGTCCCGCATCCACTCGGCCCGAAGGCGTCTGTCTCGCGAGCTCGGCCGATGATCCGCCTGCGGCGACATCCCGACGGGGGATCGCTGTCGGCCTGGTACGACGGAGAGCTCGTCGACCCTCGGCTCTCGGCGCACGTGGACGAGTGCGAGCGGTGTTGGGCGACGGTGCGGCGCTTCGTCGATGTCGATGAGGCCGTGCGCGCGAGCCGGCTGCCGCCGCGGACCGACGTCCGGTCGCGGCTCGGGGTGCAGGCGCTCGCGGCGATGGCGGCGGTGGCCGCGGTTGTGGCCGTGCTCGTCGTGGCCGTGCCGACCGACCGCAGTCGGCCGCCGCAGCACGTCGCCGGTGCTGGCGGGACCGCGAGCTCGACCATCGCGCCGACGCTGGTCGGGCCCGTCGACCCCCCGAACCCGAGGCCGCCGTCGCAGGACCTCGCGGCGACGGGTCGGACATCCGCGGCCGGTCCATCGGCCGCCGCGACCGGGGCCGATGCCTTGCAGGATCTGCGGTTGGGCGTGCCCCTTCCGGGCGGCGACCCGCGCTCGTCCCCGCTCGCAGCCGAGGTCTGGCACGCGGCACGGGCGGCGGTCGCCGGGCGCCCCGGCGTCGAGGTCGTGCCGGTCATCGCGGGCGACCGGGCTCCCGCGGGGGTCGATGCCGTCGTCGGTGGCTGGTCGGCGCCGGCGCCCGTCCTCGTGCAGACCGCCGACGGGGTGATCGTGGCCGCGGATCCCGACCCCGAGCGTGCCGGTGCGCTCTTGGCCGACGCCGCCGTGGGCGATGCCGAGCTGGTCGGGGTGATCCGCAGCTCCGGTCCCGATGCCGCGTTCGGCGACGGAGTTGCCGCCACCCGGCGGGTGGTGGTGGTGGAGCTCGACCGGGACTCGTCGTGTGACCGGGAGGTGCGCCGTGTGCTTTCGCGGGGCGCCGTCGCCATCGCGCTGGCGGCGCCGCCGCCGGCCGTGCGCACGTGTCTCGCCGCCGTCGAGGCCAGCGGTGCTCGCCCGCCGCGTGGCGTCCTCGTCCCGCCGTCGATGATGCTCGAGCCCGAGTCGCCGCGGGTGGCAGAGCTCGACGTCTTGGGACTTGTCGGCCTTCCGATGCCGACGTCGGACACGCCGGGAGCGGCACGGTTCCGCGAGCACACGGGCGGTCGCTCCTACCGGGCCATGCTCACGTTTGCCGGCGTCGAGATCGCCGTGGCGCTCGACGCGGCCGGGCCCGACATCGCGTCGGCGTGGCGGCGGGAGCCGACATGGAGCAGCGATCTCGTCGCCTACGACGGCGGTCGCAACGTGGGCATCCACGCGGTGCGAGCAGCGAGGGACGGCTGGGAGCACCACTGGGATGGCGGGACGACCTTCGGCGATCGCGGCGGCGGATGATCGTCGAATAGTTGCGCCGTCGCTGCGTCGTTCGCACTGTGAAGCTCGGGCGGCGCGGTGCGTCGGTGGTTGCGGTGGTTGCGATCGCCGTGCTGACATCGACCTCGCCGGCCACGGCACGCGGCGATGACCCCCTCGCCGCCCAGCAGTGGGCGATCGAGGCGGCGGGCGCCGCGCCGCTCGACGCTGACGGCCAGGGCGCGACCGTGGCGGTCATCGGCGACGGCGTCGCCGACCACCCCGACCTGCCGCCCATCGACCACGTCGTGTGCGTGCGCACCGGCGGTCGACCGGACCGGTGCCGGACCGATGTCTCGCGGCCCGGCGGGTCCCGAGCGGCCACGCTCGTCGCGGGCGTCGTGGCCGCCCGCCTCGGCAACGGGGAAGGCATCGTTGGCATCGCGCCCGCGTCCTCGGTGCTCGACCTCCGGGTGAGCGAAGCGGGGGTCGCCCGCACCGAGGACATCGAAGCGGCGATCCGTCGCGCCGCCGACCTCGGCGCAGCCGTCGCGCTGGTGGTGCTGCCTGATGCCATCGCCGCCCCGGGCGGGGTCGATCGGGACGCGGCGACCCGTGCGCTCGACGCGGGCATGCTCGTCGTGGGCGGCGCCGGGACGGCCGGCCACGTGCTCGACGGCGACGCCATCGCCGTCAGCGCACTCGATCGCGCCGGGCGACCCGCGGGTTCCGCGCCGACAAGCGCACGGTGGACCCTGGCGGCGCCCGGCGGGACCGGTGCCGGCGACCCGGCCGTCGCGGTGCTCGGCACCGACGTCGAGGGCGGCTACATCGCGATGTCGGGGACGTGGGTCGCTCCCGCCGGGTAGGTCAGCACGCCGGGCGGCGCATCGATCTCGGACGGCGCCGCGATCACGACCGTCGGCGGCGGGACGGGGACGGTCGACGGCGCCCCGGAGCCCGAGACGGCGGGCGCACCGGCGGGCGCGCGCCCCCGTGCGGTTGCTCGGCGGGCCGCCGCCACGTCGAGCCGGCCGGGCGCCCCAACGGCCGCAGGCGCGCCCGCGGTGTCGACGAGCCGCTGCGCGGTCGTCGCGGCGTCGAGGCCATCGGTGCGCAGCACGGCGGCTGCCGCCGCGACGTGGGCGGCAGCGACCCACGTCCCCGACATCGCGATGTAGCCGCCGTCGACGTCGGTGCCGAGCACCGCGACGGCCGGGTCGCCGGCGCCGGTCCCGCCGGGCGCCGCCAGGGTCCACCGTGCGCTTGTCGGCGCGGAACCTGCGGGCCGCCCGGCGCGATCGAGCGCGCTGACGGCGATGGCGTCACCGTCAAGCACGCCGCCGGCCGTCCCGGTGCCGCCCACGACGAGCATGCCCGCGTCGAGCGCACGGGTCGCGAGGTCCCGATCGACCCCGCCCGTGGCGGCGATGGCATCAGGCAGCACCACCAGCGCGACGGC
>DATLFP010000110.1:0-17766 GCA_035540955.1 Acidimicrobiales bacterium
GAACGCGCCCCCGTCGGCGGCCACCATGACGAAGCCGCCGGGGAGGTCGGTCACCGCTGCGGCGGCGTCGAGCAGCCCGTTGGTGCCGGCCAGCGGACGCGCCGTCCGCGCCAGGCGGGTGGCCACGTCGGCGGCGGTGAACGTGGGATGCGAGGCGACGACAAGGGCGGCCGCCGCCGACACGAGCGGCGCCGCGAACGACGTGCCGTCGAAGGTGAGGTAGCCACCGGCGACGGTGGCGGTCGACACGATGCGCTCGCCGGGGGCGACCAGGTCGACCCACGCGCCGCGGTTCGAGAACTCGCTCGGTCGCGACCCGTCGCGCGCCGTCGCGCCCACGGCCAGCACCCCCGGGTACCCGGCGGGGAAGACCGGCTCGGTCGACCGGCCGTTGCCGGCGGCGGCGACCACCAGCGACCCGCGACCCTGCGCGTAGGCGACGGCCTCGGCGAGCGCCGGGTGAGCGGTGCCCGCCAGCGAGAGGTTGATGACGCGGGCGCCGGTGTCGGCGGCGTGGCGGATGCCCGCCGAGACCTCGCTGGCGGTGCCGATCCCGCACGGGTCGAGCACGGCGATCGACAGGACGCTCGTGCGCCATCCCAGCGAGGCGATCCCCAGGCCGTTGTCGGTGATGGCGCCGACGACGCCGGCCACCCCGGTGGCGTGGCTCGCCTGGGAGGAGGTCGCGGTCTGGCAGCCGCCGGTCACATACGTCGGTCCGGCGCGGACCTTGCCGACGAGGTCGGCGTGGCGGGTGTCGACCACGCCGTCGAGCACGGCCACCACCACGTCGGGCGACCCGGTGGTGACGTCCCAGGCCGCCGGCGCGCCGACGGCGACGAGCTCGGGCTGGCCGTCGAGGGAGAACGGGCACGCCCGGTAGCAGGCGTCGGTCGGCTCGCGCGTGGCTTCGTAGGTGGTGTCGGGCGCCACCCACTCGGTGCCGGCCGGGCGTCCGCCGCCGAGGAGGCCGTCCTTCACGACGACGGTGTCGGCGGCGACGACGAGCCCGAGGCGACCGCCGAGGGCGCGAGCCGCGGCCTCGGCGTCGCCCCCGTCCTCGAGCTTGACGACCAGGTCGGCGCGCTCGGCGGCGTCCGCCGGCGGCGAGCCGAGGGCGGCGGCGAGGGCGACCGCGACGGCGAGGAGGACGGCTCTCACGGGCGCACGACCGGCACGATGGCGACCGCCGGGCGCGACCCCTCGGTGACGCCGCTGCCGAACACCGGCGCATCCCCGAAGGTGAACGCGGTGCCGGCGCTGTCGAGGACCCAGTAGCCCCGGCCGGTGGGCGTGGCGGCCAGGCCGGTGGCGGGACCGCGCAGCTCGGACCGGCCGACGGCCGAGCCGAGGAACGGCGCGTCGCCGAAGGTGAACACCCCGCCGTCGCGGGCGACCATCCAGTAGCCGCGGCCAGTCGGCGTCGACGCCAAGCCCACGATGGGTTGCACCAGCCGCATCGCGCCGGTGCTGCCGTGGAAGCGGGCGTCGCCGAAGGTGAACACCCCGCCGTCACCGGCCACCAGCCAGTAGCCGTTGCCGGTCGGCGTCGACGCCATGCCCACGATGGGCGAGTTCAGGGTGATGGCCCCCGTGCTCCCGTGGAAGCGGGCGTTGCCGAAGGAGAAGATGCCGCCGTCGCTCGCCACCAGCCAGTACCCGAGCCCGTCGGGGCGGGCGGCCATGCCGACGATGGGCCGGTTGAGGCGACGTCCCCCCATCGAGCCGTGGAAGCCGGCGTCGCCGAAGGCGTAGATGGAGCCGTTGGCGTCGACGACCCACGCGCCGCGCCCCGTGGGCGTGCCCGCCGCGCCCCGGACGGGGACGCCGGCGCCCACCGCCCGGCGGGGATCGGAGATGTCGTTGTCCGCCGCGAAGCTCGGCGAGCGGCCGAAGGTCCACAGCGAGCCGTCGCCGCCGAGGATGCGCAGGCCGACGAGGCCGCGGAGCAGCTCGTCGGCCACCCGGTTGCGGACCTCGGTGAGCCGCACGTAGAAGCGGTCGCCGGGGCAACCGGTGGCGACGACGTCGCGGTGCCCGGCGATGTTGTCGAAGACGACGGTCGAGTCGGTGCTCACCCGCACGTACGGGTCGCGGCCGTGGGGGTCGATGCCGCGGGGCCCGACCTTCCACGCGATGGTGGCGGCGAGGGCGCGGATGGCGGCGTCGCTCACGCCGGCGACGGAGTGCGTGCCGAGCAGAGCGATGCCGACGGTGCCGGTGTTGTGACCGGCGGCGTGGGCGCCGATCACCCCGCGCCCGCGCGCGTCCTCGCCGGAGTGGACCTCGCCCGCCGCGTAGCTGCGCGCCCACCGTCCCTCGTAGACGACGCCGTTGCGGTCGATCAGGAAGTTGTAGCCGATGTCGGACCAACCGTTGGCCGTCGTGTGGTAGCGCTGGATCGACCGGAGGTCGCCGGCGGGATCGTCGCCCGTGGTCGCGGTGTGGTGGACGATCACCTTGCGGATCTCGGCGAAGGACCGCGACCGGCTCCCGAGCGTCTCGTCCGCGCCCCACTGCGCCCGGGTCACGATGGGCGGCGGGGGGATCGACTGGGCGGCCACGAGGCGGGGCGCCGGCAGCTCGACCGCCGGCGGTTCGCCAGGGCGACGGCCGAGGAGGCGCGGGCCGGCCAGCGTGGATCCGGCGACCACCAGCCCGCGAGCGAGCAGGTCGCGACGCGTGAACCGGGGAGGAGCCGCCACCTCGTCGCTCAGGGTACCGACGCGAACCGGCGATCAGCAGAGCTGCTCGAGGAACCGGCGGTAGCGCTCGATCAGCGCCGGCCACCGGTAGTTGGCCTCGACGTAGGCCTGACCTCGCTGCCCGAGCCGGGCCCGCAGCGCGGCATCCCCGAGCAGGCGGTCGAGCGCCACCTCGAAGGTGGCGTAGTCGCCGAACCACAGCCCGCCGCCGGAGCGCAGGCAGTGCTCCCGGGTGACCTCGCACCGCGCGTTCACGAGTGCCGGCCGGCCCGCCTCCCAGGCGTCCATGAGCACGATCGAGAACGACTCGTAGGCCGACGGGTGGACGTACACCTCGGCACCCCGGAACAGCCCCCACATGGTGCTGTCCTCGACCATGCCCGGCACCATGATGTCGGGGTGCTCGGGCGGTCGATCGTCGACGGGGCCGGAGAGCACGAGCGCCAGGGGGCCCGGCCGCCGGCGCTTGTAGGCGGCGAAGAACTCGGCGAGGACCGTGGTGCCCTTCCCGTCGTCGATCCGGCCCTGGTACAGGAGGAACGGACGGTCGCCGAGGCCGAGCGCGGCGCGCGCCGCGGCCGGGTCGCCCTCGCCGTCGTCGACGCCGAGCCCGAGGACGATCTGCGGCGACGATGCGACGGCGAAGAGGCGCTCCACGAGCCGGCGCTCGGTGTTGGTCCAGAACACGAGCCCGCGCGCGGAGGTGAAGACCCGCCGATAGATCGGCAGGTGGATGGGAGCCTCGTCGTGGGCGGCGGGGTGGAACACGGCGCGGCGGGCCACCGCCGGGATGCCCCGGACGGCGGGCTCGTACAGGTAGGGCCCGAACACGAGCAGGTCGGCGTCGCTCGCGGCGACGGCATCGAGGAGCGCCGGGGAGTGGGGACCTTGCATCTGGATCCACCGGTCCTGGTCGCGCGGGGCGGCCCGGAACGGCTGCTCGAGGATCTTCCGCGAGAAGCGATCGAAGCCGGGGTCGCGGCCCGCGGCGTTGGGGAACCGGTGGACCCGCACCCCGTTCACCTCCACCGTCCCCTCGGGGTAGTCGTTGGCCCAGCTGCGGTTGTCGACGGCGCACGTGGTGAGCGCCTCGACCTCCCAGCCGAGGTCGGCGACGAGGCGCTCGGCCAGCTTGCGGGCGGCGTTCTCGGCCCCGCCGACGATCTCGGCGCCGTACCGGGGCGTGACGTAGGCGATCTTCGTCATGCGCCGCCGACGACGGGTGCGAGAGCGTCGAGCATGCGCTGGCGGGTCACCGGCAGGGAGAAGGAGCGGAGGTGGGCGCGCCCGGCGGTGACCAGGGCGGCGCGCGCGGTGTCGTCGGACACCACACGGTGGACGGCGGCGGCGACGGTCCCGGGATCCTTCGACGGCAGGCACAGCCCGCCCGACCCCAGCGTCTCGGGCACCGCCGTGGATCCGAAGGCCACCACCGGCACGCCGTTGTGCATGGCTTCGAGCAGCGGGACGCAGAACCCCTCGTGCTCCGACACCGAGACGTAGACGTCGGCGGCGCGGTAGTGGGCGGTGAGGTCGGCATCGCTCACGCCGCCGGTGAAGGCGACTGCGGCGTCGAGCTGCAGTGCCCGCACGAGATCCCCGAGGGCCTCGACGTAGCGATCCGACGCCGAGCCGCCGACGATGCGGAGCACGGCGTCACCGTCGTAGACCCGCCGGTACACGGCGAACGCCTTGATCAGGTCGTGGTGGCACTTGTTGGGGGCGATCCGGCCGACGAACAGCCACGTCGATCCGGCAGTGGCGAGCGACGCGACGCGGTCGGGCGCGACGTCGCGGTCGAGCTGGTCGAGGTCGAGGAGGATGGGGGCGACGGCGGTGCGGGCGCAGCCGAGCTCCCGCAGCTCGGACTCGTTGTACGACGAGTCGGCGATGCCGAGGACGGCCCGCTCGGCGAGCGCCGCCAGCTGCGCCCGGCCCCACGCCAGGCCGTGGATCATCCACGGCTCCCACGGCGCGAAGAACGGCACGGGCGTGAGGTTGTGGTGGTCGAGCACCAGGCGCTCGGGCCGGGCGAGCACCAAGTCGGCCACCGGCGACCCGATGGCGACGTGGTACACGAGCACGTCGTCGGGGCGGGCGGGGACCTGGCGGCCGTACTCCCGGAAGTCGCGACCGGGCAGCCCGCGGACGTGCTCGGTGAACACCTCGGACTCCCACCCCTGCTCGCGGCAGAGCCGCTGCATCTCCACGATGTGGCCGCCGACGGCGCCGGGCTCGTAGGTCGGCACGAAGTGGTGGACGGCGGTCACGACGGGCCGGCCTCGACCACCGACTCGATCGCCCGCTGGAACGTGTCGCGCGTGATCGCGAGGTCGAAGGCCGCCACCCGCCGGTGACCGGCGGCGACCACCGCGGCGCGCACCGACGCATCGGTGAGCACCCGGTGGACGGCGGCGGCGACCGTCGACGGCTCCTTCGAAGGCAGGCAGATCCCGCCGTCGCCCATCGTCTCGGGCACCGCCGTCGACCCGTAGGCGACCACCGGCACGCCGTGGTGCATGGCCTCGAGAAGGGTGACGCCGAAGCCCTCGTGGTCCGACGTCGACACGTACACGTCGGCGGCCGCGAAGTGGGCGGCCTTGTCGGCGTCGCTCACGGTGCCGGCGAAGGTGATGGCGTCGTCGAGCTGCAGGGCCGATCGCAGCGCCTCCAGCGCGGTGAGGTAGGCGTGCGACGCCGAGGTGCCGACGATGCGCAGGTGCGCGTGCTGGTCGTAGACGCGGCGGTACACGGCGAACGCCTTGATCAGGTCGTGGTGGGCCTTGTTCGGCGCGATGCGGCTCACGAAGAGCCACGTCGCGCCCTTCGCCCCCGACCGCAGGCGGTCCACGGCGCGGGGATCGACGTCGTGGTCGAACGACGAGGTCTCGAACAGGAT
Source organism: Acidimicrobiales bacterium (assembly GCA_035540955.1). Taxonomy (GTDB): domain Bacteria; phylum Actinomycetota; class Acidimicrobiia; order Acidimicrobiales; family CADCSY01; genus DATLFP01. The sequence goes on from DATLFP010000110.1 coordinate 5,605, forward strand.
CGGTACCACCGCGGTGCGGCGGTACCGGAGGGCGATCAGCTCCTCCTCGTTGTACGACGAGTCGGCGAGCGCCAGCTCGGTGTGCGGGGCCAGCTCGGCCAGCTGGCGGCGGGCGGCCTGCAGCTCCACGCCGACGTGCGGCTCCCACGGTCCGAAGAGCGAGGCCGGGGTGATGTTGTGGTAGTCGAGCAGCGTCGGCTCGGGGCGCTCGCGCAGGAAGTCGGCGATCGGGCTCCCCGTCGACGCGTGGTACAGGAGCCAGGTGCCCGGCTCGGCCGCCGGCATCTCGCGAAACGGGGTCGTGAGGTGGGCCACCTCCCGCCACGCGTCGGCGACGTAGATCTCCGAGCGGAGCCCCATCTCCCGCAGCACCGCCTGCGCGTGCAGGATGTGGTTGCCGATGGCGTCGCGCGGCGCGAACGACGGCGTGAGCTGGTGGACGGCGTTCAACGGGCGCGGACGGCGGTGAGCAGGTAGCGCGGCGACGCCGGCGCGGTGGTGACCTCGGCGAAGCCCCGCTCGCCGAAGAGGTGGGCCCACGTCTCGGCGTGGAGCGGCTTGCCGGGCGCGAGGTCGGCGTCGACCACCGACGTCGCCGTGCCCCACGCCACCGGGTCGGTGCCGACCAGGGCCAGGCGCCCACCGGCGGCGAGGGCGCTCGCCGCCAGGTCGGCCACCGCCAGCTGCGCCCCGACGGGGAGCCGGTCGACGGCACCGGCGAGGACCAGCCCGCCGAGCGCGGCGTCACCGACGGCCCGCAGGTGGGTCTCGACCTCGTCGGTGCGCACGTCGAGGCCGGCGCGGCCGGCCTCGTCGGCGAGTGCGGCGCGCGGATCGCAGCCGTAGGCGTCGACGCCGGCGTCGCGGAGCGCCGCCACGAGCGCCCCGCTGCCGCACTCGGCGACCAGCACCCGTCCGGTCGCCGCCCGCAGGTGCTCGACGATGGCGGCGTGGTGCTCGACAAGGTCGGGGGGCGGCGCCGCCGTGCGGGAGGCGGCCCGCAGGGCGGGGTCGGCGCCGGGGGTGGCGGCCTCGAGCGCGGCGACGCGCCGGCCGAGGAGCCGCAGGGCGCCCACCGTGCTGCTGGCGAACACCGACACCTGCTGGGCGATGTAGCGCAGGTACCACGCCATCAGCTTGCGCAGCACGCGCTTCACGATGCTGACGGCGGGCAGGCGCGAGCCGGTCGGCACGTCGACGTCGACGAACGCGCCCCGGTCGGCCTGTTCGAGCAGGGCGTCGAGGTCGTCGCTGGCCACGACGGCCGGCGCGAACCGGGCGAAGATCAGGTCGAGGTCGCGCTCCATCCCCGGCGGGAAGTCGCCCGACGCCCGCCGGGCCGCCACCTCGTCGTCGATCTCCCGCAGCAGCTGCTGCATGTCGATCTGCGCGTCCTCAGTGCTCATGCCGTCCTCTGCTTGGTCCCGATCCCCGAGACGTCGGCCGTGACCGTCAGGTCGGCGACCCCCCAGGCGAAGTTGCCCTCGACGTTGAGCACGTCGACGTGGTCGTGCTGCTCCCACCAGTCGAACACCGAACCGCCGTGGCGGCTGTGGACCCCGACCGTCAGCGGGTAGGTGCCCTCCAACAGCGTCACCGACGGGATCGAGAACGACACCTCCCCCGGCCCCTCGAGGGCCGGCAGCCCGTGGCCGAGGCCCCAGGTGTTCTGGCCGAACACGATGTGACCGTCGCTGCCGTGGAGCGCGAACACGAAGACGGCGTCGTCGACCGGCTGCAGGGCCTCGTAGGCGATGCGGATCGTGAGCGGCTCGCCGTTGCGCACGAAGGGCCGGCCGTCCTCGGGGTACTCGATGGTCACCGACCGGATGCGCAGGTCGTGGCCGTGGTCGGCCACGCCGTCCTCGCCGTCGCCGTCGTCGGTCGGGTGGCCCGCCAGCATGTGCTCGCGGAACACCCGGACCGCCTCGCTCGGCGGCCCCCAGGCCACGAGGTCGCCGTGGTCGAGCACCGCCGCCCGGTCGCAGATCTGGCGCACGAGGTCGGCGGCGTGGGTCACGAACACGATCGTCCGGCCCTCCTGCTGGAACTGGCGGACCCGGTCGAGGCACTTGCGCTGGAACGCCTCGTCGCCGACGGCGAGCACCTCGTCGACGAGCAGCACGTCGGGGTCGACGTTGGTGGCCACCGCGAAGCCGAGGCGCACGTACATCCCCGAGGAGTAGTGCTTCACCTGCTGGTCGATGAACCGCTCGAGCTCGGCGAACCCGACGATGTCGTCGAAGCGGGCGTCGATGTCGCGCTTGCTCATGCCGAGGATGGAGGCGTTCAGGTACACGTTCTCGCGGCCGGTGAGGTCGGGATGGAAGCCGGCGCCGAGCTCGAGCAGCGACGCGAGGCGCCCGGCGGTGCGGATCACGCCGGTGGTGGGTTGCAGGATCCCGCCGATGCACTTGAGGAGGGTCGACTTCCCGGATCCGTTGTGACCGAGCAGTCCCACCGTCTGGCCCCGCTCGACGTCGAGCGACACGTCGCGCAGCGCCCACAGCTCCTCGGACGGGCGCCGGCGCCCGAACCGCACCGCCCGCTCCTTGAGCGACGAGTGCCGCTCGGTCGTGAGCCGGAACCGCTTCGAGACGCCCTCGACCTCGATCGCGTTGGCGGTCACAGCTCCTCGCTGAAGGAGCCCTCGGCCCGCGCGAACGTGCGGAGGGCGAGCACGAGGAGGACCGAGGAGGCGAGCCCGACGATCAGCAGGTTGCGGCCGTACCAGAGCGACGACTCGAGCGGCAGCAGCCGGCCACCGTCGGACCCGGTGGTGATCCCGTACAGCGCCCGCTGGAACGCGAGGGTGATCGAGGTCATCGGGTTGAGCAGGGTCAGCATCGGCGAGCGGCCGTTGTCGGCGAGCACCCGCGCCTGCAGGTCCCACTGGTAGATGATCGGCGTCATCCAGATCCACGCCAGCAGCGCCAGCTCGAGGAGGTGCTGGGTGTCGCGGGCGTAGACGTTGGCGGCAGCGAGGAAGATGGCGAGGGCGGCGGTGAGCACGAGCAGCGCGAGCAGGGCGGGGACGACCAGCCACGCGTAGCCCCAGTCGACGTCGAACCGGAACACCACCAGCGCGATCACGAGCACCATGCCCTGCAGCAGGAAGTGCACGAAGTTGGCGCCGATCGCCGCCAGCGGGAGGATCTCGCGCGGGAACCAGACCTTGTTCACCAGCGACGCGTTGCCGGTGATCGACCCGGTCGCCCCCGCCAGCGACGACGAGAACAGGTTCCAGGCCAGCAGGCCGCTCAGGAGGAAGACCGGGAAGTACGGGATGCCGGCCTTCAGCACCAGCTGGAACACCACGTAGAAGACCACGAGGTACATCAGCGGGTTCAGCATCGACCACAGGAACCCGAGCGAGCTGTTCTTGTACCGGACCTTGAGCTCCTTGCGCACCAGGTTCACCAGGAGCTCGCGGTAGCGCCAGATCCCCGTGATCGACTGGGCCACGGTGCGCCGGGGCGCGACGACGTTCATGGACACATCGGCCGTGGACACGGTGGCGTGAGCCTACCGGGCACCCACTCCGCGGCCGCAGACGGCCGGTAGCCTCCCGAGGCCGTGCCCGGGCTCCGCGTTGCCGTCGACGTCACGCCGCTGCTGGGTGTGCGGGCTGGCGTCGCCCAGTGCGTCGAGCACCTGCTCGCCGCCCTCCCCGAGGTCGCCCCCGACGTGGAGGTGGTGCCCTACGTGCTCTCCCGCCGGGGCCGGTCGCGCGCCGCCGACCTGCCCGCCGGCACGCGGTTCCTGCCCCTCCCGGCGGGCGTGGCGCTGCGGTGCTGGACCCGCATCGACCATCCGACCGTCGACCGCACCCTCGGCGACGTCGACGTGGTGCACGGCACGAACTTCGTCGTGCCCCCCACCTCCCGGGCGGCGACGGTGACGGTGCACGACACGTTCTGCCTCCAGCACCCCGAGGAGTGCGAGCCGAACGTCCGGCCCTTCGACGCCGCCGTGCGCCGCGCCGTGGGTCGCGGCGCGTGGGTGCACGTGAGCACCCGGTCGATCGAGTACCAGGTGCTGGCGCGCTACGGCGCCGAGCGGGTGGCGCGGGTGCCGTTCGGCGTCCCGCCGGTGGGTGCCGCGGGGGCGCTGCCGCCGAGCATCACCGGCCCCTACCTCCTCGCCATCAGCACCCTCGAGCACCGCAAGCGCCACGCCCACCTCGTGCGCGCCTTCCGCTCGCTGGCGCCGGGACGGCCCGACCTGCAGCTCGTCATCGCCGGCGCCGACGGCAACGCGCGTGACGCAGTGGACCACGCGGTGCGCGACCTCCCCGCCGACGTCGGCCGCCGGGTGGTGCTCGTGGGCCGGGTCGACGAGTCGACCCGCGCCGCGCTGATCCGCGAGGCCACCGTGCTCGCGTACCCGTCCTCCGACGAGGGCTTCGGGTTCCCGGTGCTCGAGGCGATGGCCGCCGGCGTGCCGGTGGTCGCCAGCCGTGTGGGCGGCATCCCCGAGGTCGCCGGTGGTGCCGCCGTGCTCGTGACCGTCGACGACGACCCCCGCCCCCTCGTCGCCGCGCTGCGGCGCGTCATCGACGACGGCGCCCTGCGGGCCCGCCTGCGGCGCCGGGGCCGGGAGCGGGCCGAGCTCTACCGCTGGGACCGCCATGCCGCCGGCATGGTCGACCTGTGGCGGGCGGCGGCGGCCGGGGCGGCGGCATGACCACCGTCGCCGTGCACGCCGGCCAGCTCCTCCAGCCCGTGCCCGGCGGGATCGGCCGCTACGTCACCCACCTGCTCGCCGCCCTGCCGGCGGTCGGCGTCGACCCGATCGCGTTCGCGGCGGGGCCGGTGCCGCCGGGCGTCGACCCCGCCACGCGGTGGGTCGACCTGGGCTGGCCGCGCGGGCCGCTGCGCTACGAGCTCTGGCACCGGGTCCGGCGGCCGCGGGTGCCGGTCGACGCCGACGTCGTGCACGCCACCAGCCTCGCCGTGCCCCCGCCCGGCCGCCGGCCGCTCGTCGTCACCGTGCACGACGTCGTGTTCCTTCGTCAGCCCGAGCTGCTCACCCGGCGCGGGGTGGCGTTCCACCGGCGCGGCCTCGCCCTCGCCCGCCGGGAGGCGGCGGCGGTGATCGTCCCCACGGAGTACGGCCGTGACGACCTCGCCGCCGAGGGCTTCGCCCCCGACCGGATCCACGTCGCCCCCCACGGCGTCGAGGTCGGCCCGCCGACCGGCGCGCCGCCCCCGGCGCCCGGGCCGTACCTCCTGTTCGTCGCCACCCTCGAACCCCGCAAGGGGCTGGAGGACCTGCTCGCCGCCCACCAGCGCCTGCGGGCGCGCCATCCCGACCTCGCCCTCGTGCTCGCCGGCCGCCCCGGCTGGGGGGTGCCGGCCGACACCGACCGGCCCGGCGTGGTCGTGGCCGGCAACCTCGACGACGGCGCCCTCGACGCCGCCTACCGCGGCGCCGTCGCCCTCGCCCTCCCGTCGCGCTACGAGGGCTTCGGGCTGCAGGTGGTGGAGGCGATGGCCCGCGGGTGCCCGGTGGTGACCAGCGACGCCGCCTGCCTGCCCGAGGTCGGCGGCGGCGCGAACATCATCGTGCCCGTGGGCGATGTGGATGCCCTCACCGACGCGCTGGGCGAGCTGGTCGCCGACGACGGGCGGCGGGCCCGGCTGGCCGCCGCCGGCCGGACCCGGGCGGCCACCTTCACCTGGGCCCGCAGCGCGGCCGCCCACGCCGCCGCCTACGACGCGGCGCGGGAGCGGGAGCGGGAAGCATGACGGTTCGCGTCGCGCTCGACGTGAGCGCCATCCCGTCCCGCCTCACCGGCGCCGGCACCTACGTGTCGATGCTCGCGACCGCGCTCGGCCACCGCGACGACATCGACCTGCAGCTCGTCGCCCGGCGGGGCGACGGCAGCCGCTGGCGGCACGCGGGCTCGGTGCACGAGGCGGCCCCCGGTCCCCGCCCCGCCCGCCTCGCGTGGGAGCAGGTGGGGGCGCCGGCGCTGGCCCGGCGGATCGGCGCCGGCGTGTGGCACGGCCCGCACTACACGATGCCGCTGCGGATCGGTGTGCCCGCGGTCGTGACGATCCACGACCTGACGTTCTTCGACCACCCCGAGCACCACGAGCGGGCGAAGGTGCCGGTGTTCCGCACGATGATCCGCGTCGCCGCCCGGCGCGCCGACGCGCTGGTGTGCGTGTCGGACCGCACCGCCGCTCGCCTGGCCGAGCTGCTCAACGTGCGGGTGCCCGTCGTCGTCGCCCCCCACGGCGTCGACCACGAGCGGTTCCGGCCCTCCGACGACGCCGCCGGTGACCTGGTCCGCTTGGCCGATCACGGCATCCGGCCGCCCTACATCGCCTTCCTCGGCACCATCGAGCCGAGGAAGAACGTGCCCGGTCTCGTGCGGGCCTTCGCCCGGGCGCGGGTCGCCCACCCCGAGCTGCGGCTCGTGCTCGCCGGGCTGGCCGGTTGGGGCAACGCCGAGGTCGATCGCGTGATCGACGAGCAGGGGGTGGACGCCGCCGTCGACCGCGTCGGCTACCTCGACGCCGCGCTGCTGCCGGCGTTCCTCCGCCAGGCCGCGCTCGTCGCCTACCCGGCGTTCGACGAGGGCTTCGGGCTCCCGGTGCTCGAGGCGCTGGCGTGCGGCGCGCTCGTCGTCACCAGCGCCGGCACGGTGATGGACGACGTGGCCGCCGGCGCCGCGCTCCTCGCCCCGCCGGGGGACGACGGCGCGCTGGCCGACCTGCTGCTGCAGGCCCTGGCGGGGGGCGACGAGGTCGAGCGGATGCGGGCGACCGGACCGGCGGTGGCGGCCCCGTACACCTGGGAGGCGACGGCCGGCCGTCACGCCGCGCTCTACCGCGACCTCGCTCGATAGGTTGCCGCCGTGCCCCCGCTGACGTTCGTGAGCCCGGCCCTCGAGGACTACGCCACCGCCCACTCCGTGGCCGAGCCGCCCCACCTGGCGGCGCTGGCACAGCGCACGCGCGACGAGCTGGGCGGGCGCTCGGTGATGATGGTGGGACCCCTCGAGGGCGCGCTGCTCGCCCAGCTGGTGGCGGTCACCGGCGCCACCCGCGTGCTCGAGATCGGCACCTTCACCGGCTACTCGGCGCTGTGGATGGCGGCCGCCCTCCCCGAGGGCGGGCGGATCGTGACCTGCGACGTGTCCGAGGAGCACCTCGCCATCGCCCGGGACGCGTTCGCGTCGAGCCCGTTCGGCGACCGCGTCGAGGTGCGCGCCGGGCCCGCCATCGAGACGATCGCCGCCCTCGAGGGGCCCTTCGACCTCGTGTTCATCGACGCCGACAAGACGAGCTACGACGCCTACTACGAGGCCGTCCTCCCGAAGCTCGCTCCCCGCGGCGTGATCCTCGTCGACAACGTGCTGTGGCGGGGCGAGGTCGTCGGCCCGCCCTCCGACGACGCCGACACCGCGGCGCTCCAGGCGTTCAACGACAAGGTCGCCGCCGACGCGCGGGTGGTCGCGGTGCTGCTCCCGATCCGTGACGGGATCACCGTGATCCGGCGCGCCGGCCGTTGATCGCCGTCCTCGCCGGCGGGGGTGGCGCGCCGAAGTACATGCGCGGCCTCGCCCGCGAGGTGCCCGCCGCGGACGTGACCGGCATCGTCAACACCGGCGACGACCTGGTGCTGCACGGCCTGCGCATCTCCCCCGACCTCGACTCGTGCACGTATCTGCTGTCGGGGGCGGTCAACCCCGACACCGGGTGGGGCCTCGCCGGGGAGACGTGGGGCGCGATGGAGGCGCTCGAGCGGTTCGCGCCGGTGGTGCCGGCCGGGTCGGCGGCGGGCGCCACCTGGTTCCGGCTGGGCGACCGCGACCTCGCCACCCACCTGTACCGCACGGCCCGCCTCGGCGAGGGGGCCGACCTGGCGACGGTGACCGCGGAGATCACGCGGGCGTTCGGGATCGACGTGCGCCTCCTCCCCATGACCACCGACCGGGTGGCGACGATGGTGACCGTCGTCGACGACGGCGAGGGGGATGGAAAGCAGCGCGAGATCTCCTTCCAGGACTACTTCGTCGGCCGCCGCCACGACGTGCCGGTGGCGGCGATCCGCTTCGACGGGATCGAGCGGGCCCGCCCCGGGCCCGGTGTGCTCGACGCCCTCGCCACCGCCGAGCGCATCGTCATCGGCCCGTCCAACCCATTCGTGTCGATCGGGCCGATCCTGGCGGTGGCCGGGGTGCGCGACGCGCTGGCGGACCGCCGCGACGACGTCGTCGCCGTCTCCCCCATCGTGGCCGGCGGCGCGCTCAAGGGTCCGGCCGCCCGCATGCTCACCGAGCTCGGCCACGAGGCGTCGGCGGTCGGCGTGGCCCGGCTCTACGCGGAGGTGGCGGGGACGATCGTCATCGACGAGGCCGACGCGGCGCTGGCGCCGGTGGTGGAGGATGTCGGCATGCGCTGCGTGGTCGCACCGACCGTCATGCACACCGTGGAGGACGCCGCCGCCCTGGCGGCGGTGACGCTGTCATGAGCGGCCGGCTCGAGATCCTGGCGGTGGAGGGCATCGGCGAGATCAGCCCCGGCGACGTGCTCGCCGACGTGATCATGGCCGCCGCCGGCGACCTCGTGCGGTCCGGCGACGTCCTCGTCGTGACCCAGAAGATCGTGTCGAAGGCCGAGGGGCGGCTCGTCGAGGTCGACGCCGCCGACCCGCTCTCGCACAAGCGGCTGGTGGAGGCGGAGTCGGTGCGCATCGTGCGCCGGCGGGGCGACCTGATCATCTCGGAGACGGCGCACGGCTTCGTGTGCGCCAACGCCGGCGTCGACCTGTCGAACGTGGAGCGGGGCTGGGCCGCGCTCCTCCCCGTCGACGCCGACCGCTCGGCCCGCCGGATCCGCGACGGCATCCGCGCCCGCGCCGGGGTGGAGGTCGGGGTGATCGTGTCGGACACTTTCGGTCGGCCGTGGCGCGACGGCCTCACCGACGTCGCCATCGGGTGCGCCGGCATCGCCGCCGTGGTCGACCTGCGGGGCTCGGAGGACTCCCTCGGCCGCGAGCTGCACGTGACGAAGGTCGCCGTGGCCGACGAGATCGCGTCGGCCGCCGAGCTGGTCATGGGCAAGGCGTCGGGGGTGCCGGTGGCGATCGTGCGCGGCGTCGACCCCGAGTGGCTGCGCGAGGGCTCGGTGCACGACGAGATCGTCCGCAACCCCGCCGACGACCTCTTCCGCTGACACCCCCCGTTCTGGGACCGATCGGGCCGTCACCGCGTACCGGATCGGGCCCAGAACGGGGTGGTTCAGCGGGTGGCGCGGAGGGTTTCGGCGAGGCCGAGCTCGAGGGTGGTCCACGGCGACCAGCCGAGGTGGATGCGGGCCCGGCCGGTGTCGAGCACGCACCGGCGGCGCTCGCCGGGACGGGCCGGCTCGAGCACCGCCGGGCCGGCGTCGGTCCCCGCCTGCTCGGCCACCGCCGCCCACAGCTCGAGCATCGAGGTCTCCCGGCCGGTGCCGATGTTGACGAGCAGGCCGCTCCCCCGCTCGGCGGCCCGGACGAGGGCGTCGACGGCGTCGTCGACGAACACGAGGTCGCGGGTCTGGCGCCCGTCGCCCTGGATCGTGGGCGCCCGTCCGGCCCGGGCGGCGTCGATGAACGCCGCCACCACGCCGTGACGCTGCCGGGGCCCGTAGACGGTGCCCAGCGCGAGCGCGGTGAACTCGAGCCCGTGGAGCTCGCGGTAGGCGGCGAGGTAGTCGGCGGCCGCCCGCTTGGTTACCGCGCCGGGTGTGACCGGCCGCTGCGGCTGCGACTCGCGGATGGGCAGCTTCTTGTCCTCCACGGGGCCGTACACCGCCGCCGTGCTGGCGAACACGATCTTGCGGGTGCCGGCCGCCCGCGCCCCTTCGAGCATGCGCAGGGTGCCGAGCACGCCGACATCGGCGTCGACGACGGGGTCGTCGTCGTGCCGGCCGGCGAGGTGGAAGACGACCTCGGGACGCCGGCGCCCGATGAGGTCGATCGCCTCCTGATGGCGGATGTCGAAGTGGTGGATCGACAGCTCGTTCGAGCGGTCGCTCCGGGCGTCGGCCAGGTTGTCGAGCCGCCCGCTGGAGAGGTCGTCGATGACGTCGACGGCGTGGCCTTCGGCGAGGAGCCGGTCGACCAGGGTCGAGCCGATGAAGCCCGCGCCGCCGGTGACCAGCGCTCTCACGAGTCGTCGGTCTCGGGGACGAGCACGCCCGAGAGACGGGCGCCGGCATCGACGTGGGCGCCGTCGCCCAGGACGGTCAGGCCCTCGACGACCGCGCCGTCGCCGATCACCGCGGCCGGGCCGGCGATCGAGCCGTCGACGGTGGCGCCGACGCCGACCGCCACACCGCCGAGGAGCACGCTGTCGGTGACCCGGGCGCCCTCGAGGATCCGGCACCCGGGTCCGAGGATGCTGTGCTCGACGACGGCGGTGGGGTCGATCAGCAGGTCCGGCGGCAGGAGGGCGTCGGCCTCGATCGCCTCGTCGCGCTGCCCGTCGAGGATGTCGAGGCTCGCCCGGAGGTAGCGCTCGGGAGTGCCGACGTCGATCCAGTAGGCGTCGTCGGCCCGGGCGTAGAGGGTGCCGGCGTCGACGAGAGCCGGGAAGGTCTCCCGCTCGATGCTCGACGGCCGCCCGTCGGCGATGCGGTCGACGACGCTCGGCTCGAGGACGTAGAAGCCGGCGTTGATGAGGTTCGTCGGAGCGGTGCCGGGGGCGGGCTTCTCGACGAAGGCGAGCACCTTGCCGTCGTCGTCGGTGCTCACCACGCCGAAGTGCGACGGGTCCTCGACCGGCGTGAGCGCGATCGTGGCCTCGGCGCCGCGCGTGCGGTGGAACGCGAGCAGGGCGGTGAGGTCGAAGTCGGTCAGGACGTCGCTGTTGACCACGAGGAACGTGTCGTCGATGCCGGCGTCGCGGGCCGCGAACCGGATGGCGCCGGCGGTGTCGAGGGGCTCGGGCTCGACCGCGTAGTGGAGCTGGACGCCGGCGCAGTGGCCGTCGGGGTACGCGCTCGTGAAGGAGTCGGAGCGGTAGCCGAGCGAGAGCACCACGTCGTCGACGCCGTGCCGGGCGAGGTGGGCGAGCGACCGCTCGATCATGGGGCGGCCGGCGACCGGCAGCATCTGCTTCGGCATCGTGTGGGTGAGCGGCCGCAGCCGGGTGCCGAAGCCGCCGACGAGGACGACCGCCCTCACGGTGTGCCGGCGGTGGTGGTGTCCGGCGACTCCTCGGGCGCCGGTTCCTCACCATCGGGCACCGTGGTCTCCGGCGGCTCGTCGCCGGTCTCCTCGCTGGTCTCGCCCTCCGGCGCGTCGCCCTCGGGCGTCTCGCCCTCGGGGTCGATGGTGACGGGAGGCGGGATCGTCGATGCCGGGCCGACGACGTCGACCGGGGCGCGGAGCGCCTCGATGCGCTCGGGCGGCGGCTTCGGGATCTCGGTGCCCTCGGGGACGAAGGCGAGGGTCCAGAGCGAGAACTCCTGCGGCGCGTAGTCGGCGAAGTCGCTCTCGATGAGCCGGCCCTCGGGGTCGTCGGGACCGTCCCACACCTTCAGCTGCAGGATCCCCTCGCCGAGGTCGCCGCACGAGTCGCCGTTCTTCCGCTCCACGCCGGCGGTCGTGTACGAGGTGTCGGTCACCTCGAGGCCGACGGTCTCGCCGAAGTTGCCGATGTTGGCCCCCGAGCCCGTGTAGCGGGTGCCGAACGGGTGCATGTGCATGAGCCCGTCGGCGTGGGTGTGCAGCCCCGAGGAGTCGGGCACCTGGTCGGTGAACGGGGGCAGGAAGTCGCTGCAGTCGTACACGCCGTACGCCGCGTGCCAGTGGTCGCCGAGCCGGGGGGCTGCCACGACGTCGGTGTTGCCCCGCGAGAACACGATGAGGAGGACACCGGCGAGCACGACGCCGCCGATGGCCAGCGGCCACGCGTAGCTGCGGCCGGTCCCGGCGCGACCAGCCGACTTCGCGGCGCGCGCCACCTTCTTGCTCGACGATGCCTTTCCCATGGCGGGGGCCGAGGCTAGCGGCCACGCACCCCAAACCCGGTTTCCCCCGTCACGACCGGGCCGCGTCCGCGTCCCCGTCCCGGAACCGAACCTTGTCGCGCTCACCCGGCGGAGCCGGGTGAGCGCGACAAGGTTCGTGGTTGGGCGGGGTCAGGGGGCGGCGTGGGGG
>DATLFP010000111.1:0-3186 GCA_035540955.1 Acidimicrobiales bacterium
GTGCGACGACCTGACGGTGGCGGCATCCCTGGGGGCCGACGTGCCGTTCTGCCTCCGGGGCGGGCGGGCGCGGGTGACCGGGATCGGTGACGTGCTCGAGCCGCTGCCGCCGGTCGACCGCACCTACACCCTGCTCACCCCGCCGTTCGGCGTCGCCACCCCCGCCGTGTACCGCGCCTGGGACGACCTCGGCGGCCCGCGGGCCGAGGGCCCCAACGACCTCGAGCCGGCGGCGCTCGTCGTCGAGCCCCGGCTGGCCGAGTGGCGGGACCGGCTGGCGGTCGCGACGGGCGCGGTGCCGGTGCTCGCCGGGAGCGGCTCGACGTGGTTCGTGGAGGGGGACTTCCCCGGCGACGGCCGGGTCGTGACGCGCACGGGCCCCCGCTGAGGCGGGGGCCCGGACCGAGATCGGGGGGCTACTTCTTGGCGCGGCGCTGGAAGCGCGTGCGCTTCAGCATCTTCTTGTGCTTCTTCTTCCGCATGCGCTTGCGGCGCTTCTTGATAACTAGATGTCCTACTAGAAACTTCCTGTGCAGCAACTCCACGGTGCATGTACGGATTATACACACAGACCTTGACGGCTGTCAATACTTTCCGTACAGTTGACGTATGAATCTGACGCCGGTCTATGTGGAACACGTTGGTAAAGAGGCGACGGAAGTTGTGCTGGTGCTCTCGGTGAGCCGCGAAGCCGTTGTCGGTCGCGACCTTGTGGGTCGCCTGGCCGTACATGGCGCGTCGGAGGCGCTGAGAGCTGCCGGCGTGCGCACGGTCGGCGCTGGATTCGAGGTGCGCGAGGTTGAGCGGCCTGAGGAACGACTGCTCTAGCGCCGGTGGTCTGTGATCCGGTGGGGGCGGTCGAGGTCTGCGAGCGGCTGGGCGTGACCCGTTCCGCGTTGGAGCAGTGGCGTCGCCGTGGGCTGGGATTCCCGGACCCGAAGTGGAGAGTCGGTGGTCGGCCTGCGTGGAACTGGCCGGACGTTGCGAAGTGGGCCAGGTTGACCGGGCGGTTGCCGTAGTCGCTGGGTGCTCGGTTGGCGGAGGGAGCGGGGTGCCAGCGACCGGAGCCGATGCCCGGATGGTTGGTGGATGCCGTCCCCCGCCCTCGTTCGCCGCGGGGGTATTCTCGCTGTAGGCGCTAAGCCTGAATCCACCGATGAAGTGATGCGCTGACGCTGCGCGCATCCGCGAAAAGTGCCTCCTTGCAGGGGACGATGACGGTTCTCACGCCAAGCATCGGACCCAAGCCAGGAGGCACTTCCGGTGAAGTCAGTATCGCGCTCGTTGGACCGCGTCGAGGCGATCTTCGACGACGACACGTTGGTGGCTGACGCTGGGCTGCTGCTGCCGGCGACGTTGATGGTGCGGCTCGGGCTCGAGCAGCTCGTCAATGCGACTGTGCGGCTCGTGGATCGGGTCGGTGGGGCGCATCCGGGCCGGAAGGTGCTCACGCTCGTGGCGTCGATCCTGGTCGGTGGCAGCCACATCGATCACGCCGACCGGCTTCGCGCTGGAGCGACGCAGAAGGTGTTGCCGTTCCGAGTGATGGCGCCCTCGACGCTGGGGACGTTCCTTCGCGCCTTCACCTTCGGGCACATCCGCCAGCTCGACGCCGTGATCGCCGAGACGATCCGACGTGCCTGGTCGTTGGGCGCCGGGCCGGGCGCGGCAGCGGTGACGATCGATCTGGACTCCACGATCTGCGAGGTCCACGGCAAGCAGAAGCACGGCGCCGCCTACGGCTACACCCGCACCTTCGGCTACCACCCGATCGTCGCCACCCGGGCCGAGACCGGCGAGGTGCTGCACGCCCGACTCCGCAAAGGGTCGTCCCAGCGCGGCCATGTCCGTTTCGTCGAAGAGCTCATCGCCCGCGCCCGCCGCGCTGGCGGCAGTGGTGAACTGACGGTCCGCGGGGACTCGGGGTTCTGGTCCTACAAGCTCATCGACACCCTGCACCGGCTCGGGGTGCGGTGGTCGATCACCGTGCCGATCAGCAAGGAGATCCGGGCCCGGATCGAACAGATCGACGAGCACGCGTGGACGACGATCCGCTACCCCGACGGCGGCGAAGCCCAGGTCGCCGAGACCACCATCACCGCCGCGAAGAGCAAACGGCTCGAGACCGTCCGGCTCGTCGTGCGCCGCACCCGGCTCACCGACAGCCGACAAGCGCAGCTGTGGCCGGACTGGCGGCACCACGCCTTCATCACCGACGTCGACCTTCCCGTGGTCGAGATGGACCAGTTCCACCGCGACCACGCCACCGTCGAGCTCGCCATCCGCGACCTCAAGGACGGCGCCGGCCTCGAGCACTGCCCATCCGGACAGTTCTTCGCCAACGCCGCCTGGCTCGCATGCGCCGTGCTCGCCCACAACCTGACCCGCTGGACCGCTCGGCTCGGCGGCGTCCACCCCGACACCCAGCTCACCGTCACCCGCACCATCCGCACCCGCGTGCTCGCCCTGCCCGGCCGGCTCGTGAACCGCAGCGGCCGACACATCCTGCGGCTCCCAGCGCGATGGCCGTGGCAGACGACGTTCGTCACCGCCCTCGACCGCCTACGCGCCCTCCCGCTGCTCATCTGACCGATCGAGCGCGGACCGGCGCGGCCGCAGACGACCACCCACGCGCTGACAACACGATCCCTGCGAGACGCCTACCTCGACGCGCACGAACGCGAGGCCAGCATCGGCCCCAGCCACTCCGACCCGCTCACCTCCAAGCGGAGCCCGCAGCCCCGATCAGATCGGTGGATTCAGGCTTAGCCGCCTTCTGGGCCGAGGTACTTGGTTGGGACCTCCACGAGCCAGATCCTGAGGATGGATCGGTGGTGGTAGGTGATCCTGATCGCAGATTGCCGATCCTTCTCTTCCTTCGGGTGCGCGAGCCGAAGGTCACCAAGAACCGAGTGCATCTCGACGTGAACCCGAAGGACTGCGACCAGGAGAAGGAGCTCAGTCGCATCCTGGCGCTCGGCGCGCGACAGGTCGACATCGGCCAGGGAGTTCAAACCTGGTGCGTCCTTGCCGACCCCGAAGGAAATGAGTTCTGCTTGCTTCGTCGCCGGACGGACGAAGAGCCATCGCCTGCCTCATAAGGCCGGTTCACGGAAGAGGCGCGAAGCTGTCTACTTGCGTCGATCGTCCGCTAACTGCGATGTCTGCCATCGGTCGCGGGAGCGT
>DATLFP010000112.1:0-4868 GCA_035540955.1 Acidimicrobiales bacterium
CGAACAGCCGCAGAAGAAGCCCAGCTCGGTGCCTGTCCGGAGTCGTCACAACTCCCCCTTCGTCGGGTCAGACCGCGCGTTGGCGGCACAAGTGCACAACGGAGACCGTAGAGCACCGGCGGTCGTGTCGCCGCCGGCATGTCGGCGACCCTCGATCCCCGTGCGCCATTGGACGACGGTCGCGGGCTCTCTCGACAGGGCCGTTCGTCACTTGCGCTGCCGTGCAGCGCGCGCTCACGGCTCGGTGGTGGCGCCGGCCGCTCGGCTGCCGAAGAGCAGCAGGTTTCCGTCGGGATCGCGGACGACGAACTCGTTCATGCCCCACGGCTTGCGCTGGAGGCGCTCGTGGAAGTCGACGCCCGCGCCCTGGTACTGCACGAACAGGTCCTCGGCGTCGGCGACGAGGACGTAGGCCGACAGCAGCTGCTCCGCGTCGCGCACGCCGTGCACCCACGGCGACCGGTCGACGTGGCGGAGGTTGAGCAACGCGCCGTCGCGCTGGACCTCACCCCAGAACGGCGGCTCGCCGTAGGTGTAGCTGACGTCGAAGCCGAGGGTGTCGCGGTAGAAGGTGACGGCGCGCGCGAAGTCGGTGACGAACACGGTCGCGGTCGCGCGCTCGAACCGCTGGTCGACGGTGGGCTGGCTGGGCATCGGTGGACTCGTCACGCCGAACGGTAACCCGCCTCGACGCTCTGGTTCTGGGCGGGATCCACCGGTCCTGGGCCCCGCGACCCCGCCCAGGACGCCGCACTCGGTTCGTACGAGCGCCGCGTCAACCCCGGGGATCGGCCAGCACGCCGACGAACAGCGCCGTGCCCGTCGCCGTGTCGGTGATGGTGAACAGGAACGGCCGGTCGATCACGAGCGGCTCGGGCCCCGATCGCATGCCGGCGCCCGTGGCGGCGGCCGCCGACGTGCCCGCCTCGTGCAGCCGGATGCGGGTCTTGTGCACCACCCTCGACAGCGCCGGGGCGGCCTCGGAGAGGCGGGAGAAGTCGGCGTCGGCGCCGTAGGCGATGCCCAGTCCCAAGCGGTCGAGCGCCTCGTCGAGGCGGCGCCCCGGCGTCGTGTAGTCGACGTCGAGTCGGGGCAGCGCCAGCTCGGTCGGCCGGCTCTCCAGCGTCGCGACCGCAGCGGCGAGGTTCTCGACGGTGAGGTCGAGGTCGGCGATGGGGCCGTCGGGGAGCACGACGTCGAGCGCGAACCGCGAGCCGGCGCCGTAGGGCAGGCGGGCGACCTCGAAGCCGTCGCCGCGGGCACGGGCGACGTCGCCGGCGCGGCGCATCATCGGGACGCTGATCGTTGTGCCGTCGGCCAGGGTGAACGGCGCATCGGCGGTCAGGCCGGGGTCGAACGACGTGGTCCAGGTCCCCTCGAACTGCACGGCGTTGACGAGCACGACCAGCAGCGCCGGGTCGGGCACGCCCAGCTCGCTCGCGATGCCGTCGAGCTGGTCGTTCTTCGCCTCGCGCACCCAGGCGTCGATCATCTCCGCCGCGCTCGGCGCTCCGAGGTCCGTCGCCTCGACGGTGGCGTCGAAGGTGCTCCTGACGCGCTCGCCGTACGTCGGCAGGATCGGCGCCGCGTCGTCGGCCCACACCGAGGACGCCACGTCGACCTCGACCTCGTCGGTGGTCCGCAGCACCTCGAGCACGGCGACGATGGACTCGCTCACCGCTGCTTCGTCGCGCCCGTCAGCGTGCAGGGCGGCGGCCAGCGCGTCGGCGGTCGCGCCGTCGGCGCCGTGCAGGAGCATCGCCAGCACCATCGCGACGCTGAGCGGCGACAGCACGACGTTCCCGCCGTCACCGAGCTCGTCGAGCAGGTCGAACCCGAGCTCGTTCGTGGCCGGCGGCAGCCAGTCGCCGCCGGCGGGTCGTGCTGACGCCGCCGCCGTGGTCGGCGTGTCGCCGGCCGGCGTCGTCGAGGTGTCTGCGGACCCGCACGCCGCGAGCGCGACGACGAGCGAGACGGCCAGCGCTCGAGCCCACATGTCGCACCTCCGAAGCGTGGGGCCCGCCGTCGCCGGCGGGCCCCACACCCGAGTCGTGGTCTAGGAGTTCCCGACCGTCCGCCAGATGTAGTACACGTTCGTGACGTCGGCGCTCACGGGCCCCTTGCCCCAGAGGTAGTCGTGGGCGTTCCACTCGCCGTTGTAGCCCACCGGCCCGCCGTAGCCGTAGACCACCGACGACGGCTGGATGTTGATGGCCTGCTGGCCCCACGCCTGGTACAGCTTCCAACCGTTGAGCAGGTAGTTGGCGAACTGGGCGCCCTCCTGCGTGGTGTCGTTGCTGACCGTCGCGTAGCCGAGGATCATGTGGAGGCCCTTGAACGCCGGACCCCAGCGGGTGGCGAACGACGGGCTGCCGTCCTGCAGGACGCCGCAAGCCCCGATGACCAGCCACTCGAGGTCGGTCTGGCCGAGGCGCGCGTCGTTGTAGTGCACGAAGTTGTCGCCCTGGTTCGCCTCGAGGTTCCACCCGTTGCCGCCGGCGTGGCCGGTGAAGAACGCGATGTCGACGTCGTCCACGACCGTGTGGTCCGAGCCGCCGCCCCCCGTCGAGGAGTCGCGGAAGTCGCGCTCCCAGGCGTTGTTGTTGCCCCAGAAGAACAGCGACGGGATGTAGTCGTCCATGCGGTTGCGGAACCCCGTGGCGTTCGAACCGGTCTGGAGGTCGGCGGCGTGGTTGTAGGTGCCGACGTACTCGGTGCCGAACTGGATCGGGCCGTTGCCGTGCGACTGCGCCGTGAACGTGTCGTCGCCGGACGCCGGTCCGGGCGTGCGCTCGGGGCCGTCGGCCGCCTGGACGTCGAGGTCGACACGGCCCACGCCGACGAGCCCGTTGGCGTCGGTGACCCAGACCACGAGCTCCTCGGCCAGCGGACCGCCACCGGGCGTCGCCAGGTCGTAGCTGACCGAGGAGCCCTCGGCCACGAGGCTCTGGGCGGCGTGCTCCGAAGACCAGTCGAAGCTGTAGGGACCGGTGCCGCTGGCAACGGCGGCGGCGGCGGTGACGGTCGAGCCGACCACCTCGGTCGAGAGCGTGACCTTCGGCGCGTCGAGGACGGCGGGCACGAGGACGGTGCGAGACAGGATCTCGTCGCCCTCGTGTGAGGTGCCCGAGGACGCGCAGCTGATGTGCGGCTGGAGTGCGGTCGCGCCGCTCGCCAGGGCTGGCGCGTAGTAGACGAGGTCGGCGGTGACCTCGACGCTGTGGTCCAGCGGGACGTCGAGGGCGGTGATGCACGTCTGCACATGCAGCTCGGGCGGGATCACCTCGACGGCGGGGCCGACGCCGGCGACGTCGACGGCGGAGTAGAGCAGCTGGGTCACCTCGGGTTCGGCGCCCTCGTCGCTCGACGGCGCGAAGGACACCTTGACCTTGGCGCCGGGGCCCACGATCGGGACACCGTCGAAGGACAGCGGGTAGTTGACCTGGGTGTCGATGTCGAAGCTCTGCCCGACGATGGTCTCGAGGAGCGGCACCGTCGGCAGCGTCCGGCCCAGCGCGCCGAGGGCGGTGCTCGCCTCCGGCACCGGCACGAGGCCGGCGAGGTAGTCGGGGTTGTGCTCGATGGAGAACTTCGAGTGCGACACGACCGGGTCGCCGGCGGTGCTCGGGACGAGCCCGGACTGCGAGAGCGCGCTCGCGACTTGCAGGACCGCGACGTTGCCGTCGAGGACGTTGAGGTCGAGGAGCGACGCGACGTCGATGATCTGATGCTCGGTCGGCGCCTCACCCTCCTCGTCGCCGGCGGTGAAGTCGGGGATCGGCACCGAGATCGACGGGACGGCCTGGAAGCGGTCCTGATCCATGTACCGCACGGCGCCGTCGTCGTCGATGTCGAGCGTCGCATCGATGCCGAGCGCGCCGCGCAGGGTCTCGATGTTCGACGCGTTCAGGCCGGTGCCGCTCGTCTCGAGGGCCAGCACCGGCGCCGTGCAGTGCCGGGGCGTGCCCGGCCGCGGCGCCGTGTTCTCGCACGCGATCTCCGCCCTCGGGTTCGGATTCGGCCCGCGCGTCGGTGCCGCGATCGCGCTCGTCCCCGTGGTCATCACGATCGCCGCGGCGAGCGCGAAGCGCGCTCGCCGCGACGACGCGAACGACCTGATTCCCGGCCGCGGGTCGCGGCCGTCGGTCCTGGTCATCAGCTTTCGCCTCCCTGTCGAGGCCGGCGCCACCCGCGGGCGCGACCGTCCGGACGGGGCCGTCGTCCCCACGAGGCCTCGACTGCTCCGACCGCTCGCGCCTGCCGGTGATCCGGCACAACCCGTGCTCCCCGCACGATCGCCCGACGATCGGGCGATGTCCTGGTTCTAGGACGAAACGGACAAACGGTCGTGAGCACCGATTGCTCAATCGTCGGCCGGCCGACCCGACCCGCCTCTCTGCGGGCCCGCCCGCGGCCCGTCCACCGGGCGCCGCCGCCGGAGGCCGTCGTTGGGACCCCGAGTACCCTGAGCGTCCCGTCAGGGGACGTAGCTCAGCTGGCTAGAGCACCTGCTTTGCAAGCAGGGGGTCGTGGGTTCGAGTCCCATCGTCTCCACCACATCGCCGCTGGTCAGCGGCCTGCCCTGCTCGCCGGCGGCCAGCGGCGGCGCTCGTCGTGCCATCCGCGTGCCACTTCGGTGTCACGACAATGACTGTAGGGCCCCAGTTCACTGAAGCGACCGAAGCGTCATTGCTGCTCTAACACCCGGGTCAGAATCGTTCCGACGGACAGAGATGCACCGACGGACCGGTCACGCACGATCGCTGCGATGGATCGAGCGTCCTGTTCGGCCAGCCGCTGGGCCGCGGCGCTGGTCTCCCCAGGTTCGAAGGGGCCGGCGGCTGCAGAGAGGGAGGCGAGAAGTGCGA
>DATLFP010000113.1:0-14950 GCA_035540955.1 Acidimicrobiales bacterium
GGCCGGGGCGGGCGCAAGATCCCGCCCCCGCCCCGGCCCGACAAGACCGAGACCCTCGCACCGCCGCCGGCGGGCGCACCCGCGGCCCCCGGCGCCGAGGTGGTCGAGCCGGTGGCCGCGCCGGAGGAAGCGCCTGCCGACGCAGGTACCCCACCCCCGACGGAGCCAGAGGCGACGCCCGCCGACGCAGGAACCGCACTCGAGCCGCAGCCAGAGGCGACGCCCGCCGACGCAGGTACCGCACCGGAGCCGGCGCCGGAGACCGCTGAACCGGTCGCGGCGCCCGATCCGGTGCGGACACCGGCCGAGCCGACCGACATCGGCGACGACGTGGCCGCCGACGCCGCGACGGAGTCAGCCGGCGAGCAGCCCGACCCCGAGATCCAGTAGATCCGCGGGCGTCGCCAGCACGAGATCGCCTGGCGCAGCCTCCACCCGGGGGTTCCAGCCGGCGAGCGCGAACACGGCACCCGCTTCCCGCGCGCACGTGCGGTCGTGCGCCGTGTCGCCGACGAAGACGACCTCGCGGGCGGGGACACCGAG
The DNA here is from genome assembly GCA_035540955.1 of Acidimicrobiales bacterium. Classification (GTDB taxonomy): domain Bacteria; phylum Actinomycetota; class Acidimicrobiia; order Acidimicrobiales; family CADCSY01; genus DATLFP01. Next base: position 544 of record DATLFP010000113.1, read on the forward strand.
CGCGGCCAGCACCGGCTCGAGGTGCTTGGCCCGCCCCCCGAAGTCCTCGGCGAAGAAGGCGACCTCGGGGCTCCACCCGAGACGATCGAGCTCGCGCACCCCCGAGGCTCTGACCTTGTGCGAGGCGACGGCCCAGCGACCCACGCGTCCCAGCACGTCGGAGACGCCGGCGAACGGCTCGACCGCCTCCGGCTCGTAGAGGGCGAGGTAGTCCTCCACGCGCACGCCGAGGCGGTCGCACTCGTCCTCGAGCAACCGGCCCAGCTCGATCTCGTCGCGCCGGATGCCCAGGCGCAGGAAGGGCTCGATCAGCGCCGCGTCGGAGTCGACGAGCGTGCCGTCGAGGTCGAACACGACGGTCGTGACGCCGACCCCGGCGCGTTGGCCCTCGACCGTCAAGTCAGGCGCCGGGTGAAGATGCTCGCCTTCGTCCCCCGGCCCGCGAAGTCACCGGTGTGGCGGTCCTCGTCCCACCGGGCGCCGCACGCCGGGCACGCGCAGGAGTCGAGGTCGAGCGACGCCAGGTACAGACGGTCGATCCCGTAGGCGCCGCAGAACGGGCACTGGAGGTGCCCGGGGTCATCGCTCACCGTCACCGAGCGTAACGACGACCTCGACGTGCTGCCACGAATGCAGCCGAGGCTATGGTCCGCCGCAGGCCGAGCGGCCCGCGAGACGACGAGGAGCCAGGAGCGAAGCACCATGGTCGACTACGAGCTGCGAGGGCGCGTCGCCCTCCTCACCATCAACCGTCCCGAGGCCCGCAACGCGGTGAACGGGGCCGTCGCCAACGGCATCGAGGAGGCGATCGACAGGCTCGAGGCCGACGACGACGTCTGGGTGGGGATCATCACCGGCGCCGGCTCGGTGTTCTCCGCCGGCGCCGACCTCAAGGCCATCTCCTCCGGCGACGCCGCCGGTCTGCAGACCAAGCGGGGCGGCTTCGGTGGCATCGCCCGCCGCGAGCGGACCAAGCCGATGATCGCCGCCGTGAACGGTCCGGCCTACGCGGGCGGCTGCGAGATCGTCCTGGCCTGCGACCTCGTCGTCGCCTCGACCGAGGCCAAGTTCGGCATCCCCGAGGTGAAGCGCTCCCTCGTCGCGGCGGCAGGCGGTCTCTTCCGGCTCCCGCGCGCCCTGCCCAAGAACGTGGCCATGGAGCTCGCCCTGACCGGCGACCCGATCGACGCACAGCGGGCCTACGACCTCGGGCTCGTCAACCGGGTGTGCGCTCCCGAGGCGCTCATCGACACCGCCGTCGCCCTCGCCGAGCAGATCACCGCCAACGCCCCCCTCGCCGTGCGGGCCAGCCGGGACATCCTGCTGCGGGGCATGCTCGCCGACGACGACACCGCGTGGCGCATCACCAACGAGGCGTTCGCCGCGGTCGCCGCCAGCGAGGACTTCGCCGAGGGTCCCCTCGCCTTCATCGAGAAGCGGGCCCCGGCCTGGAAGGGCCGCTGAGCACCGAGACGTCGCGGGTCAGGTGATGGTGTCGATGATGCCGTGCTCGTGGAGGAACTCGGCGAGCCCGTCGACGAGGTCCAGCTCGGCGACGTCGCCCAGCGCCACCCAGCGGGCGTCATCGGCGTCCCCGCCGGCCTCGGGCGGCGCCGGCGCCAGCACCTCGACCGCGTAGTCGAGGATCACGAAGTGGTGGTCGGTGCCGATGCGCTCCGCCACGCCGATGAGCCCGACGCACACCCCCTCGACGCCGGTCTCTTCGAGCAGCTCACGGACCACCGCCTCCTGCACCGTCTCCCCCGGCTCGACCCGCCCCCCGGGGACCGACCACGACCCCATCCCCGGTTCGTGACGCCGGCGGACGAGCAACAGCCGGCCGTCGTCGATGGCCACTGCCCCCACGCACACCGACGGGATCGGCGGGCTCACGTCAGGTCCTTGTGCACGACGATGAGTCGAGCGGTGAGACCGAAGGTCTCGAAGAAGTTCTTGGTCGCCCGGTTCCCCGGGAGGGCGTGGGCGTCGATGCCGACGCAGCGGCGCTCCCGGCACCAGTCGATGGCGGCGTCGAGCAACGCCTCGCCCACCGACACCTCGCGCGCCCCGGGATCGACGTAGATGGCGGTGACCAGGCCGAGCCGGGCGCCGTCGCTGAGCTCGTCGATGCCGACCGTCGCGTATGCCACCACGGCGCCGTCGATCGTGCCCACGAGCCGGAGACACTCGCCCGAGGGTTCGACGAGCGCTTCCCGTCGCGACCAGATCGCGCCGCCCCGGCCGGCGGCCTGCTCCTCGATCCCCGCCGCGGCCAGCGCCGCCAGCTGCGGGGCGTCGGCGACGGTTGCGGGCCGGACGGCGACATCCACCGAGCCGAGGCTCATCTACGAGGCCGACGACGCCAGCTGAGCCGCCCGGTTGAGGATCGTCTTGCGGCCCCGGTGGGCGGCCTCGTAGGCCCGCACCGCTTCGAGCTCGTCGCTGGACAGCCCGCCGAGCCGCGGCAGCACCTGGGACGCCGACAGCGAGTCGTAGTCGGGGATCGCCAGGTCGGCGGCCTCCGGTCCGCTCGTGGGTGGTGCGGGGACGGCGGCGGCGGCTGGGGCTGGCGCCCGCCGCGGGGACGGCGCCGGCGTGCTGCTCCCGTTCCGACCGGCGAGCTGCTCGAGCGTCGTCATCGCCTGGGTCTGGGCCCGGTCCAGCATCTTCCCGGCCTCGGTCTGACCCTGCTGCACGGCGAACTGGCCGATCATCTTCGCCACGCCCAGCTGCGAGCGGCCCTTCTCCGCGAGCTTCGGCAGCAGCTCCCGAACCGAGAAGGCCAGACCGATCGGGGCGTAGAGCAGGACGTCGAGGGCCTGCTCGACCGGGTTCTTCTGATCACTCATACCGCCCAATGCTCCCCCACCAGCCGCCGGGTGGGAAATCGAGGGTCAGACGCAGTCAGCGCAGAGCTGGCGCTTCTCGTCGGCGAGCTGGCTCGGGTGCTTCACGAGGAAGCAGGACTGGCACACGAACTCGCCCGGCGCCCGCGGGCGGACACGGTCGCCACGCTCCTCGGGGTCGGCCGGCTCCTCCTCCTCTTCCTCCTCCTCGTCCTCGGCGACGACGAGGCGCTCCTTCAGGATCGAGTCGAGATCGGCCTCGACGTCGTCGGGGTCGAGAACGTCGTCGTCCTCGTCCTCGCCGTCGTCGTCGTCGGACTTGGCGGCGTCCTCCTCGGCGTCGTCCTCCTCGTCGGCGTCCTCGTTCTCGTCGTCGTCGAAGTCGTCGAAGTCGTCCTCGACGTCGTCCTCATCGACGAGATCGTCCTCGTCTTCGAGGTCCTCGGGGTCGTCCAGGTCCTCGTCTTCGAGGTCCTCGTCGTCGATCTCGTCGTCGTCTGCCATCGGTCCTCGGATCCAGGGGGTCGAGCGGCGGGCACTCTAGCGACTCCCCCGCCCGGTCCCTACGGGGGACCTGGGAAGGACCGGCGGGGTTCACCCGGGGCGCCTTTGGATCCGCGACACGGTCGCGTTTGCTACTCAGCCACCCCGGGCTCCCCCACCCGAGCTCCGCCCCCCTGACGGGGCAACGAAGAGGACCCCTTCTTCCCACATGACGACCGCGGAATCAAGACCTTGACAGGAGATGGATGGACCTCAGATGGCCGCGAACCGCGGCCGCAGGGACTGGACGATCGCCAGGTACTCCGTGGTCACCGGGTACAGGCCTCGGGTCTCGACCGACACCGGGCCCTGGAAGTAGCCGGCCAGCGCGAGGTCCACGTCGCCGCCGGCCCGATGCAGGAGCCAGCGCAGATAGCGCGCGGTCATGCGGATGTTGTCCTCGGGCACACGGGGGTCGAGGGCGACGCCGATCAGGTCCTCGCTCACCCAGCGGGCGGTGGACGGCAGGAGCTGGCCGATGCCGATGGCGCCGGCCCGGGAGATCACGTCGTTCTGCCAGCCGCTCTCGTGCCACGCCACCGCCATGACCAGGGCGGGGTCGATGGCGTTGGCCGTCGCCCACCGCTGGAAGTGCGGGATCAGTGCCAGCCGGCGAGGCGAGCTCCGGAGGCGATCGGGAAGCCCGGCCGACACCCCGCCGGCGCTCGGGATCTGCAGCGGCGTCCCGACGCGCACGACGTTCGGATCCGCGAGCGAGTTGGCGCCGGCGATGGCCGCCACCGTGGTGCCGTAGCGGTGGGCGATGGCGGTGAGGGTCTCCCCGGGGGCCACGACGTGCACCGTGGCGGCCGCCGGCGCCGCGCCGCCGGATCCGGGAAGGCGGAGCGTCTGGCCGGCGAGCAGGCGGTCGGCGTCGAGGATCCCGTTGGCGTCGGCGAGGGCGACGACGCTCACTCCGGCGCGGGCGGCGATGCCCGAGAGCGTGTCGCCGGGCTGCACGACATAGGTGCTCGCCGAGGCGGCCAGCCCGAGGGCGACCAGCGGGGCGAGCGAGCGGCGCACCAGCGGCACGGGGGAACCTCCGGCCGCCCGCCGCCGGTCATTCCATCACAACACGAGCAACACGAGCAACAGCGCGGATCAGCGCGGCGGCGTGCGCTTCGCCTCGGCGCGGCGCTCCGACTCGAGCCGCTCGAGCTCGGGCTGGCTGTGGTCGACGTGGCGCATCATGGCGGCGAGGGCGGTGTGACCGGCGGTCTCGGCGATCTGCCGGTGCATCTCCTGGCAGACGCGGCGGTACGAGGGATGGCCCTGCCAGCCGGTGCGCAGCTCGAGCAGGTGCATGGCCGAGCGGGCGTTGAGCTGCATCGCGTAGCGGACCCGGTACGCGAGCGAGACGGCGTACGCCGCCTCGTGCGGGAACCGGGCGGCGACGTCGTCGTGCAGCTGGGCGGAGCGCTCCATCGCCTCGGCGAAGCGTCCGGCGACGCCCGCCTCCACCACCGCCTCGGGCAGCACGTAGCCGTGACGGGGGGTGAGCGGCTGCCACTCGATGGTGAGCATCCGGTGCCGCTGGAGGTCGCGGAAGGCGCCGTAGTCGCTGCAGATGTCGAACCGGTAGCTCACCCGCTCGAGGGCGCGCCCCGGCTTGTGGCGGCGGTTGTGCCGGTCGCCGACATAGGCCCGCACCAGCCCCATGCGCTCCTCGGTGCTGAGCCGGGCGACCCGCTCCACGATCTGGTGCTCGGGCAGGTCGACGTGCGGATAGAGCATCGCGGCGAGGACCTTGTTCTCGGCGTCGGGATCGAAGTCCACGAGGGTGACCTCGGCCACCTCCTCGACGTCGCTCGCCGGGAAGAGCTTGCCGGCAACCTCCTCCATGTCCTCCCGGCGGGCCCGCAGGTAGTCGCTCCACGCCCCGCCCCGATCGGGCAGGTCGACGCGCTTGAGGAACGACGGGATGACCTTGCGCAGCTCGACGAGCATCAGGTCGGCGTAGTCACGGGCTTCGGGCAGGGCGCTGGCGCGCATGCGCAGCAGCAGCGCCTCGTAGGCCTGGCCGCTCCCGTAGATCCCGACGTTGGAGAGCGAGGCGGCCGGCAGGACCCCCCGCACCGCGTCGAGGGCCTTCGCCCTGATCGACTGGCGATAGACGAAGTCGCTGTCGTTGGGGTCCTTCGGGTAGCGGGTCCGGCACCACTCCTGGACCTCGGGCAGCAGCTCGGCATAGGTGTCGAACAGGCGGTCCATCTCGCCGACGTAGCGGGTGCCGAGCGAGGAGGTGAGGACCGACGCCGGGCGGTGATACCGGTACCGGCCGCCCAGGCGGGCGTCGTAGGCGATGTACCGGGTGGACTGCTCGAGGTAGGACATGAGCCGCCCCCACTCGAGGATCTTCGTGAGCACGTTCGACGCCTGCTCGCACGCCAGGTGGACGCCACCGAGCTGCGCCACGGAGTCGTCGCCGTACTCGAGGAAGACCTTGTCGTAGAGCTGCTCGGCCCGCTCGAGGCCCATCGTGGCGTCGACCGTGAGGTCGCCCTCCATGTCGAGGTCGCCCACGAACTCGTCGAGGAACAGCCGCCGCAGGCTCTTGGGCGAGCGGCTGTAGCGGGCGAAGAGGGCACCCTTCACGACCTCCGGCAGGTTGACGAGGGCGAAGACGGGCAGGTCGAGGTTCGTGAAGTAGCGCCGGAGGATGTCCTCCTCCGTGTCCGAGAACTCCTCGCGGTGGTACAGCGGGGGCTGGACCGACGACACAGGGTGCAAGGCTAGGTCCCCCCGCCGGCGAGGTCGCGGAGCGTCGAGCCCGCCGCCGGCGAGTCGAGCTCGATGACCGCCGCCACGGGCCGACCGGCCCCGGTCAGGGCCTCGAGCACGGGGTGCGCCGGACTGCTCGGGGGCGGGAGGGCCGGAGTGATGACGACGACCGGGACGCCGGACGCGCCCGCGGCGCTCGCCGCCGAGATCACCCGCCACGCTTCCTCGAGCCGCCGCAAGCCCGGGCGGGCGACCGTCCGGCCCCCGCCGACCAGCACCCGCCAGCGACGACCAGCCCGATCGGTGGCGACGAGGTCGCGGGTGCCGCGGGGGCGGGTCACGTCGCGCCAACCCGTCGCCTCGAGCGCCGCCTGCGCGGCATCGACGGCCGCCTCCCCCGCGCCCGCCGGCTGCACGCCGACGCCCGCGACCCGACTCGCCGCGGCGGTCACGTAGTCGGGGTCGGTGTCGTAGCCCACGTAGTGGCGACCCGCCCGGGCTGCCGCCACGGCCGTGGTGCCGGCCCCCATGAACGGATCGAGGACGAGGTCGCCCACGTAGGTGTGGAGGTGGATCAGCCGTTCGGGCAGCTCGACGGGGAACGGCGCCGGGTGGCCGACGCGGCTGGCCCGCTCCGAGGGGATCTCCCACACGTCGGTCGTGGCCTCCATGAACTCATCGGCCGTGACCGTCGCCACGTGCGGGAGCCCGAGCCGGGCGCGGTCCTTCCGCGTGATCGCCCGGTCGAAGCGACCCTTGCTGGCCACCACGACCCGCTCCGTCAGGTCACGCAGCACCGGGTTGGAGGGCGAGCGGAACGAGCCCCAGGCGCACGACCCGCCGGCGCCCCGCGCCTTCGCCCACACGACCTCTCCGCGCAGGAGCAGTCGCAGCCGGTCCTGCAGGATCGAGGTGACGTCGGCGGCGAGCGAGCGGTACGGCTTGCGGCCGAGGTTGGCGACGTTGACGGCGATGCGGCCACCGGGCTCGAGGGTCCGGACGCACTCGGCGAAGACGTCCTCCAGCATTCGTAGGAAGTCGAGGTAGTCCTTGGGGACGGCGCCCTTGCCGAGCTCGGTCTCGTAGTCCTTCCCGGCGAAGTAGGGCGGCGAGGTGACGACCAGGGCCACCGAGGCGTCCGGCACCTCGGCCATCCGCCGGGAGTCACCGCAGAGGATCCGGTCGATCGCCTTCTCCGGGTGGACGGCCTCGTCGCCGGACACCACCGGCGCCTCGAACCGGGCGTAGAACGCGGAGGCGTCGTGGCTCTCCCGCTTCCCGACGCCGAAGGACGACGTCGCCGTCGCCTTTCGCCCAGCCACAGGTGGAGGGTACGGCAGCCCCGCGCGCCGATGGTGGAGCGGGGGTTGGTGCCGGTCGACGGCTACGAGCGGGCAGCGGCGAGCTCGGCCTTGGCAGCGGCCACGGTGTCCGGAGCGGCCCAGAGGTCGGCGATGGTCATGGCCATCGCCTTGGCCCCCAGGATCACGGCCTCGTCACCGGCGCTCGAACGGGCGTGGCGGGCGAACTCGTGGGAATGGATCGACACCCCCGAGGGGGCGACCCGGATCATCGGGTGGATCGAGGGCACCACCTTGCTGACGTTGCCCATGTCGGTGCTGCCGACGACCCGCTGACGACCCGGAGGCGACGCCGGGCGGCCGAGCGCGGCGATGTTGTCGGCGTAGAGGCGCAGCATCGTCTGGTTGTCGATGACCTCGTCGTAAGGGGGGAACGCCTGCTCGTAGGTGCACCGGCAACCGGTGGCGGCGGCGCCGGCGTCGAAGCACGCCGTGACGCGATCCCGGAGCGGCTCGAGTCCCTCGCGCTTGAGGGACCGGATCATCCACGTCATCGTCGTGTGCTCGGGCACGATGTTGGGACGGTCGCCGCCCTTCGTGAAGATCCCGTGGATGCGGTCGGTGTCCTCGATGTGTTGGCGCAGCGCGGCGACGTTCACGTAGGCGAGGACGGCCGCGTCCAGCGCGTTGCGCCCGAGCTGGGGGAAGGCGGCGGCGTGCGCCGCCTCGCCGAAGAACTCGACGTCGTACTCGACCACGGCGATGGCGTCCATCGCGAGGAGGTCGGCGTCGGCGGGGTGGATCATCATGGCCACGTCGACCCCCTCGAGCGCTCCTCCCCGGATGGCGATCTCCTTGCCGCCGCCCCGCTCCTCGGCCGGGGTGCCGAGGATGCGGACCCTGCCGCCCGCCTCCGCCGCCAGCGCCGCGGCCGCCAGCGACGCGCCGAGCCCGGCGGTGGCGATGATGTTGTGGCCGCAGGCGTGGCCGACCCCCGGCAGGGCGTCGTACTCGAGGCACACCGCCACGGTCGGCCCCTCGTGCCCGACCGTGGCGTCGAAGGCCGTCTCCATGTCGAAGGCGCTCCGCGTCACCTCCACGCCATGGCGCTCGAGGATCGAGGTCAGCAGCGCGTGGGCGTGGTGCTCGGCGAACGCCAGCTCGGGGTGCTCGTGGATGTCGTGTGACGCAGCCACGAGCTCGTCGGCGAGCTCGTCGACCTTGGCTGCCATCGCGCCCTTGATCCCCGCCATCAGACGATGACCGTAAGCGCGTCGGCCTCGACCCGCACGCTGAGACGACGGAAGTGGCCCACGACGTCACCGTCGAGCGCCACCGCCAGCGGGCGTGGCAGCTCGACCTGCACGGCTGCGGTGCGACGGACGCGGATCCCGGGGTGCGGGAGGTGATCGCCGAGCCGCGCCCGACGGCGGGCCTGGCGCGCTTGGCGGAGGGACAGCGTGGCGTCGACGGTGTCGAGCAGACCGTCGTTGGGATGGGACTGCGGCGCGATGTTGAGGGGTCCGAGCCAGGCGGCGTTCATGGCGAGGAAGGACCGACCCCGCCCGAGTGGAGATCCGGCGACGAGCGACGAGACGAACCAGAACAGCCGCCCGTCGAGCAGGGCGGCCCCCAGGTCGACCGGGAGGTGGCGGGTGGCCGAGCCGGGCGCCGGATGACCGAGCGTCCGGGCCAGGTCGCCACCCCGCAACCGGAGCGGCGGGATGGTCTCGCCTCCGCGCCGCGCGCGCTCGACCGCCGCCCGGGCGCCGCTGTCGTCGTCGACGACCAACGTGTCCGCCGGCGGGGGGCCGACGTGGCCCCAGTCCTCACCCTTCTTGATCGTCATCGGACGAGATGGCCGAGCTGGCGGAGATGACGCCGCGGTAGAGCGCGTCGGCACCGTCGCGAGCGGCACGCGCCGTCGCCGGGTCCGGCGCCACGTCGCCGAGCTGGCGGAGCAGGTCGATCAGCTGCTTCACGTTGCGCACGAAGTCGCCGCCGGAGAGCTCCTCGTCCTCGAGCACCTCGCCAAGGTCCTCCCCTGCCGCCCACGCGTGCGCGAGCCCGATGAACCCGGGGTCGGGGCCGCGGGTCAGGGTCAGCCGGTGGTCCTCCTCGGCGCCGTTCAGCCGGGCGTGGCGCGCTTCGATCTCCGCCCACCGCTCACGGGACTCGCGAGTCGGGAACCACGGAGGCGGACCGTCGCCAGGCCCCCGCGTCTCGTAGGTGAACACGGAGACCATGCCGGCGAGGCTCGGAGCGTCGAGGCCGTCGAGCACGCCGTCCTCGAGGCACTCGGCAACGAGGAGGTCGGCCTCGTGGTAGATGCGGGCCAACCGCTCCCCTCGCCCCGTCAATGCCCAGCCCTCGAGGTAGCCCCACGACTCGAGCAGCTGCAGGACCCGATCGAACTGGCGCGCGATGGACGCCGTCCGGCCCGTGACCTGGCGCTCGATCGACGCTCGCTCCCGCTCGATCCGGCGGGCCTGGATCCACGAGCGTCGGTGGCGGTCGACGTCGGGACACGCCGCCACCGGATGGTGCGCGACCTCGGCCTGCAGCTCGGCGATGGCCGGATCCTCTTCGCGGTCCTCGATGGTTGCCGGGTCGTCGAGCCGGGCCCGGGCCAGCCGGCCCACCAGCTCCCGCTGGAACCCGGCGTTGTTCGGTTGGTACGGCTCGGGGACCTCCACGGCGGCGAGGCGCCGCGGCGGCTCCTCGAAGTCCTGCACCGAGAGGGTGAGGCGGGCCCGACGGGCGGTGAGCGCCCGGACCTGGACGCCTCCGCGGCGCCACGAGGAAGAGAGCACGACGGCCGGCCCCGCGTTGCGTCCCCCGGGAGCGCGGATCACGTCGCCGGGGCGCAGCTTGGCCAGCTGGGCCTCGACGTCGCGGGACCGGGAGGGGCGGTTGGCGAGCTTGGTCTGCAGGCGCTGCTGCAGCTCGAGGTACTCCTCGGCATCGCCCCGGTCGCAGGTGACCTCGCTGCGGGCTCGTTCCAATCGCTCGTGGGCGGCCTCGAGCCTGGTCTCGAGGCGGACGACGTCGCGATCGGCCTGGTACTGGGCGAAGGACAGGTTCAGCAGGTGGTGGGCCTCGTCCGGCGGATACCGGCGCACGAGGTTGGCCGCCATGTTGTACGTCGGCCGGAACGACGAGGAGATGGCGAAGGTCCGGTTGGAGACGAGGTTGGCGACCTGCTCGAAGGTGACGAACGGCGACCACAGGACGATGGCGAAGCCGAGGTCGTCGATGCCCCGCCGCCCGGCGCGCCCCGTGAGCTGCGTGTACTGACCGGGCGTGAGGAGCTCATGGCGCTCGCCGGTGAACTTGCTCAGCTTCTCGATCACGACCGAGCGGGCGGGCATGTTGATGCCCAGCGCCAGCGTCTCGGTGGCGAAGACCACCTTGATGAGCCCGGCGGTGAAGCACGCCTCCACGGCCTCCTTGAACGGCGGCACCATCCCCGCGTGGTGGGCGGCGACACCCGACTCCATGCCGAGCAGCCAACGGTCCCACTGGAGCACGGCGAGGTCGTCGTCGGCGAGCGACCGCGTGCGCTCTTCGCAGATGGCGCGGATGCGATCCCGCTCCTCCGCCGTCGTGAGGCGCAACCCGGCGTCGATGCAGCGGCCGACGGCGTCGTCGCACGCGGCGCGGCTGAAGATGAAGTAGATCGCCGGCAGCATCGCCTCGTCCAGCAGCCGGTCAATGACATCGAGCCGGTTGGGCGTGAACAGCTGCCGACCCCCGCCGGTCGCGAACCGCCCGCGACGGCGCGGCCCACGGATCGCCTCGGCGTCGAGCCGTGCCGCCTCGGGGTTGGGTCGCCCGTCCACGAGGGTCGGCAGGAGGTGCACCCGTTCGGAGCCGCGATCGCCCGCCATGTACAGGTTGCGGAGCTCGATCGGCCGGCGCTCTTCGATGACCGCGGCGGTCGGGCCCCGGACCGTCGAGATCCAGTCGGCCAGCTCCTCCGCGTTCGACACCGTGGCCGACAGGCACACGAGGCGCACGTCGCGCGGGAGGTGGATGATGACCTCCTCCCAGACCGGCCCGCGATAGGCGTCCTGGAGGTAGTGGACCTCGTCGAGCACGACGTACCGCAGGGCCCGCAGCGAGGACGACGCCGCGTAGATCATGTTGCGCAGCACCTCGGTGGTCATCACCACGATCGGGGCATCACCGTTGATCGAGTTGTCGCCCGTCAGCAGCCCCACCCGCTCGGCGCCATGGAGCCGCACGTAGTCCGTGAACTTCTGGTTGGAGAGCGCCTTGATCGGGGTGGTGTAGAAGAGCTTCTCGCCGCGCGCGAGGGCATCGAGCACGGCGTGGTCGGCGACCACCGTCTTCCCCGACCCCGTCGGTGCCGCCACGAGCACCGACTGGCCCGCCTCGAGCGCGGCGATCGAGCGCCGCTGGAAGTCGTCGAGCTCGAAGTCGTAGCGCGCCTCGGGCCGCGGCTCGGTCATGGCTTTCGGATCACGAAGCGACCGATGAGGATCGACGCCTCGTAGAACAGGCACATCGGGACGGCCATGGCGAGCAGCGAGATCGGATCGCCCGATGGCGTGATCACGGCGTCGAACACGAAGATGAGCACGAACGCGTACCGGCGCCACGACGCGAGCCGGCGCCACCCGACGACACCGGCCATCTGGAGGAACACGAGCACGATCGGGAACTCGAAGCCGATCCCGAAGGCCAGCATCATGAACAGGATCAGGCTGAGGTACTTGCCGGGGGTGTAGAGCGGGCGGATCTCGTCGCCGCCGATCCCCTCGAGGAAGCGCAGCGCCTGGGGGAAGATCACGAACGCCAGACCGGCACCGATGAGGAACAGCACCACCCCGCTGGCGACGAACGGGACGGCGTACCGCTTCTCCCGTTCGTAGAGCCCGGGCGTGATGAATCGCCAGAGCTGCCACAGCACCACCGGGGAGGCCAGGAGCAACCCGATGTAGGCGGAGAGCTTGAGTCGGATGGAGAAGCTCTCGAGGGGGTCGGTGACGACGAACTGGCAGGAGTCGGGCTGGATGTCGCAGTACGGGCGCTGAAGGAGATCGAGGACGGGCGTGTAGAGGAGGAAGCCGACGACCCCGCCGACGGCGACCGCGATCGCGGCGATGATGATCCGGGTCCGCAGCTCGGTCAGGTGATCGACGAGCGACATGGGCTCGGCCGCACGGGCCCGCCGTTCGCGACGGCGTTCGCGAAGCCGCTGCATCACGGGGTGCCTACTCCGCCAGCTGCTGGTCGGCCGGGACCGCGTCGGTCCCGGCTCGCAGGGGCTCCGCCCGCCGCCGCCGGCGCGGGGACGGCGGTGACGGCTCGGTGCCTTCGCCGGGCGTGGGCGTCGCCGCCGGCTCCGGCAGCGTCGGGAGGGTCGGCGTCGGTTCCCTCATGGCGCGGCGCATCTCGTCCTGGAACCCGCTGTTGAGGCGGCGCAGCTCGCTCATCATGCGGCCCGCCTGGCGCGCCGCGTCAGGGAGCTTGTTCGGGCCCAGCACGATCAGGGCCACCAGGAAGATGACGAGCAGCTCGCCCGTGCCGAGGTTCAGCACACCGCGAGGCTACCGAGGCCGGCGCTGTGGTCCCTTCAGGGTCCGGAGGCTGCCGGCCAGGCCCCGCACCGCCTCACCGACCTCGCGCTGGCGCTGGAGCTCGGACGCCAGCAGGCGGGCCTCCTCGCCGGCTGATCGCACGAGGGCGAGCACGAGCGCGCTGCCGAGCAACACCACAAATCCGGGGATCAGCCAGAGCGGGCTCACGAGCGCGTCTCGGTCACGACTCCTGATTGTCGCAGAGGCGGGCCAGCCAGCCGTCCTCCTGCAGCAGCTCGTGGAAGCGCAGGAGATCGTCGTGGGAGAACGGCTCGCCGACGGGATGGGGTTCGCGGAGCTCGAGGGGAGGGGTCCACACCTGCAGCTCGACCCCGGAGGACACCAGGAGGTCCACGATCCGGGGCTCGGCGTCCTTGGTCACCGCCATCGCGCACGCCGGGCATCGGAATGCGTAGCTGCCTCGCTGATCCTCCGAGCACACCCGCACGGTCATGTCGTTGGTCGTCAGCTCGATGTCCCCGCAGTCAGGGCAGCTGGCCCGGATCGTTGCCATGGCACCTCCATCGGCGGTGCCTTCACGGCGCTTGAGCACCGAGCCCTCAACAACCGGAGGTTCTCTGCCGTTACTACTCACAGTGGCCGCCGCGACCGACCAAGCGGTGCTCTCTGTCGTGAGCGCCGACGTCCAGCAGATCCTGCGCGCCGTGGCCGGCGGGGCCGACGCTCGCCGCACGGCCGTGCGGGTCCTGCACGCCGCGGCCGGCGCGACCGGTGTGCGCGACGGTCTGGTGCTGGGCGAGGTCGAGTCCCTGGCGGTGCTCGGCATGCCCTCCCCGGCCATGGAGTCGGCGGCTCGCAGCGCGTTGGAGACGGGGCGGCCGGCCCGCCGGGTCGAGGACGCCACCGGCCGGTCGATCCTCGCCGTCCCCGCCCGGGCCGGCGGCACCGCGATCGCGGCGCTGGCGGTTGCCGGTGAGCACAGCCGGCTCGACCCGTCCGTCCTCTCCCTCCTCGCCGACGCGCTGGCCGTGGGCGTGATGGTCCGGCCCTCCCGCGCCATGGGCGGGACCGAGCTGGTCGACGCCGCCAGCTACCTCGCCCTCGCCGATGACCCCCGGGCGGCCGCCCTCGACCTTCTCGTCGACCGGTTCGGCGCTCGCGGAGGGTGTGCGCTGACGGCGGTCGCCGACGGGCGCATGCGGGTGTCGGCGGCCCGGCACCTGCCGGGGCCGGCGTTGCAGGCGGCCTTCGACGCTCCCGCCGTGCGCGACCTCCTCAGCACCCCGTCGCTCCGCATCGAGCGGCCGGGCAGCGCGTCGGCCCTCGCGCTGGGGGATCCCGATGCCGCACTCGCCGCCATCCCCATCGGACGGGCCGGCATCCTGCTCGTGCTGCTGCCGGCCATGCCCGACCCCGGCGCCCTCGCCGC
>DATLFP010000114.1:0-5499 GCA_035540955.1 Acidimicrobiales bacterium
GGGTGGATCAGCGCCAGCACCAGGTTGAAGACCATGATCAGCCCGAAGTGGACCGGGTCGATGCCGTACTCGACCACCGCGATGGGCGCCAGGAAGGGCGCCAGGATGAACAGCGCCGGCAGCGGCTCGATGAAGATGCCCACCGCCAGCAGCAGCAGGTTCACCACCAACAGAAAGACGTACCGGTTGTCGGTGATGCCGGTGAGGAAGTCGCCGAGGTGCCGGCCGAAGCCATCGATCTCGAGCGCGCGGGCGAGGATGGCCGAGTCGCCCAGGAGCAGCATCACGATGCCGGTCTCCAGCGCCGCGGCCACCAGGATCGCCGAGAGCTGGCGCGGCCCGATCCCCGAGTACCAGAAGAGCGCCAGGACGAGGGTCACCAGCGCCGCCACCGAGGCCGACTCGGTGGGGGTGAACTTCCCGCTGAAGATGCCCCCGAGGATGATGAAGGGGATCAGGAGCACCGGCAGCGCGGCGATGCCGGTGCGCGCCACGACCGGCCAGCCGGCGAAGCGGCGCTTCTCGAGAAAGCCCAGCCGGCGCACCACGACGTAGACCGTGGCGGCCTGGAAGATCAGCAGCAGCGCCTCGGCGAAGACCCCCGAGAGCAGCAGCTTCTCGATCGATGCCTGGCCGGGGCCCTGCACGACGTAGCCGTAGACGATGAACATGACCGAGATGGGCCCGATCGGCCCCTTGATCGAGGCCCCGGCCACCACCGCGGCGGCCACGTCGCGCCGGTAGCCCTCGCGCTCCATCGCCGGCACCAGCAGCGGGGTCATGATCGCCGCGTCGGCCTGGGCCGAGCCGGAGATGCCCGAGACCGCGGCCGAGGTCAGCTGGGCCACGTAGGCCATGCCGCCGCGAAGGTGGGCCACCAGGGATGCGGCGAAGGCGATCAGGCGGCCCGACATGCCGCTGCCGTTCATCACCTCGGCCACGACCAGGAACATCAGGATCACCAGCAGCTCGCCGGAGCCCGAGAGGCCCATCGCGGTCTGGCTGGTGAAGTAGGGGGTGATCGGGTCCGGGCTGGGGTAGAGGCTGAGCCCGAGGAAGCCCGGCAGGAAGGCCACCACCCCGACCATCAGCAGCATGAAGACGATCGGGGTGCCGGCCAGCGTCAGCGCCACAAAGAGGATCCCCGCGGCGATCAGCGGCTCCCCGCCGGACTCGAGCACCGCGTACATGGCCGCCCAGACGGCCCCCGCGATGACCAGGCCGCCGAGCAGGCCGGTCAGCGCCGCGCGCGCCCCGGCGCGCCCGCGCCCCGCGAGCTCGGCGGCCCCGGCCACCACCGCCTGCGCGTAGTGCAGGGTGACGAAGTAGTAGCCGAGCGTCATCGAGGCGATCGGGTAGAACCACGCGATCTCGAGCGCCGGCGTGGTGCCGGCCGGCGCGCCCTCGCCGAGCGCGAACTGGGTGGCCCGGTAGCAGGAGTAGACCAGCAGCAGGCCGAGGCTGACCCCGGAGAAGGTGCGCACCGAGCGCTGCCACCAGGGCGCGCCGTGGTGGGAGACCAGCGTCAGCACGGTCACCGCCGAGCGCTTGATCGCCAGCGAGACGCCCATCCAGATCGTCCACAGGAAGGCGAAGCGGGCCAGCTCGGGGGCCACGAAGATCGAGTAGCCGAGCGCCTCGCGGGTGAAGACGTTGCCGGCCAGGGCCAGCACCGCGACCACCACCGCCACCACCGCCACGAAGCGCGCGATGCGCACGGCGGCCTGGGAGTAGAGCTCGAGGACGTCGGCCGCGCCGGCGAGCCCTCGGGAGAGCCGGTTGCCGGCGCCGTGGGCGGCGGCCCCGGACGGGTGGGCGAGGGTGGTCATCGGAGGAGCGGGCCCAGGTTATCCCGCGCGCCCGCGGCCCGGCGTGGCGCCGGACCGCGGGGCGGCGGTCAGGTCAGCCTCCGACCACGCAGCCCTCGGGCAGCGGGGCGGGCGCCGGCGGGTCGCCGAGCGCCGCCTTGGCCTCCTGGATCCGCGTGATGAAGCCGGCGGTCTGCTCGTCCTGGGACAGCTGCTCGATGGCCGTCTCGCCGGCCGCGCGCAGCTCGGCCAGCTCCTCGGGCGTGGAGATCGCGAACTGGATCCCCTCGTCGCAGAGCTGCTGGGGCAGGTCGCTCGGCTGCTCGAAGAAGTCGATCGAGAACCCGGGGATCTCGGCGGCGACCTCCATCATCAGGTCCTGCTGCTCCTGGCTCAGCGAGTTGAACTTGTCCTCGTTGATGACCAGGGCGGTCGGGAAGGGCCAGAAGTTGACGTTGGCCGTCACGTAGTCGGCCACCTCGTAATACTGGAAGGTCTGGATCAGGCCGAGGTTGGCCTCCATCGCGTCCACGGTGCCGTCGCGCAGGGCCCCGTAGACGTCGGCGATCGGGATCGGCGTCGGGTCCGCGCCGAGCGCGCGCAGGCCGGTGGCCAGCACATCGGACTCGACCGAGCGGATCTTCAGGCCGTCGAAGTCCTCCAGGCTGGTGAGCGGTTCGTTGACCCCGAGCGGCTTGCGCAGCCCGCCCTCGTGGATGGCGAGCCCGACCAGGCCGAGCGGCTCGACCGCCGCCAGCATCTCCCGGCCGATGTCGCCCGCGATGACCTCGCGCTCGAGGTCGTAGCGGTCGATCAGGAAGGGCGCCTGGAGCGCGTCGAAGGCGCGCACGCCCTGGGTGGCCCAGACGGCGGTCGAGATCGACCCCATGTCCACCGTCCCGCCGATCACGTCCTGCAGCAGCGGCACGTCGCCGCCGGCGTAGCTCGGCAGGGTCTCGATGGTGATCTCACCACCGGACCGCTCATCGAGCTCTGCCACGAAGTGGTCCACCGCGATTCCGTACGGATGCGCCGGCGGGGTCACGTAGCCCAGTCGCAGCGTGACCGGGCCCCCCTCCCCGCCCTCGTCGTCGGCGTGGCCGGCTGCGGGGACGACGACGAGCGCCAGCGCGCCGAGCAGGGCCGCGAGCCGCCAGGCCCACGAGCGTGTGATCACCGGTTCCCCCTTGCTGTCGGTCTTCGCGAAGCCGCCGCCCGCACCCGGCTGCCCGGCGCCCGGAACGGCAGGCTCCGCTCCGTCGGGATCCGTGCTCGGCGGGGCGACCCTACCGCAGCTCCGGCGGCGTTTGTCAACATCCGCACGAGCGTCGTTTTGCCATGCGGAACCGCATGGCCATGCGGTTTTTGGGGATGTTCCAGGCGATGGGGGCGCCCCGGCGCGCCGTTGACGCCCCCGGGTACGTGACATATGCTGCTTGCATCGCTCGCCAGCCGGCATGCCGCCGCGGCCCGTTCGTCGGACCGCTTCGGCCCCGCCTCGCGAGCGCTGCGATGTGCGCAACCACCCTCATCAACTAAGGGGGAAGCCCGTCTATGGCCGATCAGTTCGCCGTGACGCAGATCCCAGGCGCCGAGACCGGCGAAATCCCGCCGTCTCCCGTCGATCGTGACGAGAAGACCGCTTTTATCTACTCGCTCGTCGACCCCGTCTGGGACATCGACACTCTGCCGCTGACCTACACCAACTCTCGTTGGTCGGCGTTCTTCTACCGGTGCGACGAGAAGCAGCTGCGCCGGGTGCTTCCCGACTGTCTGGACCTCGAGGACGACATCGTCGAGTTCTGGTACGTCGACCACAACCACACCATGCTGGGTCCGTACGGTGAGATGGGCGTGACCATCGCCGCGAGCCACAAGGCCAGCGACGGTCGTACGCTCTACGCCGGGTACTACCCGTACATGTACCTGACCCAGGACGCCGCGATTGACGCGGGCCGCGTGCTTGGCTTCCCCAAGAAGGAGGCCTTCATCCGCGTGGTCGAGCACGGCGGTGCCCCGGACGACGGTTACGGCGTCTACGACACCAAGATCTACCAGTTCGACTACTTCTCGTTCCTGATGATCCGGAACGGGTACGTGCTCCACTCCTGCACCGGCAAGTACGACGACGCCGACCTGTCCGCCAAGCCGAAGTTCTACGGCAACACGGATTACGGCCGGATGAACATGAAGGTCGTCACCTCGCCGGACGTCGCCCAGTCCGAGTGGCAGCTGGTCTACCTGCCCTCCCTGGTGACCAAGGACCTGGCCACCGCCATGGGCCGCCCCGACTCTGAGGGCTCGCACCGCTTCCAGGTCAAGCCGGAGTCGATCCGCACCGCCAGCCCGGCCAGCTTCAACTGGTTCATGCAGGCGACGCCGTTCGACAACCTCGGGCACGAGATGCCGCCGAAGGAAATGATCGGGCTGATGACCTTCAGCTTCGACCTCATCATCCCGGCCGGCGAGGTCCCGTGGACCGAGACCTACACCCGCGACGCCACCTGGTCTGGCGCGGCCAAGCCGTACCGGTTCGGCCTCCGTCACCGCTTCCCGAAGCCCATCGGGCTCGGCGCGTAGCAGCGGCAGGATCGTGATCACGCGCGACGGGGACAGCCGCGTGCCCGGGTGTCCCCGTCCGCTGACCTTTCTCCAAGGAGGAATCTGGCAATGGCGGAACTGAACGTCACGAGCGTTCCGTGGATCGACTCCGGCGACGCGCCGCCCCTGGCTCTTGACCGCGACAAGCGGGACATCATCTCCCAGGGCATCGCCGACCCGCTGGTCGACTACGACATCGTGCCGCTGACCTACACCAACTCGCGTTGGTCGGCCTTCTTCTACCGGGTCGACGAGGCTCAGCTTCGGCGGATCCTTCCGAAGTGCCTCGAGCTCGAGGACGACGTGGTCGAGTTCTGGTACGTCGACCACCTGCACACCGGTCTCGGCCCGTACGGCGAGATGGGCGTGACGGTGTCGGCCTCCTGCAAGGGTCAGGACGGCAACACGTACTACGCCGGCTACTACCCCTACATGTACCTGACTCAGGACGCCGCGGTGTTCGCCGGTCGCGAGCCCTTCGGCTTCCCGAAGAAGATCGCCTACATCGTCACCCTCGAGCACGGTGGCAAGGAGGACGACGGGTACGGCGGGTTCGGCAACGACTACTTCAACTTCACCATGGAGCGGCGTGGGTACCTCATCCACACCGCGACCGGTCGCTACGACGACGCGGAGCTCCCGGCGAAGCCGAAGTTCTACGGGGACCCCCGGTACGGTCGCATGAACCTGCGGCTGATCACCGACCCGAGCCTCACGACGACCAAGTGGGACCTGACCTACCTGCCGTCTGAGGTCACCAAGGCCACGGCGGCGGCGATGGGCCGTCCCGAGACCGAGGGTCAGCACCGCTTCCAGCTCAAGCCGGAGTCGATCCGCACGGCGTCCGCCGGCGCGATCCGGTCGTGGGCCCTCACGGCCACGCCGTTCGACAACCTCGGCGCCATGATGCCGGTCAAGGAGCTCATCGGCCTGATGAGCTTCAACTTCGACCTCATCATCCCGGGCGCGGACACCATCTGGACGCAGACGATCGAGCGCACCGCCGAGGACATCGGCGACCTGCTCTTCGCCACGCCGTACCAGTACACGATGCGCCACCGCTTCCCGAAGCCCCCGGGCGTCTAGCCCA
>DATLFP010000115.1:0-25087 GCA_035540955.1 Acidimicrobiales bacterium
CCGTCGGCGTCCACGCAGACCTCCACCGCGTCACCCGCGATCAGCTCCACGAGGCGGATCGGCTGCCCCGTCTCGTACACCTGGCACCGGCGGCCGGCGATCGTCCGCTGTCCCGCCCGGCGGAGCACCTCGGTGCCGACCACGTGGTCGAGCCGAACGTCACCCCCCGGCACCGCCGGGGGAACCGCGACAGCCAAGGTGGCGGCAGACTCGGTGTGGGACGCGCGGCCGAACGTCGAGATGTCGACCGTCACGGGCCGGCCCGTCCCGTCGTCGCTCGCGAACGTCTCGCGGCGGCTGTCGAAGGGGCGAGCAACGACGAGGCGCTCGCTCATGACCCGGTCACCATCAGTGATCCGGTAGACGATGCGATAGGTGGCCGGCGGCGACCCCAGCTCGATCGGCTCGGGGTCGTCCCCGCCGCACGACACCGAGCCGAGCACGAGCACGAGGGCGACGAGCCACCGCATCGGCGTCAGTCCCGGTCGCGCAGGAGCCACAGGGCGGCGGCCGTCCACGCCGCCACGTGGGCGCCGAAGACGAGCGCCTCGACCAGCGCCGAGAACCGCTGACCGCGAAGCGGTGAGTGCAGCATCTCGCTGTTCGGCGCGTAGCTGAACCAGCCTTGGTCGACGTCGCCCAGCAGGATGGCTTGGCACGAGACGTGCAAGACGACGCCGAGCGCCACCAGCACGACCAAGCGCTGGGCCAGGTTCACCCTCGGAGCATCGCGCCGTGGGACCCTTCGACGGCGGCGATGAGCGCGGCGCGGGCAGCTGCGACCTCGTCGTCGGTGAGGGTGCGGTCGTCGGCCTGCAACCGGACGGTGTAGGCGAGCGAGCGCGATCCCGCCGCAACCTGGCCGCCTCGGTAGACATCGAAGAGCTGGGCGTCGACCACCAGGTCCGATCCTCGCCGAAGCGTCCGTAGCACGTCCCCGGCCGGCACCGCGTCGTCCACCTCGAAGGCGAGGTCGATGTCGCTCGACGGGTACCGGCTGATCGGCCGGTACTGGTCGGCGCCGTGGTTCGAGCTCAGCAGCCGCTCCAGGTCGAGCTCGAGCCATGCCACCCGTTCGCTGATCCCGGCCGCGGCCAGGACACCGGGGTCGACCTCACCGAGGAAGCCGATGCCGACGTCGTCGACCACGACGCGGGCGGTGCGGGTCGCATGCATCCCCGGTGCGGTGGCCGCCTCGAGCCGGGCGTCAGCAACGAACAGTCCCTCGACCAGGCCATGCCAGGCGGTGACGGCGTCGCCGGCGTCGCCACCGGCCACCGCCACGGCCACCGCCTCGCGCTCGTCGGGGAGGGTCATGCCGGCCACGGGCCGGCGGAACGTCTTGCCGATCTCGAAGAGCGCGGCGCCGGGCTGGCGGTGCGACTCGTTGTAGGCGATCGACGCGAGCAGGCCCGGAAGGAGCGAGGGCCGCAGCCGGTCCTCGCCGGCAACCAACGGGTTGGTGACCGTCACGGTGTCGCCGAGATCGAGGTGGCACCGTTCGATCTGCGCGCCCGACAGGAACGTCGTCGTCCACGACTCCAGCAGCCCCTCGCCCGCCAGGATCTGCCTGACCAGCCGGCGGTCACGCTGATAGGGCGTGAGGCCGCCGGCGTTCGGCGACCGGGGCACGGTGCGCTCGATGGCGTGGTAGCCGTGCATGCGGGCGACCTCTTCGATGACATCGATCTCGGTCGCGCTGTCGAGGCGCCACGGCGGCAGGGCGACGGCGAGGTCGTCGCCGTCGGGCGTCGCGGCGAACCCGATGGGATCGAGGTAGGCAGCGATCGCCTCCCGAGCGAGCGATGTGCCCAGGAGGTCGTTGACCCGGTCGACCCGCAACCGAACGGGTGCCCGATCGGGAAGCTGCCCACCGACGTCGACCGCGGGGCCGGCGGGGACGGCACCCAGCAGCTGGGCGAACCGGCGCACGGCGAGGTCGATCATCGTCCAGTCGGTGCCCTTCTCGAAGCGGGCGCTCGCCTCGCTGCGGAGGTTCAGGCGCTTCGAGGTCCGGGCGATGGCGATGGGCTTCCACCAGGCCGCCTCGAGGAGCACCTCGGTCGTGTCGTCGCCGATCTCCGACGAGGCACCGCCCATCACACCGGCGATCCCGACCGGCGTGTCCTCGCCATCGGCGATCACGACGTCCTCGGCGGTCAGCCGCCGCTCGACGTCGTCGAGGGTCACCAGCACCTCGCCGTCGCGGGCGTGGCGCACTCGGAGCCCGCCACCCGGCAGCCGGGCGAGGTCGTAGGTGTGGTTCGGGATCCCCAGCTCGAGCATGACGTAGTTGGACGCGTCGACGACGTTGTTGATGGGCCGCATGCCGGCCAGCGCGAGACGGCTCGCGATCCATGCCGGCGACGGCCCGACCGCCACGCCCCCCAGCACCTGGCCGACGAAGCGCCCGCACACGTCGGACGCCTCGTTCACGATCGTCGGCCTCCGCTCCCCGACCGGGTCGGGCACCTTCGCCTCGGGGAGCGAGAACGGCAGCCCGAGTCGGGCGGCCAGGTCGCGGGCGACCCCGACGACCGACATGGCGTCGGGCCGGTTGGCGTTCACCTCCAGCTCCAGCACGACATCCCGGGTGATGCCCATCGCCTCGGCGAACGGGACGCCGGGCTCGAGACCGGTCGGCAGCACGAGGATCCCCGAGTGATCGCCCTCCAGACCGAGCTCGTCCGGCGCGCACAACATGCCGTGGGACTCGACGCCCTTCATCTTCCGGCGCCCGATGGCGAACTCGCCGGGCAGCACCGTGCCCACGGTCGCCAGCGGCACGAGATCGCCGACCTCGAAGTTCCAGGCCCCGCACACGACCTGGACCAGGTCGTCGCCTCCGGCGTCGACCTGAACGACGCGGATCTTGTCGGCACCCTTGATGGCGCCGATATCGGCGACGCGGGCGACCACCACACCGTCGAGCCCCTCGCCCACCTCCCGCACCGACTCGACCGGAGTCCCGAGCTCCCCCAGGAGCGCGACGAGCTCGGCGAGCGCGAGGTCCTCCGGTACGTGTTCCCGGAGCCACGATCGCGGGATCTTCATCAGAACTGCCTCAGGAAGCGAACGTCGTTGGAGATGAGCTCTCGGATGTCGTCGACCCCGTGACGCATGAGCGTCATCCGCTCGATGCCGAAGCCGAAGGCGAAGCCCGACCAGACCTCGGGATCGATCCCGACGTTGGTCAGCACGTTCGGGTGGACCATCCCGCACCCGCCGAGCTCGAGCCAGCCGGTGCGACCGCAGGTCTTGCATCCCGCCCCGCGGCAGAACACGCACGTGATGTCCATCTCGGCCGACGGCTCGGTGAACGGGAAGTACGAGGGTCGAAGGCGCGTCTGGATGTCGCCGCCGTAGAACGCCTTGATGAACGCGTCGAGCGTTCCGGCGAGATCGCCGAACGTGATCCCGTGGTCGACCACGAGACCCTCGATCTGGTGGAAGTTGGGGAGGTGGTTGGCGTCGGTGGTGTCGCGCCGGAAGCAGCGGCCGGGCATGACCGCGTAGATCGGCGGCGGCTGCTGCTCCATGATCCGCACCTGCACCGGCGACGTGTGGGTCCGCAGAAGGGTCGACTCGGGCTCCCCGAGGTCCACGTAGAGCGTGTCGTACATGTTCCGAGCCGGGTGGCCGGGCGGGAAGTTCAGCGCGCCGAAGTTGTACCAGTCGGTCTCGACCTCGGGCCCCTCGGCGACCGTGAAGCCCAGCCCGACGAAGGTGTCGACCAGATCGTCGGTCGCCTGGGTCACGAGATGGAGGTGACCACGCGTCCGTCGCGGTCGCAGCTCGGTCAGGTCGAGCCGCTCGGCCTCGAGCTGCGCGGACCGCTCGATCTCCTCGAGCTCGGCCCGCCGGGACCGGAGTGCAGCCTCGATCGCGGCACGGGTCTCGTTGAGCTCACGGCCGGCGTGCTTGCGCTCCTCGGGTGCCAGCTCGCCCAGCGCAGCCTTGCTCCGCGCGATCGCCGACCGCTTGCCCAGGAGGTCGGTCTCCAGGGCGGACAGCGCGGCGAGGGTCTCGGCGTCGGCGATCTGCTTGTTGGCGTCGGCGAGCAGGTCCATCACGTCTCGTGCAGCTTGTCGAAGGCGTCCGTCGGCAGCGTAAACGTGAACGTGCTGCCCTCTCCCTCGATTGACGCCGCCGTGAGGCGGCCGCCGTGCGCCTCGACGAGACCCCGGCTGATCCAGAGCCCGAGGCCCGACCCCGTCGGCTTGCCGTGGTCGCGGCGGAAGAACTTCGTGAACACCCTCGGCAGATCGGCAGCCGGGATCCCCTCACCCCGATCGCGCACCGAGATGGACGCCGCGCCGTCCTCGACCCGACCGATGACCTCGACACCCTCGGGACTCGCGTACTTGGCGGCGTTCTCGACGAGGTTCGTGAGCACCTGCTCGACCTTGTCGGGATCGGCGTAGACCCTCGGGAAGTCGGGGGGGAAGTCGAGCCCGCACACGAGATCGGCGTACTCGATGCTGAGCTTCTCGACGACGTTCGTGGCCAGCGCCTGCAGGTCGATGAGCTGGCGCCTGAGGTGGAGTCGCCCGGTCTCGAGGCGGGAGATGTCGAGCAGCTCGGTGACCAGACGCGTCACGCGGTCGGCGTCGTGGTGGACCTGGTTGAGCATCATCTGCTTCTGCTCGTCGTCGATGCGATCCCACCGGTTCAGGAGGAGCGACGTGTAGCCCTTCACGGAGGTGAGCGGTGACCGGAGCTCGTGGCTGACCGTCGACACGATCTCGATCCCCGACGGCACGTGGTGCCCTCGATGACGGACCGGCCGCAGCTCGATCACCACGGACTGCAGGCCGCCGTCGGGGTCCCGGAGGTAGCGCCCGGCGGCCAGGACCGGGACGTGGCTGCCGTCGGGCATCCGGAGACGCACCGCCCGCTCCGGGATCCCGCGCACCGACCGAAGCCGGGCGCTGGGATGCCAGCCGCGCCACGGCGGGTCGTCCCCGTCCGCCGAGAGCACCTCGTCGAGGTCGACGCCGACGAGGTCCCGCCCGGCCAGCGAGCACGCGTCGGCGTTGGCCGCCACCACCCGGCGCTCGGCGTCGACGACGAGGGCCGCCGACGGGAGGTCAGCGAGCTCCATCGCGCTCCGCCGCTCGTCGCTGCCGGGCCACCTCGAAGCAGAGCACGGCGGCCGCCATGCCCACGTTGAGCGACTCGCCTCGGCCCGCCATCGGGATCGTCACGGTGGCGTCGAGGACGAGGCCGCCGGGGAGCCCGTGGGCCTCGTTGCCGAGGACGATGGCCACCGGTCCGGTGAGGTCGAGCTCGTCGTGGGCGACGCCGCCCGCCGCCACGGTGCCGAGCCGGCGCACGCCCCAACCACCCAACGTCGCCAGCACATCTTCGACGGGACCCCCGTTCACCACCGCCACGTGGAACACCGAGCCGGCCGATGCTCGCACCGTCTTCGGGTTGAACACGTCGACCGACCCGTCGCAGAACACTACCGCCGCGGCTCCCGCCGCCTCGGCCGAGCGCAGGACCGTGCCGGCGTTGCCGGGATCCCGCACGTCGACGCACACGACCACGAAGTCGGCACCGGCCACGTCCTCCAACGGCACGTCGACCCACGGCGCGATCGCCATCACCGGCTGGGGCGTCGTCGTGTCGGCGACGCGGGCGATCAGGCCGGGCTGCAGGGCGTGCACCCGAACGCCGGCCGCGAGGGCCCGCTCCAGCAGTGGCCGCTCCCCGTCGGCGCCGGCATCGACGAACACCGCCTCGAGCGCAACACCGGCGTCGAGCGCCTCGGAGATGACCTTGGTGCCCTCGAGCACGAAGGACCGCTCCGAGGCGCGCACGCTGCGCCGCCGGACGAGGCGGCGCAGCCGGTCGACCTTCTGGTGCCGGGCGCCGAGCGGCGCGGGCGCCGCTACTGCAACGCCTCGGCGCCGCCCGCCGACCGCGCCACCTCGACCAGCGCCGCGAAGGCGGTGCGGTCGGTGACGGCCAGGTCGGCGAGGACCTTGCGGTCGACCTGGACCTCGGCCACCTTGAGCCCGTTGATGAACCGGCTGTAGCTCATGCCATGCTCACGAGTGGCGGCGTTGATCCGCTGGATCCACAGCTTGCGGAACTCTCCCTTGCGAGCCCGGCGGTCGCGGAACGCGTACTGACCGGAGTGCATGACCTGCTCGTTCGCGGCGCGGAACGAGCGGCTCTTGTTGCCGTAGTACCCCTGCGCCTGCTCGAGGATCGCCTTGCGGTGCTTCTTGGCGTTGACGGCGCGCTTCACCCTTGCCATGTCCTGCCTCCTGTCTCAGCGCCCGAGGAGCTTGCGGATGTTCTTCTCGTCGCCGGGGGCGACCACCGTCATGCGGTTGAGCCGGCGCTTCCGGTCCGCGCTCTTCTTCTCGAGGATGTGGTTCATGAACGCCTTGCGCCGGCGGATCTTGCCCGTCCGGGTGATCTCGAAGCGCTTCTTGGCGCCGCTGTGCGACTTCATCTTCGGCATGGCTACTGCTCCGTCGTGTCCGTCTCGGTGTCGGCCGGTGCATCCGCACCATCGCCCGCTGCGCTCTCTTGCTCCTTGGCCGCCGCTCTCGCGGCGTCCGCCTGCGCCCGCTTGTCGGGCGCCAGCACCATGGTCATGTTGCGCCCGTCGAGTCGAGGTGACGCCTCGATCTTGGCCAGGTGCTTGGTCGCGTCCGCCACGTTCTCGAGGATCTTCATCCCGAGCTCGGGGTGGGCGACCTCGCGCCCGCGGAACATGATCGTGAGCTTCACCTTGTGCCCGTCGGCGAGGAAGTGCTCGACCTTCTTCGTCTTCGTGTCGAAGTCGCCCCGGCCGATCTTCACCCGGTACTTCATCTCCTTGATGGAGATCTGGGTGGTCTTGCGGCGGGACTCCTTCGCCTTCTGGGCAGCCTCGTACTTGAACTTCCCGTAGTCCATGATCCGGCACACCGGCGGGTTGGCCATCGGCGCGACTTCGACGAGGTCGAGGTCGCGCTCTCTGGCCATCGCCAGTGCCTCGGGCAAGGGTTTGATCCCGACCTGCTCTCCGGTGTCGGAGACGAGGCGGACCTCACGGGCTCGGATGCGCTCGTTGATGCGAGGCTCGTTGGTGGCGGGGGGTGTGGCTATCGGCTTCTCCTCGGTTGGACCCGCCTCCAAAAATCATGAAGACGGGCGTTCAGGGAGCGGACGCCCGCCAGGCCCCGGAGGGCACAGCGATCACGGTCGACCCGGCGCACGTCGTGACGATGGAGCTGTCTCGAGTGGCCGGGCGGGGCCGGTGGCCCGCTTCCCGGTTCGGTTGTCGTGGTTAGGGTAGCCGCATGTCGTCGCTGTGGACACCCGGAGGCGAACGACCCGTCGGGCGCGAGCCCGCTGACGTGGCACCGACGGACCTCCGCGACGAGCCCCTCACGCCGGAGCAGGAGGAGCTCCTGGGCGAGCTGCAGGCGGCGCGCGAGCAGCTGGCCCAGACCCCGGCGGCGCTCGTGGTGGCCAACCACGCCATCGGGCTGTTCCAGCTCGCCGCGATCCACCTCGACCGGGAGGCACCCAACGTGGAGGACGCCCGGCTGGCCATCGACGCCTTCGGGGCGCTGGTCGAGGGGCTCGAGGGCCGCCTCGGCGAAGAGGAAGACGCACTGCGGGAGGCGCTGGCGCAGATCCGCCTGGCGTTCGTCAGCGTGACCGGTGGCCCGGCGGGGTAACCCGCCTGCATGGCGAAGCCGCAGCAGCCCGAGATCGCCCGCAGCGGACGGGGCGCCACCGACCCCGCCAGCGTGAAGTCCGAGCTGACCGTGCCCCGCTCCCGGCGCCGCCGCGCGGCCGACACGGACAGGGCCCCGGTGCCCGAGCACAACCGCCCCGGCCACCACCCCGGCGAGGACCAGGACAAGCCCGCGGGCGAGGTGTTCGTCGCCAAGCTCCACGAGCATGCCGACGCCGCCGGACCTCGCTCCGGCGCCGACCCGGCCCCGACCGTCGCCGGCGAGGCCTTTCGCACCGCGGCCAACGTCGTCCGCAAGGTGCGAGAGGCCCTCCCCGGCGACTGACCCCCAAGATCTCGGGCTGCTGGAAGCCCGAGCACGGCTTTCGTCGACCCGAGATCGTCAGGTGGGCCGGAGGTCGGTCGCTTCCCAGCGGCCCAGGCGTCCGGGCACGACCTCGAAGGTGACGCGGGCACCCTCCTCGATCGTGCGGGACCCGTCGGCGATGGCCGTGCAGTGGAAGAAGTGCTCGGCGCCGTCGTCGCACCGGACGAGGCCGTAGCCCCCGCGCTCGTCCCACGCGACCACCGTTCCGGTCACGAGCCCCAGCGCTTCGGAGCGAAGGCCATGTCAGTGCGCGACCAGCAAGCCGTCGCCCGCCCGAAGGGCCCCGAAACGGCGCCGCGGCGGCGCGCAGACGCAGGCCCGCCGGAGCGGTGAGCCACTCGCGAGCGCAGCGAGCCTCGGCGCTTCGGAGCGAAGGCCATGTCAATGCACGATCTTCGACAGCGGCAGCTCGATGATGTCGGTGGCGCCGGCGTCCTTGAGCGCGGGGATCAGCACGTTGATCTCCGCCTTCGGCACCACCGTCTCCACCGCGTAGCCGCTCCCGCCGAACAGCTCGTTGACCGTGGGCGACTTCATCGACGGCAAGAGCGAGATGACCCGATCGAGCTCGTCGGCGCTCACGTTGAGCTTCACCAGCACCTTGTCTCGCGCCTCGAGCACGCCCTGGAGGAGGGTGTGCACCTGCGTCATGGCGTGACGCTTGGCCGGATCCTCGTACGCCGCTCGGTTGGCGATCAGCACGGTGTACGACGCGACGATCGTGTCGAGCACCCGCAACCGTGCCGCCCGGAGCGCCCGTCCGGTCTCGGTGCCGTCGACGACGACGTCGGCCACGTCGGGGATCTTCGCCTCAGTGGCGCCGTAGGAGAGCCGGACGCTCGCGCTCACCCCGTGCTTCTCGAGGAAGCGGGTGGTGAGACCGACGTACTCGGTCGACACCCGGACACCGTCGGGCAGCTCGGCCACCGACTGCCACGGCGCGTCCTGGGCGACGGCGAGGACGATGTTGAACGGCCGGCTCGTGGCCTTCGAGTACTGGAGCTGGCCGAGGGTCACGACGTCGCTGTTCGTCTCCTCCACCCAGTCGAGGCCGCAGATGCCGAGGTCGTAGAGACCCTCCTCGACGTAGCTCGGGATCTCCTGGGGCCGGAGGATGTTCACGTCGACGACGCGGGGATCGTCGATCGACGCCTTGTACTCGACGTCGCTGCTGCGGCGGACGTGGAGGTCGGCGTCCGCGAACAGCTCGATCGTCGCCTTCTCCAGAGAGCCCTTCGGCAGCACCAGCCGCAACATGGCGAGCGAGCCTACGAGAGCTTGCGCTGGCGCACGTCATGCGTTTCAGAGCGGGCCGGCGGGCGCAGGCCGCGTCGCCTCAGATGGCGCGAAGGAGCGCCGCCATCTCCACCGCCGTCTCGGCGCAGTCGCGGCCCTTGCCCTCCCGCTCGAACGCCTGGGACACCGTGTCGGTCGTGAGGACACCGAACACGATCGGGACGCCGACCTCGAGCTGCGCCCGCATCACCCCGGCTGCGCACTCCCCCGCCACGTAGTCGAAGTGCGGCGTGTCCCCCCGGATGACGGCGCCGAGGGTGATCACCGCGTCGTGCCCGCCGGCTTCGGCCAGCCGCTTGGCGACGAGCGGCAGCTCGAAGGCCCCGGGCGCCCACACCTCGACGATGTCCTCGGCCTTTACACCGAGCTCGACGAGCCGATCCCGGCACCCGGCGAGGAGCCGGTCGGTGATCACGTCGTTGAACCGCCCGCAGGCGACGGCCACCCGCAACCCGGTCCCGTCGAGCGTGGCCATCCTGCCCGTCTGCAGCTCGGACTTCGCATCGGGCGACACCCCCTGACCGCGGGGGCGGTCAGGCGAGGTCATCGAGGCCCTCCAGCAGGTGCCCCATCCGCTCCCGCTTGGTCCGCAGGTACCCGATGTTCTCGGGGTTGGGCTTGGTCTCCAGCGGGACCCGGCCGACGATCTCGAGGCCGAAGCCCTCCAGCCCGCCCCGCTTGGCCGGGTTGTTCGACAGGAGTCGCATGGTGGTGAGGCCGAGGTCGACGAGGATCTGCGCGCCGATGCCGTACTCGCGGCTGTCGACGGGAAGGCCGAGCTCGAGGTTGGCGTCGACGGTGTCCCGGCCCTTGTCCTGCAACCCGTACGCCCGCAGCTTGTGCCCGATCCCGATGCCGCGGCCCTCGTGGTTGCGCAGGTAGAGGACGACGCCCATGCCCTCCTCGTCGATCTTCTCCATGGCCGACTGCAGCTGCACGCCGCAATCGCACCGCAGCGATCCGAACACGTCGCCGGTCAGACACTCGCTGTGGACCCGCACGAGGACGTCGTCCTGACCCTGGACGGCGCCCTTGACCAGCGCGAGGTGGGTGACGCCCTCGAGCAGGCTGTCGTAGGCGTAGCACGTGAAGTCGCCCCAGTCGGTGGGGATCCGTGCCTCCGCGACGCGGCGGACCAGCTTCTCCGACTGCCGCCGGTAGCGGACGAGATCGGCGATGGAGATCATGAGCAGGCCGTGGTCGTCGCAGAAGCGCTCGAGCTCGGGGATGCGGGCCATCGTCCCGTCCTCGTTCACGATCTCGCACAGCACACCGGCGGGATAGAGGCCGGCCATCCGCGCGAGGTCGACCGCCGCCTCGGTGTGACCGGCTCGCTTGAGCACGCCCCCCTCTCGATAGCGCAACGGGAAGATGTGGCCGGGCCGGGCGAGATCGTCGGGCGACGTCGCCGGGTCGATGAGGGCCTGGATCGTGCGCGCCCGGTCAGCGGCCGAGATGCCGGTGCTCGTGTCGTGCCGGTAGTCGACCGACACCGTGAACGCCGTCCTGTGGCTCTCGGTGTTGTGCGTGACCATCAGCGGAAGGTCGAGGTGATCGCACCGCTCACCCATCAGCGGCATGCAGATCACGCCCGACGTGTGCTTCACGAAGAACGCGATCTTCTCCGGTGTGGCGAACTCGGCCGCCATGATGAGGTCGCCCTCGTTCTCGCGATCCTCGTCGTCGACGACCACCACGATCTCGCCGCGCGCGATGGCGGCGACAGCGTCTTCGATGGCGGCCATCTTCGTGCTGCGTTGGTGGTGCTGGGGGGTCATCGAGAATCGGTCCTTTCGCCGGCGCGGTAGGGCGCGGTGAGTCGTTCGACGTACTTGGCCATCACGTCGACTTCGAGGTTGACGCGATCACCGCGGCCCTTTCGGCCGAGCGTGGTGACCGCGGTGGTGTGCGGGATGAGGGCGACGGTGAAGCCGTCCTCCAGCAGGTCGACGACGGTGAGGCTGATGCCGTCGACGGTGATCGAGCCCTTCTCCACGACATAGCGCAGCAGATCGGACGGCATCCGCACTCGCAGATCCGGCGCCGGATCCACGATCTCGCCGACGGCGTCGACGTGGCCCTGCACGATGTGGCCGCCGAGGCGGTCGGCGGCCCGGACCGGACGTTCGAGGTTCACCGGGTCGCCGGGCCGCAGATCGCCGAGGTTCGTGCGGCGAAAGGTCTCGTCGCTGACATCGGCCTCCCACCAGCTGTGGACCGTCCGCCCGCCTCCCCGTTCGCCCCCGAGGTCGACCACGGTGAGGCAGCAGCCGTTGACGGCGGTCGAGTCCCCGACCTTCGCGTCCTCGAGGACCGTCCGTGCACTGATGCGGACCCGCGCGCCGTCGACCGACGCCACGGTGCCGAGCTCCTCGACGATGCCGGTGAACATGGCTGGCCTACTCCCCGCTCGGCTCGCTCGGCACGCTCGGATCGCGGCGTCGCTCCGGCGACCTTGGCTCGACGTCGATGCGGACGTCGTCGCCGAGCCTCTGGACCGAGGTCACCCGGCCCCGCCACACCTCTGCGATGGTGCCGGCGCCGGGGCCCGCGAACAGCCCCCGGCCGTCGTCGCCCCCCATGAGCGCGGGCGCCAGGTAGACCACGTAGCGATCGACCAGCCCGGCGGCGTGGAAGGCATGGGCCACGGTGGCGCCCCCTTCGACGAGGACCTGCAGGACACCCCGCCCGCCCAGCTCGTCGAGCACCGCACCGAGATCGCCGGAGAGCTCGAGCGCCGGATGGACCTTGGCGTCGTCCGGCGCCCGCCCGAGCACCACCCGCATCGGATCCCGAGGGGCACGGCCGCCGGCGGCCGCCGCACCGTGCCGGACCGTGAGCGACGGGTCGTCGGCCCGCACGGTCCCGGCTCCGACGAGGACGGCGTCGCTCTCGGCGCGGAGGCGATGGGCGTCGACGCGAGCGGCCTCACCGGTGATCCACTGTGAGGAGCCGTCCGGTGCGGCGGTGCGACCGTCGAGCGTCGCCGCCAGCTTGAGGACCACGAAGGGCCGGCCGGTCGATCGGTGGGTCAGGTAGGGGGCGAGCTGGCGCTCGATCTCCTCGGCGCAGATGCCGGTGGTGACCGAGATGCCGGCCTCGCGGAGGCGGGCGATCCCAGCACCCCGGACCCGGTGGTCGGCATCCTCGACGCCGACCACCACCCGCGCCACGCCGGCGTCGACGAGGGCATCGGCGCACGGGCCGGTGATGTTGACGTGGGAGCACGGCTCGAGGGTGGAGAACACGGTGCTGCCCCGCGCCGCACGCCCGGCGGCGTCGAGGGCGACCACCTCGGCGTGGCGACCGGGGGCGGGCTCGGTGGCGCCGTCGAACACCTCGCCGTCGGCGGTCACGACCACGGCGCCGACCCACGGTCGGGGCGAGGTGACGGCGCGCACGGCCGATGCGTTGCGGATCGCCCGCCGCATCAGCGCCTCGTCGTCCACCTTGCGCACCTCGTTCCAGATCGGGCGCGCGCGGATGACCGTTCACGCCCTCGCTCTCATCCGGACTCTGACCGTCGGCTCCGAGTGGGTACGGATCGGGCCTCACCCCGAGGGGATCGGCTTCGCAGGCTTCACTGCCGGTTGGGGATTCCACCCTGCCCCGCGAGGGGTTCGGGGTCAGGCTACCCCAGCCGGTGGTCGAACGAAAAGCGATCGTTGCGTCCGCGACCGGCGACGTCGGTCACACCCGCCCCGTCAGACCGACAGCGGTGCCCCTCGCACCCGCAGGGCGGCCACGCCAGTGGCACAGTCGAGCGAAGCCTGCGAAGCGAGACCATCAGTACCGCGCCGCGGCGACGCGCAGCTGCAGGCCCGTCGGAGCGGTGAGCAGCACGCCCGAAGGGCCCCCCGCTCCGGAGCGAAGACAATGTCAATGAGGTCGTTCGCCGGCCAGGAGCTCGAGGGCGTGAGGGATGACGTCGAGCACGGCCTCGAGGCACTCCACGGCACCCGAGGTCGAGCCGGGCACGTTCAGGACGAGCGCGGTGCCGGCGGTGCCGGCCATGCCCCGGGAGAGCCGGCCGAGCGGGCTCACCAGTCGCATCGCCTCGGCCAGTCCGGGTGCCTCCCGCTCGAGCACCACCCGGGTGCCCTCGGGCGTGAGGTCCCGCGGACCGAACCCGGTACCCCCCGTGGTCACGACCAGGCCGGCGAACCCGTCAACGAGACGGCGGAGGGCGTCGGCGACGTTGGCGACGCCATCGGCCACGACCTGGCGGGC
Organism: Acidimicrobiales bacterium; assembly: GCA_035540955.1. Classification (GTDB taxonomy): domain Bacteria; phylum Actinomycetota; class Acidimicrobiia; order Acidimicrobiales; family CADCSY01; genus DATLFP01. Next base: position 13,602 of record DATLFP010000115.1, read on the forward strand.
GACCACGTCGAACCCGGCGGCGATGAGGGTGTCGTGCACCGCCTGACCGGACCGGTCCTCGCGGGTGCCGCCGACGACGCCATCGGAGACGGTGAGCACCTTGGCCTCCATGGGGACGATCACTCGCGGCGGCGGTCCATCGCCCAGAGCGAACCGCCGGCGCTCTTGGCGAAGCGCTTCATCTCCACGGCGATGGCAGCGGCCTCGGCCGCCGAGGTGATCGGGCGCACCTCGGTCGACGCGATGCCGATCGAGATGGTGAGGAACGGGTAGCGCGTGACGACGCCGCTGCGGTCGGCGACCTGGATGTAGCCACGATCGCGCTCCTCGGGGTCGTAGAGGTTGGCGACCTGCTCGTCGAAGCTGCGCACCACCGACTCCGCGATGGGCCGCGCGACGTCCGGGTCGCACACGATGGCGAAGTCGTCGCCGCCGATGTGGCCGACGAAGCTGCTCGCCGTGCCGTGGTCGGCCACCGCCCAGCCGATGACCCGGGCGGTGAGGACGATCGCACGATCGCCTCGCAGGAACCCGTAGTGGTCGTTGTAGGCCTTGAAGCCGTCGAGGTCGGCGTGCAGGAGTGCGAACGGCTCCCGGTCGGCGATGAGCACGTCGAGTCGGTGCTCGATCTCGAAGTTGCCCGGCAACCCGGTCAGGGGCGAGGTCTGCCGCAGCTGCCGCGCCCGGCGCAGGCGACCCTGCACCCGTGCCAGCAGCTCGTCCAGGTCGAAGGGCTTGTCGACGTAGTCGTCGGCGCCCGCCTCGAGGCCGGCGACGCGATCGGTCGGGAGGTTGCGAGCGGTGAGCATGATGATGCTGGTCGTCGTCGTCCTGGGGTCCTTGCGCAGCAACCGGCAGACCTCGACGCCGTCGACCCCGGGCAGCATGAGGTCGAGCACGATCAGATCCGGTCGGAGCTTCACCGCGAGATCCAACGCGTCGTCGCCACGGTGGACCATGTGCGTCTCGTAGCCCTCGTCGGCCAGGTTCAGGGCCACGAGGTTGGCGATGTCCTCCTCGTCGTCGACGATCAGGATCGTCTCGCTCACTGCGCCTGCTTCTTCACTCGAAGGACGAACATGCCGTCGGTGCCGGCCACGTGGGGAAGGAGGATGGCACCACGACCGTGAGGTCGCCAACCGGTGCCGGGCATCGCGGGCTCGGGCTGGGGCTCGAGGTCGGGCCGATGCACCGCCAGCCACTCGTCGACGCCGATGGTCTCCTCGGCGGTCAGCGTGCACACCGAGTAGACGACGGTGCCCCCGGGGTGGACCAGGTCGGCGGCGGCGTCGACCAGCTCGCGTTGGAGCATCGCCAGGCGGGCCACGTCGCCGTGGTCGATCCGCCAGCGGGCGTCGGGACGTCGCCGCAGCACGCCGAGGCCCGAGCACGGCGCGTCGACGAGGACACGGTCGAAGTACGCGGGTCGGAACGCCGGGCGACGTCCGTCGGCTGCCACTACCCCCAAATCGGCATCCAGGCGCCGCGCATTACCAAGAACTCGTCCCGCTCGTCCCGGTTGGGCATCGCTCGCGGCAATCCACGCACCCGTTGCGGCCAGCGCGGTGGCCTTCCCGCCCGGTCCGGCACAGGTGTCGGCCACCCGCTCTCCCGGACGGGCACCCACCGATTCCGCCACCCACTGCGACGCGAGGTCCTGCACGTAGCCGTCGGCCCGCACGGTGACAGCAGGCGCAGCGTCCATCTGCTCGAGGGCGGCGACCGCATCGTCCCGCCCCCAGTCGGCGATCAGCCGCTCGACGATCCAGTCCGGATAGCTCAGCCGAGTCGCGTCGTCGGGCCACGCCACCGTGCTGGTCGCGACCTTTCGGAGCACGGCGTTCACCAGACCTCGGGAGCGCCGGGGGGCGACGTCGACGGTCGCCGACACGGCCGCGTGGGGAGGGGTGCCCATGAAGTGGAGCTGGTAGGCGCCGAGGCGAAGGGCGGCGCGCGTCGACGTGTCGAGCGGCCGCATCACGAACCGGTCGACGAGGAAGTCGCATGCCCGCCGCCTGCGCGTCGTGCCGTAGACGAGCTCGGTGACGAAGCCCCGGTCTCGCTCGGGAAGTCCGCTCTCTTCCAACATCGCCGGCACCACGAGGTTGGCGAAGGCCCCGTCGTCGATCCGGGCCAGCGCGCTGAGCGCCAGGCGGCGCGGATCCGTCGTCATGCGAGGTGGTCGCCGGGCAGGAGTCGGGCGCCGTTGAGCCACGCGCCGACCGGCTGGGCGGCCTTGCCCGCCGGCTGCACCTCGATCAGCTCGATGGTGCCGCCGCCGGTCCCCACTCGCGCGCCGTCGAGCTGGCCGGGCGCGAGGAGCGAACCCGGCGACCAGCGGGCCCGCAGCACTCGCAGCCGCGCTCCCCGGAAGCTCGTCCACGCCCGGCCGAGGCGTATCAGCCGGTGGATCTCCTCCGCCGGCCGGGACCAGTCGATCTGCAGCTCGTCCGGCTCGATCTTCGTTGCGTACGTCGGCTCTCCCACCTGCGGCACGGGTTCGCCCAGCGGTGCCGACAGGGTGGCGACGAGGAGCCTGGTGCCGGTCTCGACGAGGCGGGATCGCAGCTCGTCGGCGGACTCGTCGGGACCGATGGGCACGCGCTCCTGGGCGAAGAGGGGTCCGGTGTCGAGGCCCTCTTCGAGCCGCATGATCCCGACGCCGGTCTCGGTGTCGCCGGCCAGGATGGCGCGCTCGACCGGTGCCGCCCCCCGCCACCTGGGCAGCAGTGAGAAGTGGACGTTGATCATCGGCACGCGCGCGAGCACCTCGGGCTTGATCAGCCGTCCGAAGGCGACGACCACACCGAGCTCGACGCCGGCGTCGAGCACGTCGGCGACCCGGCTCGTCACCGGGATGCCGAGCTCGATGGCGGCCGCCTTCACCGGGCTGGGGACCATCGCCCCGCCCCGGCCCCGCTTCTTGTCGGCCCGGGACACGACCAGCGCCACCTCGTGGCCGGCGTCGGCGATCGCCCGGAGCGGGGGGACCGCGGCGTCCGGGGTGCCCAGGTAGGCGAGGCGCAACCTAGAGCCCGGGCGGTCCGGTCCTCGGAGCGCCGGCCGTCTCCGCCAGCTGCCGCTCCCGCATCGCCCGCATGGCCTGCTTGCGCTGGTCGTCGTCGAGCAGGTCGAGCAGCAGCCTGCCGTCGAGGTGATCGAGCTCGTGCTGGAACAGGCGGGCGAGCAGCTCGTCGGCTTCGATCGACACCTCGTTGCCGTCGAGGTCGTAGCCGGTGAGGTGGACCTCCTTGGGTCGCACGATCTCCCAGTGGAGCCCCGGCACCGACAGGCAGCCCTCCTCGTAGACCCACTCGCCGCGGTGCTCCGAGATGACCGGGTTCACGAGGACCCTCGGGCCCTGCTCGTCCTGCAGGTCGTAGACGAAGAGCCGCTTCTGGACCCCGACCTGCGGGGCTGCGAGCCCGAGACCGGCGGCCTCGTACATCGTCGGGATCATGTCCTCGACGAGCTTCGCGATCCGCCCGTCGATGTCAGCGACGGGCGCCGCCGTCTGCCGGAGCACGGGATCGCCGACGATCCTGATCACGTAGGGCGCCACGACCCGCCAGGCTAGTGGCGTGGGCGAAGCACGCGACCGGGGCGGCGAACGAGCGAGCGCGGGCTCGGACGCGGCCCGGGAGGCGCCGACGGGTCAGTACTTCGAGGAGGAACCGGGAGCGGCAACGGACCGCCGAACGGTGCGGCTGGCCCTGCCGGACCTGACGCTCGACCTCGCGACCGACGCCGGCGTCTTCGCTCGTGACGGCATCGATCCGGGCAGCAAGCTGCTGCTGCTCGAGGCTCCGCCGCCCGCACCGACAGGCGACCTGCTCGACCTCGGCTGCGGGTACGGGGCCCTCGCCCTGGCGATGGCGACGCGCTCACCCGATGCCGTCGTGTGGGCCGTCGACGTGAACCGTCGCGCGGTGGCCCTCACCGCTGAGAACGCCACCCGAGCAGGCCTCGACAACGTGAGGGCGGTGACGCCCGACGACGTGCCCGATGACCTGCGCTTCACGACCATCTGGTCGAACCCGCCGATCCGCATCGGCAAGCCTGCCCTCCACGACCTGCTCCGAGGTTGGCTCCCGCGACTCGACCGCGGCGGTGAAGCCGTCCTCGTCGTGCACAAGCACCTGGGAGCCGACTCCCTCGCCGCATGGCTGGAGCAGGAGGGCTGGTCGACCGAGCGCCGATCGTCGCGGATGGGCTATCGCATCCTCTCGGTGACCCGATGACCGCACCGGGGGTACGCGCCGTGCTGCGCGACACCGACGTCAAGCGGCTCCACCGCGAGTGGCGCCACCGGACCGGCGGTCGGCTCGCGCTCCTGCTCGACAGCGTCCAGACGCCCTACAACGTCGGCGCCATCGTGCGCACCGCCGCCGCCGAGCGGGTCGAGCACCTCTACCTGGCCGGTGCAGCCACCGCGCCGTCCCACCCCGCAGCCCGCAAGGTGTCTCTCGGCACGGAGCGCTACCTCGAGTGGTCCACCTACGAGACACCTGCCGCGGCCATCGCAGCCGTGAAGGAGGCGGGGCTCCGCCTGGTCGGCGTGGAGCTCGCCGCCGGCGCCGTTCCCCTTCCCGACGCCGACCTGGGCCCGGCGGTGTGCCTGGCCTTCGGTCACGAGGACCGAGGCCTGTCGGCGGCCACGCTTGCTGCCTGCGACGAGGTCGCCTTCATCCCCCAGCTGGGCAAGGTCGGCTCCCTCAACGTGGCCCACGCCGCCGCCATCGCCATCTACGAGACCCGCCGGCGGGCCTGGACCGGCGTGATCGACACGTAACAGTCACGCGACTTCGCGGCACCGAGGGTCGATCCCAGACGTCAGTGGGAACGATGCGATCCATGATGGCCTCGCGGCGGCGGCACCCGTCGTTCACCTACGAGATCCCCGAACCCCCGTCGCACGTACGGGTGGTCGGCCCCGACACACCGCTCGCCGAGGTGATCGACCTGGCGACGGTCAGAGCCGCAGCGGGTCGACGGCCACGCGCAGGCGGCCGGGCGGCCGCGGTGTCGCGGCGAGCGCGTCACACAGCGTCCTGACGTCGCCGGCGCGGACCAGGTAGGAGCCGTCGGCCGCGGGTCCCATCACCTCGACATCGAGCCGGGCCCGCAACGGCTCCAGATAGGCCGCCGCCGGCGAGCCCGACACGTTGGCGACGCTTGCCGCCGGCGGGAACCCCAGCACCGCTCGCCGCTCGCGCTCGACGGCCGCGGCCCGGTCGGGATCGGCCAGGAGCACAGCTTGCACCACCTCGTGCTTGGGCTGCCGTGTCTGCAGCAGCAGGCGCCCACCGCCCGCCTTGCCCCCGACCAGGCGAGCGGCGCGGGCGAGCAGGCTCATGGTCTCCTCGGCGGCGCGGTAGCGGGGGGCGAGGAGCTCGGCGTCGAGATCGAGGAACGCCACCGCATCGGCGCGGTCCACACGCCGCAGGAGCGCTTCGGTGCCGACCAGCACCGGTGTCGCCGGCACCTCGGTCGAGTCGCCGGTGACCTCCCCGACCGGCACGCGCGCCAATCGCTCGAGATCCTCGCGGGCCCGGGCCACACCGATCCGACGCTGCTTCAGCCGCCCTGCGCCGCACGCCTGGCACACCACCGGGCGGGTGGCGGCGCAGCGCCGGCAGGCGACGACCCCCTCCCCCATCGACACCGCCGCGTCGCAGCGCTCGCAGCGCGCCAGCTCGGCGCACGCAGCGCAGACGAGCAGCGCGGCGCGCCCTTTCCGGTTGAGCACGCACACGACCCGCTGGCCCGAGCGGACGAGCTCGACCAGCCGCTCGGAGTACAGGTCCGAGCGCAACGGGTCCTCGCGCCGCCGGTCCACGACGTCGACGACGGGCCAGCCCGCCCGCTCCGCGGTGCGCGACGGCGAGACGACCGGCCCCCACGCCAGCGCCGCCAACGACGGGCACGGCGAGCTGACGACGCACGGCACCCCGGCCCGGGCCGCCCGCTCCGCGGCGACGTCGCGGGCATGCCAGGTGGGTGCCGCCTCCTCCTGGTGGACCTCTTCGTGCTCGTCGAGCACGACGACGGCGGCGAGATCGGGAACCGGCGCCCACGCCGCGGCGCGGGCCCCGATCACGACGTGCGCCCCGCCCCGCGCCCGCGCCCAGTCGCGCGGGTGCGCGGCGACGGTGAGCCCGGCCCGCTGCAGCCGCGCCGCCAGGTGCCGCTCCTGGGCGTGGGAGGAGCACACCACCAGCGAGGGCCCGAGGCGGGCGGCCTGCACCAGCAACGGGAACAGGTCGGCGCTCGGCGGAAGCCGGAGCACCGTCCGGCCCCGCGCCAGCGCGTCGGCGGCCAACGGGTCCTCGACGGTCTGTGCTCGGGCCGGGGACGGCGGTGGCGGCAGCCCTCGCACCGCGTTCGGAGCGGACGCCGTGCGAAGGAAGTGCGGGACCTGTCCGGCCCAGCGCCACGATGCCCACGCGGCGAGGTCGACGATGTCCGCGGGCGGGCCCCACCCCGTGACCTTGGCGATGGGCTTGAGCGCCACGCCCGGTGGCGGCTGGGCGTCGACCTCCACGACCCAGCCGGCGACGCGTCGGCCGTGCAGCTCGACGCGTACGAGGTCGCCGAGCCGGATGTCGTCGGGCGCCGAGTAGTCGAACGGCTTGCCGAGCGCGGGCTCGTCGATCCGAACCCGGACGACCCTCGTCACCCGAGAGACAAAGCCGACTTCAGGTCGTCCACGCGGGGGGTCGCCTCCCAGGTGAAGTCCTTCTCGCCCCGGCCGAAGTGCCCGTAGGCGGCGGTCTTCCGGTAGATCGGACGGCGGAGGTCGAGGTCGCGCACGATCGCCGCCGGCCGGAGGTCGAAGAGCTCGCGCACCGCCTCCTCGATCTCGAGCTCGTCGACGGTGTTGGTGCCGAAGGTCTCCACGAGCAGGGACACGGGCTGGGCCACGCCGATGGCGTAGGCCACCTGGACCTCGCACCGGGTGGCCGCCCCCGCCGCCACCACGTGCTTGGCGACCCACCGGGCGGCGTACGCGGCCGACCGGTCGACCTTCGAGGGATCCTTGCCGGAGAAGGCGCCGCCCCCGTGGCGCGCCATGCCGCCGTAGGTGTCGACGATGATCTTTCGCCCCGTGAGCCCGGTGTCGGCGTGCGGGCCGCCGAGCTCGAAGGTGCCGGTCGGGTTGACGAGCACCCGGAAGTCGCTGGTGTCGATGTTGGGCGGCAGGAGCGGCTGGATCACGTGCTCGGTCAGATCGGGCTTGATGAGCGTCTCGGGGTCGAGTCCGGGCTGGTGCTGGGTCGAGATCAGCACCGTCTCGAGCTTCACCGGACGACCGTCCTCGTAGTCGACGGTCACCTGCGTCTTCCCGTCGGGTCGCAGGTACGGGAGGATGCCGGCCTTGCGCACCTCGCTCAAGCGATGGGCGAGGCGGTGGGCGAACCAGATCGGCAGCGGCATGAGATCGTCGGTCTCGTCGCACGCGTAGCCGAACATCATCCCCTGGTCGCCGGCGCCCTGGCTGTTGAGGATGTCCTCGCCCGACTGGCCGCTCCTGGTCTCGTAGGCGGCGTCGACGCCCTGGGCGATGTCGGACGACTGCTCGTCGATCGACACCATGACGCCGCAGGTGTTGCCGTCGAACCCGTAGGACTCCCGGTCGTAGCCGATGTTGCAGATCGTCTCCCGGACGATCTTCGGAAGGTCGACGTAGGCCTCGGTGGTGATCTCGCCGGCGATCACCGCGAGACCGGTCGTGAGCAGCGTCTCGCACGCCACGCGCCCCGCCGGGTCCTCGGCGAGGATGGCGTCGAGGACGGCATCGGAGATCTGGTCGGCCATCTTGTCGGGGTGGCCCTCGGTGACCGACTCCGAGGTGAAGGTGTAGCGCTTGCTCACTGGTTGGTCTCCCTGTGTCCCGATCGGGCCCGGTGGGCCGCGACGGCGTCGAGGACGGCGCGGGCCACAGCCCGCTTGTCCGTGAGTGGTACATCCTGGCGCGCTCCGGTGGCGGTGAGGATCGACACGGCGTTGGTGTCGTGCTCGAAGCCGGCACCGGGGGCGCCCACGTCGTTGGCCACGATGAGATCGAGGTTCTTGCTGCGGATCTTGCGCTCGGCGTTGGCGAGGAGGTCGTCGGTCTCGGCCGCGAACCCGACGAGCGTCTGACCCGGTCGCTTCGCCCGGCCGAGGTCGACGCTGAAGTCGTGGGTGGGCTCGAGGATGATCTCCGGTGGGCCTTCGTCCTTCTTCAGCTTGCGGTTCGCGGGCGCCTTCGGCCGGAAGTCGGACATCGCCGCCGCCTGGACGATCACGTCGAAGTCGGCCTGGCGGGGGACGACGGCGGCCTCGAAGTCGGCGACCGTGGCCACCGGCACCACCTCGATCCCCGGTGAGACGTCGAGGCCGGCGGCGGTGACCAGGGTGACCGTCGCTCCCCGCGCCCGTGCCTCCTCGGCGATGGCGTGACCTTGCTTGCCCGAGCTGCGGTTGGTGATGACCCGCACGGCATCGATCGGCTCCCGGGTGCCGCCGGCGGTCACGAGGATGCGCAGCCCCGCCAGGTCACCCGCCGAAGGGAGCCCGCCCGCGAGGATCCGCTCGCACTCGGCCACGATCTCGGCCGGCTCGCGCAGCCGACCGATCCCGGTGTCACCGCCGGCGAGAGGGCCGCTCGCGGGATCCAGCACGTGGACGCCCCGCTCCCGCAGAAGTCGAAGGTTCGCCTGGACGGCCGGCTGCTCCCACATCTCGGTGTGCATCGCCGGGCACACGAGCACCGGGGCGCGGGTGGCGAGGAGGGTCGCGATCAGGAGGTCGTCGGACAGCCCGATGGCGTACGCGGCGATCACGCGGGCGGTGGCCGGCGCCACGACGATCAGATCGGCGCCCTGCCCGAGCACCGTGTGGGGACTCGGCTCGGGGCTGTCCCACAGCGACGTGCGCGCCGGCTCGGAGGCGAGGGCGCTGAAGGTGGTGGTGGTGACGAAGTGCAGGGAGTCGGGCGTGAGGACGGGGCTCACGGTGGCACCGGCATCGACGAGCCGGCGGCACACCTCGATGGCCTTGTAGGCGGCGATGCCGCCTGAGACGCCGAGGACGATGCGGGTCCCGGCGAGCGCGGCCAGGGTTACTCCTCGGTTCCGGCGTCCGCCTCCGCAGCCGCGAGCGCCGCTGCCTCTTCGGCCGCGACCTCCTCCGGATCGCGCCACACGCCGGTGATCTTGTCGGCGGCGATCTCCTCGAAGGCGATCGAGAGCGGCTTGCGGGCCGTGGAGCTGACCTGGGGCGGGACAAGGGCGCCGAGCCCCTCGCCGAGCTGGTTGAAGTAGGAGTTGACCTGCCGCGCCCGGCGCGCGGCCAGCGTGACCAGGGAGAACTTGGAGTCGACCCGCCCGAGGAGCTCCTCGATGGGCGGGCTGATCATCGTGTCGTCACGCCAGGACATGGCTGGCGATCCTACCGTGCCCGGTGCGATTCGATGAGATCGTGCACCTGGCGGACGGCCAGGTCGAGATCGTCGTTCACGACCATCACCGCCCCCAGCTCCCGCGCGGCGTCGGTCTCCTCGGCCGCCTTGGCCAGCCGGTTGGCCACGATGTGGTCGAGATCACCCCTTCCCCGCAGCCGGCGCTCCTGCTCCTCGGCCGACGGCGGCAGGACGAAGATGAACAGCGCGTCGGGGTCGAGGTCCTTCACCTGGCGGGCGCCCTGCACGTCGATCTCGAGGACGACGTCGCTGCCGGTCGGGGCCACCGGCTTCGGGGTGCCGTAGAGGTTGCCGAGGAACTCGGCGTACTCGAGGAAGCCTCCCTCCTCGATCGCCGTCTCGAACTCCATCCTCGTCACGAACACGTAGGCGTCGTCGGGCTCGCCGGGGCGCTGCGGCCGTGTCGTCCACGACCGGCTGAGCCAGAGCCGGGGGTCGGCCGCGAGGAGGCGGTCGACGATGGTCCCCTTGCCGACGCCTCCGGGCCCGGCGATGACGACGATCAACGGAGCGGTCTCAGGACGTGGCGATGCTGTCGAGGAGCTTCTTGCGCTGGTTGGCGCCGAGGCCCTGGATGCGCCGCGTCTCGCTGATCTCGCAGTCCTCCATCAGCCGCCGGGCCTTGACCTTGCCGAGGCCGGGCAGGGACTCGAGGACCGCCAGCACCTTCATCTTCCCGATCGTGTCGTTGCCCGTCGCCTGCTCGAACAGCTCGGGCAGGGTGATGCTGCCCATCTTCAGGCGTTCCTTGATCTCGGCGCGCGCCTTGCGAGCGGCGGCGGCCTTCTCGAGCGCGGCGGCGCGCTGTTCATCCGAGAGCTGGGGCGGCAAGGGCATGGCGCGGACGGTAGCGCGACTACCCCGCCAAGCCGGCGACCAGGGCCGCCGCGGCGGCCACCGGATCATCGGCGCCGGTGACGGCGCGGCCGATCACGAGGATGTCGGCACCGGCGGCCAGGGCCTCCTCGGGGGTGGTCACCCGGGCCTGGTCGTGGCTCGACACGCCCGCCGGCCGGGTGCCGGGCACGACGAGCGTGAAGCGGGGCACGACCTCGCGGATGAACCGCACGTCGGTGCCGGCGCAGACCAACCCCTTTGCGCCGCACTCGACGGCCAGCTCGACGCGTGCCGGGAGGATGTGGGGCGGCGCGTCGCCGTCGCTCGTGAGCACCGTCACCGCCAGCGGCACCGGCGCCGGGAGCCCCGCAGCCGCGGCACCACCGAGGAACCCCTCGACGCCGGCCCGCAGGACCACCGGCCCGGCCATGGCGTGGATCGTCAGGTAGGAGACCCCGCTGGCCCCCGCCACCCGTGCCGCCCTCTCCACCGTGGTCGGGATGTCGTGCAGCTTGAGATCCAGGAACACGTCGTAGCCGAGGTCGAGCATCACCGCGATGGCTTCGGGGCCGGCGGCGGTGAAGAGCTCGAGACCGACCTTGGCCACGCCGAAGTAGGGCCGCACGTCGCGGGCCAACCGTTCGGCCGCCACCAGGTCGTCGAGATCGAGGGCGAGCGCCAGGTGGTCCCGGACGTCGATGGCGGTGCTGGGGCTCATGCCTGCAACCCCGCCAGCACCCGGCGCAGCGTGCGGGGATCGGCGAACGTCGCCGTTCCCACCTGGATTGCCGTCGCTCCGACCATGAGCAGCTCCTTTGCCGTAGCAGCATCGCGCACGCCGCCGACACCGATGATGGGGAGATCGGGGTGGGCGGTGTGCACGTCGTGCACCGCCCGGACCGCGATCGGATGGATGGCGGGGCCGGAGAGACCGCCGCCGGTCGCGCCGCTGCCGAGCCGGTACTCGCCACGCGCGTCGAGGGCGAGGGCCATCACGGTGTTGATGAGCGTGACGGCCTCCGCGCCGCCCCGGCGGGCGGCGGCGGCGATGTCGACGAGCCGGTCGGTGTTGGGGCTGAGCTTGGCCCACCGAGGCACCCCCGCCGCCGAGGTGGCGTCCATGACCTCCTCCGTGGCCCGCTCGTCATGGGCGAAGAGCGCCCGACCGCCACCGCCGGTCCGC
>DATLFP010000116.1:0-5338 GCA_035540955.1 Acidimicrobiales bacterium
CCGCACGGTGCCGGCGCGCTGGTGGCGGATCTCGATCGGCACGACCGTGCCCGCCGGCGCCCGCACCACCCACTCCGCCTTCGCCCGGTCGCTCGTCGCGTCGTAGCCGCCACCGAACAGGCTCAGGTTGTTCTTGCCGGCCCGACCGCCGAGCTGGCCCAGCTCCTTGCGCCGGTCGGTGCCGACCAGATCGGCCCCCTCGGGCAGGGTGATCTCCGCCTCGACGGGCCGGACGATCTTGCGCTCGACCGCCCGCTGGGTGACGTTGGTCGGCAGCCACCCGGCGTTCTCGACCACGAGCCGGATCCGCCACGTGTCCGCGCCGATCGCGGTCACCTCGGTGTCGCGCACGCGGAGCAGCGGTGAGATGAGCACGTGCCAGATGGCCCAGTCGGCGTGTGGCGCCACCTCGGCCTCGAGCAGGTGAGGCGGCGGGTTGCGGAAGCAGTACGCGGCGTTCCAGCCGCCGAGCTCCACCGGGCCGAGCTGCGGGTGGTCGTAGGGGTACCACTCGACGAACCCCTCGCCACCGAGCTGTTCGTCGCTCCACGCCAGCAGCTTCAGGTCGTCGTCGTGCGAGTGGTCGATCCCCCAGTCGATGAACTTGTAGTCGGTGATGCCGGCGGCCCGCTGCGGGCTCCAGAACTCCGTCGTCCACGCGTGGATGCCGAGGTGGTCGTACGCCCAGTCGTCGGCCACACCGGTGATGACGTCCTTCGGGTCGTACTTGAAGTCGTGGTACACCGACACCGACGGGTAGCCGGTGAGCTCGGTGGCCTTCTCGCCGATCTTCTTGAACACCCGCAGGTCGATCGTCGGCAGCGCGTCGTCGTTCTTGGTGCCGTACGGACGCAGGTGGACGCCGGCCCACGTGTGGTACTGGATGAAGGCGCAGATGTTGGGGCGGTCGACGATGGCCTGCACCACCGCCCGGATCTCCGGCTCCGACGTGGGGTACGGGCCGGCACCCTGCTGCTCGCCCTCGGGCCGCCACTCGATCGGGTAGTTGCGGTTCATGTCGAGGCCGTGCAGCGCCGGGGCGGGGCGGATGGTGACGCCGTCGTAGTTCTGGATCTCGCCCTCGGTGAGCAGCCGGTAGTAGGGGCCGGGCCCGTCCTCGACGGGGTCGCGGGGCACGAGCATGCGCCGATCGGCGGGCGAGACCTTCCAGGTGCCGTTCGGGTCGGGCACCCGCATCGTGAGGATGCGGCCGTCGCCGTCCATGTCCTGGGCGACGAGCCCGTCCTGCTGGTCGGTGCGCGGGTAGGGCCGGGCCGAGGAGCGGATGTAGCGGGGTCGCTCGGCCATCGCCAGCTCGGCGCCGTCGGGTCCCATGCGGGGCACGATGTAGAAGGTGCGGGTGTCGAGGGCCCGGGTCACGGCGTCGTCGGTGCCGTAGCCCGTGAGCAGCTTCTGCAGCAGGTAGAGCGCAGCAGTCGACCCGGTGAGCTCGGTGGCGTGGATGTTGGCGTCGATCCAGATCGCCGGCCGCTCGCGATGGTCACCGCTGCCGTGGTCGGTGACGGTGCACAGCCAGATGTCGCGGTCCTCGTGCGACCGTCCGATGCTCTCGAGCCGCAGCAGGTCGGGGTGCTCGGTCGCCCACCGCTGGAGGATCTCGGTGAGCTCGGGGTACTTCACGAACCGATCGAAGGGGGCGCCGTCCACGGCGGCGCAGGCTAGGTGGCTACGCGATGCCGAGGCGCTCGAGCTGCTCCTTGGGGGCGTCGACCTCCTCCAGGGCGGCACGGAGCAGGTCGACCGCGGCCCGCTCCCGCGGCGAGCCCGCCAGGTTCTCGGTCTCCAGCGGGTCGCGGTCGACGTCGAACAGGAGGTGGTCGTCGACCGGTGTGCCGTAGGCCCAGAACGGCAGCAGGTCGCCGGGTGCGAACGGCTGGCGGATCACCGGGACGTCCCCGGTCTGGGGCAGGTGGTCGAGGGTCGCCCGCCGGTCGGGACGCGGGAGGCGCAGCTCGGGCATCGAGTGGACCGGCATCGTCGACCACCGGTTCGACCACATGACGAGCGGCGCGTTCTCCCCCACCGGCGCCCGCCCGTACGCGGTGTCGCGGTCGATCACGTGCACGGCGCGGCCCCAGTAGCCGGTGAGCAGATGGTCGCGCACGCCGTCGACGTCACCGGTGAGCACCGGCGCCAGCGACCGGCCGTGCGTCGGGTGCTCGGGCTCGACGCCGAACACGTCGGCCACGGTGGCGTGGATGTCGACCGCGGTGGTGAGCGCGTCGCACTCGCCGGGCGCCACGCCGGGCCAGGCGATCAGCATCGGGATGTGGCCCAGCTCGCGGTGCACGGGCAGGCCGGGCTTGCCGAACGCGTCGCGCTCGCCCAGGTAGTGGCCGTGGTCGGTGCAGAGCACGAAGGCGGTGTCGTCCCACAGCCCGAGGTCGTCGACCGCGTCGAGGACCGAGCCGAGGTGGTGGTCGATCATCGACAGCTTGGCGCCGTAGTTCGCCCGGATGTGGCGGGCCTCGCGCTCGGTGAGCACGCCCTTCTCGATGGCGCCGACGACGTAGGGCGGCCAGATGATCCGCTCGCCCTCCCACGTGTCGTCGTACTTCGTCGCCCACCGCTCAGGCGTGTCGAACGGCTCGTGGGGGTCGAACTCGTCGACGAAGAGGAAGAACCGGTCATGCGCCCCGACCGACTCCCGCAACCACTCGGCGGCCCGGCGCATGGTCTGGGGCCCGGGGAAGTCGTCCTCGGACCGGAACCAGGTGCGGGAGTCGTCGTACGGCATGTGGCGCCGGCCGGGGGCGGCGGGCAGCGCCGGCGTGCCCGCCCAGCTGGGATCGGGTCGGGTGCGCCACGGGTCGCCCTCGTGGCCGCGCGTGTAGTGCCAGGCGTAGAAGTCGGTGTGGTAGTTCTCCCCGCCCACCTCGAACAGGTGCGGGTGGTCCGACACGAGCATCGAGGTGATGCCGGCGCGCCGCAGCGAGTAGGTGATGGCGTCCTCCCACACCTCGATCGAGCCCCACGGCCGCCACAGGAAGTCGAGGGCGCCCACGAGGATGTCGTGGCGGGCCGGCATGCACGGCAGCGAGCCCGTGTGGTGGCGGGTGAACCGCACCGACCGGGCCGCCAGCCGGTCGAGGTTGGGGGTCTCGAACTCCGTCGAGCCGTACGCGCCCACGAGGTGGCGGTTGAGGCTGTCGAGGAGGACGACGATCACGTTGCTCGGGCGGGTGCTCGGCCCGTTGCTCGGCGGGTGGTCGGTCACGTCGGCCATCATCACAGAGTGCTGCCGGTGCCCGGGAAGGTGACGGCGCTGATCACCCGACGGATCGGCGACCGAGTCGAGGTGTGCGTGTTCGACCACGCCGGCACGGTGCAGCTCCCGGCCGGCACCCTCGAGCCCGGTGAGCACCCGCTCGCCGGCGCCGTCCGCGAAGCGTGGGAGGAGACCGGGCTCCCCCACTCGAGGTGATCGCCGAGGTGGCGACGTTGCGGGATCAGCACGCAGGTGACGTCGATCGCCACGTGTTCCACCTGCGGGCGACGACGCCCACGCCGGACGAGTGGTGGGTGCTCACCCCCGACGGCGACGGAAGCCAGTGGCGGTGCCGCTGGGTGCCAATCGACGGGCGGGAGGCGCCGAGCGGGTTCCAGGCGCGATGGCTGGCAGCGGCGCGCGACCTCCTCGACCCCGGGCCACCGCTCGAGCGCGCCGACCCGATCCCCGATCGGGCAACGGAGCTGTTCTGGGCACCGTTCGGCAGCTTCACCGGCAGTCGGGCGCTCGTGATCGCCCACGAGAGCGAGCGACCGCCACCCGACGGCAACCTGGGATCGACCGGCGCCGTCTGCGTCACGGCCGACGGCGACGCGGTGATCGTGACCGAGGATCCGACCTGGGGATGGGGCGTGCCGGGTGGTCGTCCGGAGGGTGGCGAGACACCGGAGGAGACGCTGGCCCGGGAGGTCGCCGAGGAGGCGTGCGCCCGGGTCGTGGACGCCGAGCTGCTCATCTCCCACGAGGTGCGTGACCTCGATGCCTCCCGCACCGTCCGCTCGGTTCGGTGGTCCCCGGCGTGCTGGGCTCGCGTCGAGGTCGACAGCTGGGACCCCCGGTTCGAGAAGGTCGAGCGACGGCTCGTCCCGCTCGCCGAGGTGAACAACCACCTGCGCTGGGAGGCGCCGCCGTTCGTGCGCTGGCTCGACCTCGCGCGCGCCGTCGAGGCAAGGCGGGCGGGCTGATGGAGCTGTCGCCGTTCGAGGCCGCCGGTGCCCTGCTGCCGGGGATGGTCCCCGACGACCTCGGGGTCGTGAAGCAGCAGGCGCACCGGTGGGGCATCAAGGTGTGGTTTGACACCGCCAAGGCGCCCAGGGAGCACTACGAGGCGCAGGTGCTCGGGGCCAAGGACGTACCGGCGGCCAAGATCCTCGCCATCGAGGTGGGCTTCCACGCCGAGCACTCGAAGGAGCCCGACAACCAGGCCGTGCTCGACCGGCTCCTCGCCGCCGAGAAGCGGTGGCGCAAGGACGTCGGGAAGGAGGCGGAGGCGGCGCCGTTCCTCGGACGCGCGCAACACTGGCGGCGCGTGTCGGAGACCTGGCTCGACCCCGATCTCGGCGACCCGGAGCTCGCCTTCGAGATCGCCGCCCGCCTGACCGACTACATCACCGCCATCGAACCGGTGCGCCGGCAGTCGTGAACGACCACCGCCAGGCCGCAGTCGACCACCTCAGCGCCCTCCTCGAGCGCGACCTCCTCGCGGTCGACGACTACCGCGTGCTCGTCGAACGGGTGCTGGCCACCACCTCCAGCGACGAGCTGGGGGCGCTGCTCGCCCCGCTCCCCACGCTCGTCCCCGTCACCCGGGATGCCGCGGGAGCCGACGACGACCGCCTCGTCCTCCGCTGTGACTCGGGCGTCATCAAGGAGGCGCCGATGCGGTTGGCGCCCATGACCGAGATCGTCTGCGTGTCGGGCGTGATGAAGGTCGACCTGACGCAGGCCACGCTCGACGACCCCGACATCGACCTCGACATCGACTGCGACACCGGTGTGCTCTCGGTGCTGCTGCCCCGCGAGATCGCGGTCGAGATCGCCGGCCACCGGAGCACGGGCGGGGTGTTCAAGAACGCGCTGCGACCGGCCGCCGCCCTACCAGGCACGCCTCGCATCCTCGTCCACGTCCGCAACGGCGGGGGCGTCATCAAGCTCCGCCATCCCCGCCGCTGGTGGTGGCGACGGAGGCGGTCATGAACTTCACCGACGAGGACCTGCGGGGAGCGCAGTTCTCGAAGGTCGACCTCCGCGATGCCCGGTTCCGCTTGGTCAACCTTCGCGGGGCGCGCATGCGCGGTGTCGATCTCG
>DATLFP010000117.1:0-24662 GCA_035540955.1 Acidimicrobiales bacterium
AGCCGCTCGACGACGCCCGATTCGAGGACTGGGCCCGAGAGGCCCGCGACCGCGTGCGCGGCCGGTTCGTGCGCGCCGGCGTCCGGGCCGGCGAGCTCGCGCTCGCGGCCGGCGAACCCGACGAGGCCGAAGGCCGCGCCCACGGCGTGCTCGCCGCCGAGCCCTGGTCCGAAGGCGCCTACCGCGTTCTCGTGGAAGCCCACCTCGCCCGTGGCGACCGTGGCTCCGCCCTTCGCGCCGCGGAGCGGTGCCGCGAGATGCTCGCCGACCTGGGGGTGACCGCCGATGCCCTCACCGGCGCCCTCCTCCGCCGCGTGGCGGCCGGTCCGTGACCGGGGCGCCGCCTCGCCGCCGGCGCCCCGCCCGTCAACCGCCACCGCAGGCCTTCGCCACCTCCCGGAACCGCTCGAGGTTCTTGGTGCGCGACAGCGCGGCGAGGGCCGCCGCGATCTGGTTGGCGACGACATCGACGGAGGTGCCCTCGAACGTGAGGGTCTGCGACGCCGACGTCGTGGTGCTCCCGGTGATCCGGAGCGATCGGCCGACCTCGACGTAGGCGGTCCCGTTGCACTCCTCGACCCTGCCGCACACGAAGGTCTCGTGGACGAGGGTCGTCGTCAGCGTGAGCGTGAAGGCCCACTTCGACACGCCCGGCACCAGGCCGGCGGCGACCGAGCCGCTCGGCGCCGGCGCCACGATGCCGCCGCGGTCGGCGATGCCCTGGCCGAACGCGCCGAGACCGGCGATCGACCCCGGTGGCCCGAACCGTGACGAGAGCCGCTCGTAGGTGGCGGTGATCGGCCCCGCCCGCCGCGTGACGGTCACCGACGGGGCGCCGCCGTCGGGTGTCCAGCGTCGATCCCCCTTCGGGCAACCCCCTGGCGGTGGCGGCGGTGGCGCAACCGTGACCGGCGCGGGCGGCGTGGGCGTCGCCGGCGGCTCCGGCGGTGGCACCGGCGGGCCCGCGTCGCCGGGCTCGGTCGGCGGCCCGGCGGTGCTCGGTCCCGCCGGCACCCCCTCGGGGATGGGCGTCGGACCGGTCTCGCCGGCGGTGCCCGCCGGCTCGGGGGCGGCGTCGTCGCCCTCGGCGCCATCGGGGATCGGGAGCCCGATGCAGGCGAAGTAGAGCCGCATCCACTCGTCGGCGTTCTGCCGAGCGCTCCGCGCCGTCGCCGCCGCGGCGTCGGCGTCGCCGCGCGCGGCGCGAGCGGTCTGACCGGCGATCAGGTAGCGCTCGTAGCCGTCACCGGTCTCCTCGAAGCGGGCCGCCTCCGCGGCGAGCGCGGCGTCGGCCGCTGCCGCGGTCGCCAGCGCCGCCTCGAGCGACGCCTGCGCGCCCCGCCACCGGGCTTCCGCGGCCTGCCAGCTCTCGAGCTCGATCTGGCAGTCCCCGCTCGGACCACCGGCCCGGTGACGCAGCCACGACCAGAGCACGAGCAGACCGACGAGACCGAGGCCGACCAGCAGGACGACGAGCCACGGGAACGAGCCGCCGTCGCTCGTGCCGCCGGCCGGCTCGGCCGCGGGCTCGGTGGCGACGGGGCCCGCCGGCGGCGCGGCGCCATCGTCGGGTGCGTCCGGCGCGTCGACCCCGGTGGTGGAGACGAAGTACGGCAGCAGCCCGCCGAGCGCGAAGAGGACGGTCCAGGCCTGCTCGCAGCCGTCGGCGTCGATGTACACGTAGTCGAAGCGCAGGCTCCCCCCGTCGAGGACGCCGTCGGTCGCCGCCTCCTTGCCGGGGTTGTCGAGTCGCGGCGGGATGCCGGTGTCGGGGTCGATGTCGCCGACGAGCACATCGGGGGTGTCGAGCTGGTCGAGGACGAGCACGATCTCGCCATCGGCGGTCTCGACGATGCGAGCCCCATAGGGAGCGCGGAACGCGTCGGGGTAACCGCACGCGCCGTTGCCGTCGGTGAACTCCCCTTCGGTCTCGGTCTCCTCGAGCACGGTCCCGTCGGGCACGTGCTCGTCGGCGCCTGCGACCCCGCCGCTCATGAGCCACCCGAGCGCGACGGCCGTCGCGACCGCCACCCCCCGCCGCCTGCTCCGCACCGTCGCTCTCATCCCCGCTCTCCTCCTGCTTCGGCACCTTCGCCGGCGTCGATCGCTTCCAGGGCGGCGCGGGCCTGGCGGACCCGCGCGTTGGCGGCCGCGACCTCGGAGAAGGCCGCCTCACCGCGGTCGAGAGCCGCATCGAGCCGGGCTCGTTCGGCTTCGGCCGCCGCCACCGCCGCCACCGCCCGGTCCCGGATCGATCCGTCACCGCCCACGGCGGGAACGTACGGAGCCGGGTGTAAACGGCGCGCTAACCGGCATCGACGGCCGGGGGCGGCGAAGATGCTCCGGTGCAGCTGCACGTCATCGCCCACGGCCCGGCCCCGGCACGTGTCGTGCTCGTGCACGGGCTCGCATCGAACGCCCGGCTGTGGGACGGCGTGGGGGCGGCGCTGGCCGAGCGGGGCGTCGGCTCGGTGGCCGTCGACCTGCGGGGTCACGGCCGGTCGCCGAAGCCCGACGACGGCTACGACTTCGGCACCGTGGTCGGCGACCTGGCGCCACTGCTGAAGACGCTGGACGCGCCGCCGGTGGTCGCCGGACAGTCCTACGGCGGCAACGTCGTGGTCCACCTCGCCGCCCGGCATCCCTCGCTCGTGCGGGCGGTCGCCTGCGTCGACGGTGGCGCCATCGACCTGCGGGCGCGGTTCCCCGTGCTGGACCACGCCCTCGAGGCGATGCGACCGCCCTACGAGCGGTTCGAGGGCATCACCCTCGAGGAGGAGGAGCGCCACCTGCGGTCGGCCCACCCCGACTGGCCCGAGGCTGGGATCCAGGGCGTCCTCGCCGGGTTCGAGGTGACCACGGACGGCGGCATCCGGTCGCGGCTCACGTGGCACCGCCACCGCCAGATCATCGAGGCCATGTGGCGCGAGCCCCCGACCGACCTGTTCCCGTCGATCGAGGTGCCCGTGCGGTTCGTGGTGGCATCGGAGCGGATGCGCGCCGCCGTCGATGCCGCCGTCGATGTCCTCCGCGACGGCGACGCGATCTGGTTCGAGGGCGCCGACCACGACGTGCACGCGCAACGGCCGGCCGACGTCGCCGCGATCCTGATCGACCTCCTGGAACCGCCGTGACCGCCCGCCTCCTCACGATCATGGGATCGGGCGAGACGAGCCCGACGATGGTGAAGCCGCACCGCGGCCTGCTCGAACGGGTGGGGGGCGGGCCCGCCGTCTTCCTCGACACGCCGGTGGGCTTCCAGGAGAACGCCGCCGAGATCGCCGAGCGGGTCGAGGAGTACTTCGCCCAGAGCGTCGGCACACCGATCGAGGTGGCGAGGCTCCGGTCGTCCACGTTCGAGGCCGAGGCCGCCATCGCCGCCGTGCAGCGCGCGACCTATGTGTTCTCGGGCCCCGGCTCGCCGTCCTACGCCCTCGCCCAGTGGGCGGGCTCGGCGGTGCCCGACCTGCTCCGGGAGAAGCTGCGGGCCGGCGGGGCCGTCACCTTCGCGTCAGCGGCGGCGCTGACCCTCGGGCTCGTGACGGTGCCCGTCTATGAGATCTACAAGGTGGGCGAGCCCCCCCACTGGCTCGACGGTCTCGACCTCCTCGCCGAGGCGGGGCTGCCGGCGGCCGTCATCCCGCACTTCAACAACGCCGAGGGCGGCACCCACGACACGCGCTACTGCTACCTCGGCGAGCGGCGCCTGGAGATGATGGAGGCGGCGCTGCCCGACGGGGCGTTCGTGCTCGGCGTCGACGAGCACACCGGCGCTGTCATCGACCTCGACGACCGCACGCTCACCGTCGTCGGCATCGGCGTCGTGACCGTCCGCGACGCCGGCCGCACCACGACCTTCGCCCCCGGCGACGTCGTCGCCCTCGACGAGCTCCGTTCTGTGTCGATCCACCCCGGAGAGACCGAGGGTGGATCGTCCCGGAACGAGGGAGGACGGGACGAGGAGACGGGCGACGGCGCGGGGGCGGCGTCGCCGTCGCCGCTCCTGGGGCGGATGGCCGAGCTGGAGGCGGTGTTCGACGGCGCGCTCGCCCGGGGGGACGGCGAGGCGGCGGCCGGCGCCCTCCTCGATGCCGAAGACGAGCTGCACCAGTGGTCGCAGTACACCTCGGACGAGGTCGGCAAGGCCCGCCTGCGGCTGCGGGCCATGATCGTGCGGCTGGCCGGCGGCATCCTCGACCCGACCGCGGCCGTCACCCCGTTCGTCGAGGCGCTCCTCGCCGTGCGGGACGGCGCCCGGGCGGCCAAGGACTTCGCCACTGCCGACCTCGTGCGAGACCGCCTCGTCGGCGCCGGCGTGGAGGTCGGGGACTCGAAGGAGGGGACGACGTGGCGGCTGCTATCGTGACCAGGCTCCCAACCGGGGTGTGAGCCCCCATCGTCTAGCGGCCTAGGACACCACCCTTTCAAGGTGGCGGCACGGGTTCGAATCCCGTTGGGGGTGCGCAACACTCGAGGTCCCGTGGTGCAGTTTGGAGTGCACGCCGGCCTGTCAAGCCGGAGGTCGCGGGTTCAAATCCCGTCGGGACCGCGAAGAACAACGTTCTGGTCGAGTAGCTCAGTTGGCAGAGCGCGCGCCTGAAAAGCGCGAGGTCACCGGATCGACGCCGGTCTCGACCACCCGAGGAGCCCTGGTCACAGCGGTGCTGCGGCCAGGGCTTCTTCGTTGTCGGCATCGTCAGCGCGTGTGACACCGGATCGCGCGCCCAGACGGCTCGGTGCGCGCGAGTGTGACCGAGTTCGCCCGACTCGTGCGGTGACAGGTGCGCGTCATCGAGGGGCGTTGGCGCCGACGATCGCCGTGACCGTCTTGCGGTCCAACCCTGACACCTCGGCGAGCTGACGGAGCGACGCGCCCGCCCGATGCGCCACGCGGATCATGTCGTCGCGGATCTGCGCCTCCTTCGTGGCTCGCTCGGCGCTCAGGCCGACGACCGCGAGCGCGGCGCCGACCTCACCGGCGTCGCCCCCTCGGTGCTTGTCGACAGCAGCAACAGCAGCTGAGACCTCGGCATCGGAGTAAGTCATTCGTCCTCCCGGAGCGACACAACAAGCTTGTCGCGAATGCCCATGAGCAGCGGCACTCGCGCTGACAGCTCTCGGCGCTCCTCGGCGATGTTGAGATGAGCGAGGGTCATCGCCAGCAATTCGAGGATCTCGACGCGTTCGAGCTCGACCGCGGCCATCGGTGCGATTGTAACCGCTGGTGGCCCAATCGGGGCCGGTCTCCACCACACGGCAGGGTCGCCCTCCGGGGCGGCCCTCGTCGCGTCGCCCGTTCTGCGCAGCACGCCGCCCCGTACCATTTGGAACGATTCCAGCCTTGAGAACCAAGGCTCACGAGAAGGACTTCCAAGATGCGCTGGGCACATCTCCTGTCTGAGGCGGAGCGAGATCTCGCTCACACCGTCAAGGTCCGTCGTGGAATCCACCAGGATCCCGAGGTCGGCTTGGATCTGCCGCGCACCCAAGCGCGCATCCGCGAAGCACTCGACGACCTCCCTCTCCGTGTGATCACCGGTGAGAGCTGCACGTCGATCGTGGCGCTTCTCGACGGTGATGCCGACGGGGACGAACCGGGTGACACCATCCTGCTACGAGCCGACATGGATGCGCTCCCCATGGCGGAAGCCACGGACCTGGACTTTCGAAGTCGGGTCGACGCGATGCACTCCTGTGGGCACGACGCCCACTCGGCGATGCTCGTCGGAGCCGCTCGACTGCTCAGCGCTCGGCGCGAGCAGTTCCGGGGGCGGATCGCCTTCATGTTCCAGCCCGGTGAGGAAGGACATCACGGTGCTTCCGCGATGCTCGCAGACGGGATGCTCGAGCACATCGCGAGCGACGGAGCCAAGCGCCCATCCATGGCGTTCGCCATCCACCAGACGCCGATGGCCCCCGCCGGGTTGGTCATGACCAAGACGGGTCCAGCGTGTGCGTCCTTCGATGACCTGCGCATCACGATCCGGGGCCGCGGTGGCCACCCCTCGTTCCCGCACGAGACCCGCGATCCCCTGATCGCCGCGGCAGACGTCATCACCGGTCTGCAGGCACTCCAAGCCCGTCAGTCCAACGCGGCCGAGCCGTTCGTCATCACGATCGGGTCCATCCACAGCGGTACCAGCGGGTACCTGATCCCCGACGAGGCCGTCCTCGACGGATGCGTGTTCGCGACCTCACCGCACGGCAGAGACGTGATGCACGACCTGATCCGGCGCGTCACGAACGGCGTCGCCACAGCGCACGGGCTCTCCATCGACGCAGAGATCACCGACGGGTACCCCCTCCTCGTGAACCACCGCGCGGCAACCAGGTTCGTCGAGTCGATCGCCGAGGAACTCGTCGGCCGACAATCGATGTGGCCGGTGCCGAACGTCGCCATGAGCTCGGAGGACTTCTCGGTCGTCCTCAACGAGATCCCGGGCACGATGGTGTTCCTGGGGACGCAACCAGACGGCGTCAGCCACCCGGAACCCCCGCACTCACCGCGGATGATCCTCAACGAGGACGCCATGGCAAGCGGCGCCGCGCTCCACGCATCGGTCGCACTCGGTTGGCTCGATCCGGCCAGGACCACCTCCTGAACATCCGAGGACCCACCTCGGCGCACCGTCGGGTGCGCTACGCGAGAACGCCGAGGGCGGCGGGCAGGTCGCGGTGGTCGGCGATGACGAGGTCGCCCTCGGGCTCGGGCTGGGTGGCGTCGTCGCTCACGCCCGTGTAGCGGACCGCCACCATGCCCATCCCCCGGGCCCCGGCGACGTCGGTGCGCCGGATGTCGCCGACGTGGGCGGCCCGCTCGGGGGTTGCGGGGCCCAGACCGGCGAGCGCGTGCTCGAAGATCACCGGCGAGGGCTTGTAGTGGCCGACCTCGTCGGAGAACGACCAGTGGTCGAACAGCTCGAGGACGCCGTGGCGGTCGAGGTGGGCCCGGAGGTGGGCCGAGCCGGTCATGCCGACGTCGCAGATGATGCCGAGCCGGAGGCCGGCGTCCTTGAGGGTGCGCAGGCACTCCTCGATGCCGTCGGTGAGGTGCAGCGTGGCCTTGGCGCCCACGGTGGTGAACGCCTCGATGAGCTCGTGCCGCACCGCGAGCGGCACGTCGAAGCCCAACCGCTCCAGCAGGTCTTCCGCCGCCGTCACCGACTGGTACTGCTGGTTGGCGGTCCAGTGCTCGACGTAGCGGTTCCAGGACTCCTCGAACACCGCGTCGAGCAGCGTCCGCTCGCAGGCGAAGCCCGCCTCCTCGAGCAGACCGGCCCACGCCTCCATCCGGAGCTCGCGGGTGTGGCCCCGCTCCTCCCACACGAGGGTGTTCCAGTAGTCGAAGGTGACGGCGTCGACCCGCATCGCGGCCTCAGGGGCGGGGGCGCAGGACGCCCTCGTCGGCCGCCGCCTTGGCCACCCCGGCGGCGACCAGCTCCACCACCTGCTTGTTGAACACGCTCGGGACGATGTAGTCGGCGCACAGCTCGGCCTCGGGCACGGCGTCGGCGATCGCCTCCGCGGCGGCCAGCTTCATGCCCTCGGTGATGGTGGTCGCCCCCGCGTCGAGCGCACCGCGGAAGATCCCCGGGAAGCACAGCACGTTGTTGATCTGGTTCGGGTAGTCGCTGCGACCGGTGGCGACGACGGCGGCGAGGCCGGCCGCGTCCTCGGGGAGGATCTCCGGATCGGGGTTGGCGAGGGCGAACACGATCGGGTCGCGGTGCATCGCCCGCAGGTCGTCGCGCACCAGCAGGCCGGGACCGCTCACACCGACGAACACGTCGGCACCCGGCATGACCTCGTGGATGGCGCCCTGCCGCATCTCGGGGTTCGTGTTCTCCGCGAACCACCGCTTCGAGGCATTGAGGTCCTCGCGGCCGGTGAAGACGGCGCCCTTGCGATCGAGGCCGATCACGTTCTCGACCCCCGCCTGCATGAGGATCTTGGCGATGGCGACGCCGGCGGCGCCGACGCCGGCGATGACC
Organism: Acidimicrobiales bacterium; assembly: GCA_035540955.1. Lineage (GTDB taxonomy): Bacteria > Actinomycetota > Acidimicrobiia > Acidimicrobiales > CADCSY01 > DATLFP01. The sequence goes on from DATLFP010000117.1 coordinate 7,992, forward strand.
ACCTTCAGGTCGGCCATCTTCTTGTCCACGATCTTGAGCGAGTTCTGCAGGGCGGCCAGCACCACCACCGCGGTGCCGTGCTGGTCGTCGTGGAAGACCGGGATGTCCAGCGTCGCCTTCAGCCGCTCCTCGACCTCGAAGCACTGCGGGGCGGCGATGTCCTCGAGGTTGATGCCGCCGAACACCGGCGCGATGCGCTGCACCGTCTCCACGATCTCGTCGGCATCGCGGACATCGAGGCAGATCGGGAAGGCGTCGATGCCGGCGAACTCCTTGAACAGGAGGGCCTTGCCCTCCATGACCGGCAGCGCCGCCGCGGGACCGATGTTCCCGAGCCCGAGCACGGCGGTGCCGTCGGTCACGACGGCCACGGTGTTCTGCTTGATCGTCAGCTCGTGCACCCGCTCGGGGGCGGCGGCGATGGCGTTGCAGATCCGGGCCACGCCCGGCGTGTACGCCATCGAGAGGTCGTTGCGGTCCTTCAGCGGGATCCGGGACCGGACCTCGATCTTCCCCCCGGCGTGGAGCAGGAACGTGCGGTCGCGGACGCTCACGACCGTCACGTCGTCGAGCGCCTCGAGCGCCGCCGCGATCTCCTCCGCGTGCTGCTCGTCGTGGCAGTCGACGCTCACGTCCTCGATGATCCGCGACCCCGTCGCCTCGGCCATGTCGAGGGCGGTGATGTTGCCCCCGGCGTTGCCGACGGCGGTGGCGATCCGGCCCAACGTGCCCGGCTGGTTGGGGACGTCGATGCGGACCTGGACCGAGTAGGCGGCGTTCGGGGTGGCCATGGTGCCGACCGTACCGACCAGAGGGGCCCGAACCGGAACCGAAAACGGCGACGAGCCGCCCGAGGGCGGCTCGCCACGCGATCTCGACCGGGCTAGCGGTCCTCGGAGGCCATCTCCTCGAGGCATCGCTGGATCTCCGACGCCCGGAACCGGCGGTGACCGCCGAGGGTCCGGATGGCGGTGAGCTTGCCGGCGCGGGCCCAGCGGGTAACGGTCTTGGGATTGACCCGGAACAGCTGTGCCACCTCTGACGGGGTGAGCAGACGCTCCGGTGCGTCGAGGTCGTCGTGCTGGGCCATGGCGGTGGTCTCCCGGTTCAGGTGCGATGGGTTCGTGCGGTGTACGTCGGCAGGGAACGACCTGTCCGATTCCTCCCTGAAGATACGGGGACGCCACAATCGGCGAAATGGCCCGTGCGGGTCATCGTCCCATGACCCGCGGGCTAGTCACCCCGTTCTCGGCCTGGTCCGTCGTGGGTACGGTCGCGACGGTGTCAGCGGAGGCCGGCCCCGAACTGGTCCAGTGGTGCCGCGACGAGACGACCGGGCTGCGGGCGGTCATCGCCGTGCACTCCACCGCCCTGGGGCCCAGCTGTGGCGGGACCCGCTACCGCCCCTACGCCTCGGAGGACGAGGCCCTGGCCGACGTGCTGCGCCTCGCCGAAGCCATGACCTACAAGCACGCCGCCTGTGGCAACGACCTCGGGGGCGGCAAGGCGGTGATCATCGGCGAGCCGCACACGGAGCGGACCGAGGCGCTCATCCGCCGCTATGCGCAGTTCATCGACTCGCTCGCCGGCGCCTACCTCACCGCCGAGGACGTCGGCACCACCCAGGCCGACATGGACCTCATCGCCACGGTCACCCCCTACGTCACCGGTACCACGGCGGGCAGCGGCGACCCGTCTCCGGCGACGGCGTGGGGGGTCCTGCACGCCATGCACGCGGTGGCCGAGTCGCTGTGGGGTGCGGCCACGCTCGAGGGCCGCCACGTGGTCGTGTCGGGCGCCGGGAAGGTCGGCGGCGCGCTCGTCGGCCACCTGCGCGACGCCGGCGCACGGGTGTCGGTGGCCGACCCCGTGGCCCGGGTCGACGGCGTCGACCAGGTCGACCCGGCGACGGCGCACACGATCCCGTGCGACATCTTCTCGCCCAACGCCTACGGCGCCGTCCTGTCGGCCCGGACGATCCCCGAGCTGCGGTGCGCGGCGGTGTGCGGCGCGGCCAACAACCAGCTGGCGACCTTCGAGGACCGCTTCCGGCTGGCCGAGGAGGGGGTCCTCTACGCTCCGGACTACGTCGCCAACGCGGGTGGGGTGATCAACATCGCCGACGAGCTGGGGGACCACGGCAGCTACGACCGCGACCGGGCGTTCGCCCGCGTGGCGGGGATCCGGGACGTCATGGCCAACGTGCTGCGCACCGCTCGCGACGAGGGCATCACCACCGCCGACGCCGCCGATCGCATCGCCGAACGGCGCATCGCGGCGGCCGGGACGGCGCCGTGACGGCGGCGGAGACCTTCCGGGGCTATCCCGTCGACGAGCTGGTCGCCGACTTCCGCACGGCGTGCATCTCGCGAGCCATCGACGACCGCGAGATGAACCTGCAGAAGCAGAGCCGGGTGTTCTTCCAGATCTCCGGCGCCGGGCACGAAGCCCTGCTGCTGGCGCTCGCCCGTCACCTGCGACCCGGCTACGACTGGTTCTTCCCCTACTACCGGGACCAGGCGCTCGTCCTCGGCCTCGGTGTCACCGCCCGCGACATCCTGTTGCAGGCCGTCGGGTCGGCCGAGGACCCGTCGTCGGGCGGCCGGCAGATGCCGAGCCACTGGGGCGACCGCGACCTGCACATCGTCAGCCAGACGAGCGCCACCGGCACGCAGTGCCTCCCGGCCGTGGGCTGCGCGGAGGCCGCCCGGTACCTCTCCCGCCGCCCCCACCTGCCGGGCTGTCACGCCGAGGGCAACGAGGTCACCTACGTGTCCATCGGCGAGGGCGCCACCTCCGAGGGCGAGTTCTGGGAGAGCGTCAACACCGCGGCGACACTGCACCTGCCGGTCGTGTTCGTGGTGGCCGACAACGGTTTCGCCATCTCGGTGCCCACCGACGAGCAGCAGCCGGCTCCCATCAACGAGCTCGTCATGGGCTTCCGGGGCCTGGCCGTGCACAGCATCGACGGGCGCGACTACTTCGAGTCCCGCCGCATCGGCGCGGCCGCCATCGCCCGGGTCCGGGCCGGCGAGGGTCCCGCCCTCCTGCACGCGACGGTGACCCGGCCGTACTCGCACAGCGCCGCCGACACCCAGAGCAAGTACCGGACCCCCGAAGAGCTGGCCGACGAGGCGGCCCACGACCCGATCCTCCTGCTGCAGTACGCGCTCGTCGACGGCGGCGTGCTCAGCCACGACGAGGCGGAGGCGATCCGCGAGGAGGCGCGCCAGCACGTGGCCGACGCCGCCAAGTCGGCCCTCGACGCCGCCCGACCCGACCCGGCGACGGTCGGCGATCACGTCGTGGCACTCCCCGCCGTCGAGCGGCCCGACGAGTCCGTGGTCCACGACGGCGAGGTCGTGCCCTTCGGCGAGGCGATCAAGCGCACGCTCCACGAGGTGATGGCGGTCGACGAGCGCATCCGGGTCTTCGGCGAGGACGTGGCCGACGCTCGCGAGCTCATCCTCTCGGACGTCGAGGGCAAGGGGGGCGTGTTCGGCACCACCCACGGCCTCCAGCGAGCCTTCGGCCAGGCGCGGTGCTTCAACACCCCGCTGGCCGAGGCCAACATCGTCGGCCGCGCCGTCGGCCAGGCCGTCCGCGGGCTGCGACCCTCGCCCGAGGTCCAGTTCTTCGACTACGTGTGGCCGGCCATGCAGCAGATCAAGACCGAGGCGGCGACCATGCGGTGGCGGTCGAACGGGTCGTTCTCCTGCCCGATGGTGCTGCGCATCCCGATCGGCGGCTACCTCACCGGCGGCGCGATCTGGCACAGCCAGTGCGGCGAGTCGATCTTCGCCCACGTCCCCGGTCTGCTGGTGGCCTTCCCGTCGCGGGCTCGCGATGCCGCCGGGCTCCTCCGGTACGCGTTCCGGTGCGAGGACCCGGTGCTCTTCCTCGAGCACAAGCACCTCTACCGCCAGCCCTACACGCGCGACCCGTTCCCGCCGCCCGACTACGTGCTGCCCTTCGGTGTCGCCTCGACGGCCCGTGACGGCCGCGACCTCACGATCGTCACCTACGGGGCCACCGTCGAGAAGTCGCTGCAGGCGGCGGCCACGATGGCGGCCGACGGCGTGGAGATCGAGGTGCTCGACCTGCGGACGCTGATCCCGTGGGATCGCGAGGCGGTCGCGACGTCGGTGCGGAAGACGGCCCGGGTGCTGGTGGTCCACGAGGACGTCCTCACCTGCGGGTTCGGCGCGGAGGTGGCGGCGTGGATCGGCGAGCACTGCTTCGAGCACCTCGATGCGCCCGTTCGCCGTCTTGCGGCGAGCGACAACCACGTGCCCTACGAGCCGACGATGGAGCAGGCGACGCTCCCGCAGGTCGACGACATCGTCGACGCGGCGCGGGACCTGGTGAAGTGGTGAGCGACGGTGCGGGTACCGGACGCCAACGTCGAGGAGCTCTTGCTCCGGGGCTTCACCGTCGTCGAGGGCTTCCTCGAGCCTGACGAGCTGGCCGCTGCCCAGGACAGCCTGTGGCTGCACTTCCCGCGGCCCGAGGAGTACTTCGCCGACCCCGCCCGCTTCCCCGAGTACGGCACGAGCCAGTTCGCCGGGCTGCGGCCCGGACCGTGCCGGTCGTGGGCGATCAATCGCCTGGCGGTCCATGCCGACCTCGTCGACTTCGCCGAGCGCGCCCTGGGCTCCGCCGACCTGCACCTGTACAAGATCGAGCTGTGGGCGAAGTACGCGGGGGCGGTCGACTACGACCAGGCCCTCCACCGCGACTTCGCCAACCACAGCCTGGTCGTGCCCAGGCAGGCCGAGCCGCCGCAGCAGCTCACCACCTTCACGCTGCTGTCCGACGTCGGCGACGGGGACGGCCCCACCAAGGTGGTGCCCCTGGCGATCGGCAGCGAGGTGCCGATGTGGCCCAACCATCTCGACCGCGGTGCCCTGATCGATCGCGAGGTGTCGATCACCGGACCGGCCGGGTCGCTGTTCGCCTACCGCACCGACATCCTCCACCGCGGGTCGCAGATCACCGGGACCGGCGCCGCCCGCTTCGCGCTGCTGGCCGACTTCCAGCGCTGGGGCCGGCGCTGGGACGGAAAGATGGCCTGGCCCCAGCACTGGTACTCCGAGGGCTTGGTCGAGCTGTTGGAGCGGTCCACCCCGCGCCAGCGGGCGCTTCTCGGCTTCCCGGATCCCGGGGACCCGTACTGGGACGACCAGACGGTGCACGACGTCGGCCTGCGCTACCCGGGCATGGACATGGCGCCGTATCGCCCGCTCGGGCCCTGATCTCCGCTCGAGGGGCCGCTCGGGCCCTGACGTCCGCTCGAGGGGCCGCTCGGGCCCTGATGTCCACTCGAGGGGCCTACCGTCGGGGCCGATGACGACCCTCGCCCGGCGCGTCTACGACGCCGCCCACCTCACCGGCACGTTCACGCTCCGCTCCGGCCAGACGGCGACGGAGTACTTCGACAAGTACCGGTTCGAGGCCGACCCGGTGCTGCTGCGCGACATCGCCACCGCGCTCGCGCCGCTCGTGCCCGACGGCATCGACGCCCTGGCCGGCCTCGAGCTGGGCGGCGTGCCGATCGCCACCGCCCTCTCGATGGCGACCGGCATCCCGGCCCGGTTCGTGCGCAAGGAGGCGAAGACCTACGGCACCTGCCTGCTGGCCGAGGGCGGCGACATCGACGGCCTCCGGCTGCTCGTGGTCGAGGACGTGGTGACCACCGGCGGCCAGGTGCTGCTGTCGACCGCCGATCTGCGAGCACGAGGCGCCGTCGTCGACACCGTGCTGTGCGTCATCGACCGGGAGGCGGGCGGCACCGAGGCGTTCGCGGCCGAGGATCTCGAGCTCCGAGCGCTATTTCGCATGAGCGAGCTGCTGCCGGGCTGAGACCATCGGGCATGGAGCCCGACACCGACGTCGTCCGCCACTACGAGGAGGACCTCGAGCACGCCCGCCTCACCAGCACCGGCCCCGGCCGGCTCGAGCTGGCGAGGACCCAGCGCATCCTCGGGCGCCACCTGCCGCCGGCACCGGCACGCGTCCTCGACGTCGGCGGGGGCCCCGGCGTCTACGCCCGGTGGCTGCTCGACCTCGGCTACGACGTCGAGGTCGTCGACCTGGCGCCGGTGCACGTCCGGCGGTGCGCCGAGGCCGGCATCGTCGCCGAGGTGGGCGACGCCCGCCACCTGCAGCGCCCGGATGCGTCCTATGACGTCGTGCTGCTGCTCGGCCCGCTCTATCACCTGCCCGAGCCGGCGGACCGGGCGCGCGCGTGGTCGGAGAGCTTCCGGGTGCTGCGCCCGGGCGGGCTGGTGGCGGCCGCCGCCATCGGCCGCTACGCGGGGCTGCTGGACGGGCTCTCGCGCCGGTGGGAGCCGCTCATGCAGTACCTCGACCAGGTGATCGCCGAGCTCGGCACCGGCACCCATCGCAACCCCGAGGGCGCCGACCTCTTCACCACCGCGTACTTCCACCATCCCGACGAGCTCGTTCCCGAGGCGCTCGCGGCCGGCTTCGTCGACGCCGCCGTCACCGCCGTCGAGGGACCGGCGTGGTTCATGCCCACCATCCACACCAGGGAGATCGAGACCTTCGCCGAGCTGCTCGACCACATCGAGTCCGAGCCCACGCTGATCGGCGCGTCGTCCCACCTCCTGACCACGGCCCGGAAGCCGGCGAGCTGACTGCCGCCCTCGCGCCGTCAGCGCGACAGGACCGAGGCGACGAGGGCGACCACCCGATCGAGGTCGAAGGGCTTGGTCACGAACTCCACAGCACCGAGGTTGGTGGCCCGCTCGACGTCGGCCGGTTCCGACTTGGCCGACACCATCACCACCGGGAGCGGATCCTGGTCACCCTGCAACGCCTCGAGCACACCGAACCCGTCGAGGACCGGCATCATCAGGTCGAGCAGCACGAGGTCGGGACGGTGCTCGGCGATGCGGTCGAGCGCCATCTGACCGTCGGCGGCGAGCACCACCTCGTGGCCCTCGTCCTCGAGGCTCATGCGCAGCATCAGGAGGATGTCGGGCTCGTCGTCGACGATGAGGATCGTCGCCATCAGCTGCGCACCACGTGCACGGCGCCGTCGCCGTCGACGACCGAGCCGATCTCCACGGCCCGGTGCCCGCTGGCCCGCAGGTCGTCGAGCGCCTTGTAGGCGTCCATCGCCGGGACGGCGACGACCATGCCGATGCCCAGGTTGAACACCCGCTCCATCTCGTCGTCGCTGACGTTGCCGACGTGCTGGATCTCGGTGAACACCCGCGGCACCTCCCACGCCCGCCGGTGGACCACGGCGTCCATGCTCGGCTGGAGGACCCGCGCCAGGTTGCCGACGATGCCGCCACCGGTGATGTGGGCGACGGCGTGGATGTCGACATGACGCATCAGGCTCGCGAGGGCCGGGGCGTAGATCACCGAGGGCTCGAGCAGCTCGTCGGCCAGGCTGCGGTGGGCCCCGTCCCACGCCGGGTCGTCGAGCGACCGGCCCCCGATCTCCAGGAGGACCCGCCGGGCGAGGGAGTAGCCGTTGGAGCGCAGGCCGGGCGACGGCAGGCCGATGAGCACGTCGCCGGGCGCGAGGTGCGCACCGGTGATGATGCGGTCGCGCTCGACCACACCCACCGCGAACCCGACCAGATCGAACTCGCCGGGCTCCATGGCGCCGGGGTGCTCGGCCATCTCGCCGCCGATCAGCGCGCACCCCGCCTGCAGGCAGCCCTCGGCGATGCCGTGGACGAGCTGCTCGATGTGGTCAGGGTCGAGCCGGCCCACGGCGATGTAGTCGAGGAAGAAGAGGGGCTCGGCGCCCTGGCACACGATGTCGTCGACGCACATGGCGACCAGGTCGAGCCCGATCGTGTCGAACCGACCGGTGGCCTGGGCGACCATCGCCTTGGTGCCGACGCCGTCGGTCGAGGACACGAGCACCGGGTGCTTGTAGCGATCCTTGTCGAGTGCGAAGAGGCCGCCGAAGCCGCCGATGTCGCCGATCACCTCACGCCGGAAGGTCTGGCGGACGCGGTCCTTGATGCGCTGGACCGCCTCTTCGCCGGCGCTGATCGAGACGCCGGCCGCCTCGTAGGTCTCGCCGCTCATCACGGCTCGCCGATGGTGAGCTGCACGGCCTCGCCCGAGGGCATGTCGTTCTTCTCGAGCACGCCCTTGCGCAGACCGACCGGGACCTCGACCGGGTAGAGGCCGGTGAGGCAGGCGTCGCAGAAGCCGGCGCCGGTGGCGCCGGTGGCTTCCACCAGCCGGTCGAGGCCGATGTAGGCGAGGGAGTCGGCGCCGAGGTAGTCGCGGACCTCGTCGACGGTCATGTTCGCTGCCAGCAGCTCGGCCCGCGTGCCGGTGTCCATCCCGTAGAAGCACGGCCACCGGTAGGGCGGGCTCATGATCCGCAGGTGGACCTCGAGCGCGCCGGCCTCGCGCAGCATCTGGACGACCGCCTTCTGGGTGGTGCCCCGCACGATCGAGTCGTCGACCACGACCACCCGCTTGCCGGCGAGGTTCTCCCGGAGCGGGTTGTACTTCATGCGCACCGCCCGGGCCCGCAGCTCCTGGGACGGGGCGATGAACGTGCGGCCGATGTAGCGGTTCTTCACCAGGCCCTCGCCGTAGGGGATGCCTGTCGCCTTGGCGAAGCCGTGGGCGGCCGGCACCCCCGATTCCGGCACCCCCATCACCATCGCCGGGGCGTCCTCGTTGCCGGGCAGGGCGGGCGGCAGCGGCGCCTGGACGGCGAGCAGCTCGCCCATGCGGCCGCGAGCGGCGTGAACGCTGCGGCCGTAGAGCTTGCTGTCGGGGCGAGCGAAGTACACGAACTCGAAGAGGCACAGGCGGGGATCGATGCGGTCTTCGGGGAAGGCCTTGATGGAGCGGACGCCGTTGGCGTCGATCACCACCATCTCGCCGGGGTCGATCTCGCGCACCATGTGGGCTCCGACGATGTCGAGGGCGGGCGTCTCCGACGCCAGGACCCAACCGCCCTCGAGCCGGCCGAGGCACAGCGGCCGGAACCCGTTGGGGTCGCGCACGCCGACGAGGTGGCCCTCGTCGGCGAGGACGAAGGAGAACGCGCCCTCGAGGTGGGGCAGCACCTCCACCAGCGCCCGCTCGAGATCGCGCCCGTCGCTGCGCTCGCCGCCGTGGCGCACGATGGCGGCGGCCAGCATCTCGGCCACCAGGTCGCTGTCGCTGGCCACGGTGCCCGGGAGCATCCCGGCGTCGGCGGCCAGACTCTCGGTGTTGGTCAGGTTGCCGTTGTGGCCGAGGGCGAACTGCGTCTCGCCGGCGGAGCGATACACGGGCTGGGCGTTGTGCCACGTGCTCGACCCGGTGGTCGAGTAGCGGGTGTGGCCGACACCGATGTGGCCCGACAGCGACGCCAGGCGCCGGTCGTTGAACACGTTGGAGACGAGGCCCATGTCCTTGTCGACCATGATGGTGGTGCCGTCGCACACGGCCATGCCCGCCGACTCCTGACCCCGGTGCTGGAGGGCGTACATGCCGAGGTAGGTCAGGTGGGCGACGGCCTGGCCCGGGGCGTAGACGCCGAAGACGCCGCAGGCCTCCTTCGGCGAGTCGTCGTCGACGTCGACCGCGAGGTCGCGGGTGGTCGGCTCGGGCATGGGCTCGGGCTCCGCCACCCACTCAGGATGCCAGAGCGACACGCCCGATACGCGGTCCGATCACGTCGGCGCCGTCGGGGTCTCGACGAGACCCGACTTCAGTGGGTGACGGCAGCCCGCATGGCCTGGGGGAGCCGATCCCGCCAGGCGCTCGTGACCTCGTCGAGGCCGAGGTCGAGCACCCCGTCGATGGTCAGCCGGTCGCCGCCGGCGGTGCCGATCTCGACGCCCGGCACCTCCGCGCCCGGCGGCACGCAGACGATGACCCGTCCGGCCGACTCGTCGAAGGCGCCGTCGTAGGTGACGCGGGCGCCCACGCCCGAGGCCGCCGCCATCTCCGCCAGCGCCGTGGCCAGCCCCCCGTCGGCGATGTCGTGGACACCCACCGCCACACCGTCGTTCACGAGGGCCCGCACCACCTCGGCGGTACGGGAGACCGCCGCGAGATCGAGGTCGGCCTGCCGGTCGCCGACGACGACGATGCGCATGCCGTCCACGAGCACCGCGCCCGGCGGGCGCCGGCTCAGGGCGTCGACCATGCCGAGCAGGCCGACGACCGGTGTGGGGTCGATGTCCTGGCCCCGGCTGGCGTTGTAGAGGCTGACGTTGCCGCCGATGACCGGGATCCCGAAGGCCCGGCACGCCTCGCCCATGCCGTCGATGGAGTCGGACAGCTGGCGCATGACGACCGGGTTCTCCGGGTTGCCGAAGTTCAGGCAGTTGACGAGTGCCAAGGGCCGAGCCCCCACGCACGCCAGGTTGAGGACCGACTCGCACACCACCCGGGCGGTGCCCGTGAACGCGTCCTCGGCGCACCAGCGGTGGTTGCCGTCGGTGGTGAGGGCGAGCCCCCGGCCGGTGTCAGCACCGGTCGTCGGGTGCTTCAGGCGGAGCACGGCGGCATCGCTGCCCGGGCCGGCGACGGTGTTGAGGAAGAGCTGGGAGTCGTACTGGCTCGAGACCCAGCTCGTGTCCATCAGCGAAGCCAGGAGCGCGGCCGCCGGATCGGTGGGCGGCGCCGGCGCCCGCTTCGGCGCGGGACGGGGCGCGAGCGGGCGCTCGTACCGCGGGGCGGCGTCGCTGAGCGCGGCAGCGGGCAGATCGGCGACCATCTCCTCACCGTCGAGCACGCGGAGCCGGCCCGAGCCGGTGACCGTGCCGATCACCGTCGCCTGCACCTCCCACCGCTCGCAGACGGCGACGACCTGGTCGAGGTCGTCGGGGGTGACGATGGCGAGCATCCGCTCCTGGCTCTCGCTGATCATCACCTCCCAGGGCTCCATGCCCGGCTCCCGGCGCGGCACCCGGTCGACGAACACGTCCATGCCGACGCCGCCCTTGCCCGCCGTCTCGCTCGTCGCCCCGGTGATGCCGGCGGCGCCGAGGTCCTGCACGCCGACGGCGAGCCCGGCGTCGAGCAACGTGAGACACGCCTCGATGAGGCGCTTCTCCTCGAACGGATCGCCCACCTGGACCGCGGGACGCTTGGCCGCGGCGTCGGCGTCGTCGTCCTCGAACTCCTCGCTGGCCATGGCGGCGCCGCCGATGCCATCCCGGCCGGTGCTGCTGCCCATCAGCACCGCGAGGTTGCCCTCACCGCTGGCTCGGGCCAGCACGAGACGCTCGACCGGGAGCACGCCGAGGCACAGGACGTTGACGAGCGGGTTCTCGGCGTACGTGTCGTCGCAGACCACCTCGCCGCCCACGGTGGGCACGCCCACCGAGTTGCCGTAGCCGGAGATGCCGCTGACGATCCCCTCGAGCAGCCAGCGGTTGCGGGGCTCGTCGAGGCTGCCGACCCGCAGCGGGTCCATCAGGGCGATGGGCCGGGCCCCGACGCTGAAGATGTCGCGGAGGATGCCACCGGCCCCGGTGGCCGCCCCCTGGTAGGGCTCGATGGCCGACGGATGGTTGTGGCTCTCGATGCGGATGGCGGCGGCGATGCCGTCGCCCACGTCGACCACGCCGGCGCCCTCGCCCGGCCCCACCAGCACGTGCTCGCCGGTGGTCGGCAGCCGGCCGAGGTGGATCCGCGACGACTTGTAGGAGCAGTGCTCGGACCACATGACGTCGAACATCGCCACCTCGACCCGGTTGGGCTCGCGGCCGAGGATGCGGCGGATGTCGTCGAGCTCACTGTCGGTCAGGGCCACGAGCGTGACGCTACCGACCGGGCGGATCGACCTGGAGCAAGCCGGTCAGGTCGCCAAGGGCCTCGACCCGGCGCCGCGGTCGCGCGCAGATGCAGGCACGCCGGAGCGGTGAGCGTGGACGCCCGAAGGGCCTCGGCGCTCCGGAGCGAAGGCAGATCACTCCGAGTCGACCTCGTGCACGAGATCGATGAGCTGGGCGAGGCTGTCGAGGTCGCGCTCGGCCGGCAACCCGACCCGCAACGTCGTGACGCCGCAGTCGCGGTAGGCGCGCAGCCGTTCCTTGATCATCTGCGGCGGGCCGAGCAGGTTCGTCTTGAACCCGATCTCCTCGGGGACCCGGTCGGCTGCCTCCTCGCGCCTGCCGTCGAGCCACAGCCGCTGGACGGCCCGCACGTCGTCCTCGAAGCCTTGGCGGGCGAAGGCGTCGACGTAGAAGTTCTGGGTGGGCGAGCCCATGGCGCCGAAGGTGAACGCGTAGCCGCGGGCGTGGCGCCTGCCGACCGTCTCGTCGTCGGTGATCTCGAGCCCGACGGCGACGGTGATGTCGAGCTCGTCGAACCGGCCGGCCTCGCGCATCGGCGCGAAGAACACCTCGGCGTGCTCGGGGACGAACGAGTTGCCGATCCACCCGTCGGCCAGCTCGCCGGTGAGTCGGAGGTTGGCGGGCCCGAGCGAGGCGACGTAGATCGGGACGTGCTGGGCGATGGGAGAGCGGATCTTGCCGACCTTCTCGCCTGCGCAGATGGCGCGGACGGTCTCGATCGTCTCTCGGGTCCGCTGGATCGGCCGGTCGAAGGTGACGCCGTGCCAGCCCTCCATCACCTGGGGTCCGCTGGTGCCGAGGCCGAGGATGAACCGGCCCCGGCTCAGCGCCTGCATGGAGAGCGCGGTCATGGCCAGCATCGCCGGGGTGCGGGCGCCGATCTGGGCGATGGCGGTGCCGAGCCGGACGGTGCTCGTCTGCGCCGCGGCGTAGGCGAGCGGGGTGAACGCGTCGAACCCCCACGCCTCGGGGCTCCACAGCGAGTCGACCCCGAGCCGCTCGGCGTCAGCCGGAAAAGAGGAGTGCGGATCGTTCCAGGTCGCCACGCGCATCGTCGGTCAACCTACGGTTCCGGTCGTGCGCTATGCCGACGGACCGTCGGTGACGGTCGACCTGTACGTGGCGGCCCCGCCCGAGGCGATCTGGCCGCTCGTGAGCGACATCAACCTGCCCGCCCGGTTCTCGACCGAGTTCCAGGGCGCCGAGTGGCTCGACGACGCGCAGACCAGCTTCCTCGGCCGCAACCAGCACCCGGCGGCGGGCGAGTGGACCTCGACGTCCTACGTCGTCGAGCGGGTGGAGAATCGGGTCTTCGCGTGGGCGGTCAGCGATCCCGACCACCCCGCGGCGTCGTGGCGGTTCGAGCTCGAGGCCGAGGGAGCCGGCACCCGGCTCCGCCAGGCGATGCGGATGGGCCCGGCGCCTTCGGGCCTCACCCCCGCGATCACGGCGATGCCCGACAAGGAGGAGCGGATCATCGCCCGGCGCCTCGACGAGCACCGGACCAACATGCTCGCCACCCTTCAAGGGATAAAGGACGTGGTCGAGAGTCGATAAATGGGCCGCTAGGATTCCGGTTTATGAGTCCCCGTGGGAAAGGCAGTGTCACCGAGGAGCACAAGGCGGCCATGGCCGAGGGCCGGGTCCAGGGCCGCGCCGTCAGCGCCTACTTGGAGGCACTCGAGCAGCACAAGCCGAAGCGGGGCCGGAAGCGCACCGCCGAGTCGATCGGCCGCCAGCTGGCCGACGTCGAGGCGAAGCTGGCGGGCGCCTCCGGGGTGACCCGCCTCAGCCTCGTCCAGCAGCGCATCGACCTCCAGCAGGAACGGGACACCCTCGGCGCCGCCGTCGACCTCTCGCCGCTCGAGGACGCGTTCGTGCGGGCGGCCAAGCCCTACAGCGACCGCAAGGGGATCTCCTACGCCGCCTGGCGCGAGCTGGGGGTGCCGGCGCCGGTGCTGAAGCGGGCCGGCATCACCCGCTGACCCACGACGTTTGTCGCGCTCACCCGCCCGGGGCGGGTCAGCGCAACAACGTTCGGGGGGAGGTGGCGGCGAGCAGGCTGCGGAGGAGCGGCTGGCCGTCGGTGGAACCGAGGAGGGGGTGGCAGGCCCGCTCGGGATGGGGCATGAGGCCGACCACGTTGCGGCCCTCGTTGCACACCCCGGCGATGTCGTCGATCGAGCCGTTCGGGTTGTCGACGTAGCGGAGCACGACACGGTCTTCCTCGTGGAGCTGGCGCAACGTCTCGGGGCTGCAGGTGTAGCTGCCCTCGAAGTGGTTGATCGGGATCTGGAGGATCTGACCGGCCCGGGCCTCGGAGGTGAGCACGGTGGTCGTGGTCTCCACCCGGAGACCGACGGTGGTGCACAGGAACTTCAGCCCCGCGTTCTTCTGCAAGGCGCCGGGGAGCAGACCGGCTTCGGTGAGCACCTGGAACCCGTTGCAGATCCCCACCACCGGACCGCCGTCGGCCGCGAACCTCGCGACCGCACCCATGATCGGGGAGAACCGGGCGATGGCGCCCGGGCGCAGGTAGTCGCCGTGCGCGAACCCGCCGGGGACGATCACGGCGTCGGCGTCGCCGAGGGACTCCTCGCCGTGCCAGAGCAGGTCGGCGTCACCGCCGAGGCCGGTGACCGCTTCGACGGCGTCCTGCTCGCAGTTCGACCCGGGGAACAGGACGACGCCGATCCTGGTCACGCGCCGACCTCGTGGACGGTCAGGTCGTAGTCCTCGATCACCGGGTTCGTGAGGAACCGATGGGCCATGTCGTCGACCTCGGCGCGGCACGCGGCCTCGTCGGCGGCCTCGCAGGTGAACCGGATGGCCTTGCCGACCTTGACCCCGGCGATGCCGTCGAAGCCCAGGTGCGGGAGGGAGCGCTCGATGGTGCTGCCCTGCGGATCGGCGATCCCCGGCCGCAGCTTCACCTCGACGAGGACCGAGAACGTCGCCACTCGCCCAGTATCTCAGCCGGGCCAGTCGGCGAAGGACAGGCCGGTGATGCGCTCGTAGGCCTCGATGTAGCGGGCCCGCGTGGCGGAGATGACCTCGTCGGGCATGGGCGGTGCCGGCGGTGTCTTGTCCCAGCCGAGCGACTCGGCGTAGTCGCGCACCGGCTGCTTGTCGAAGCTCGGCGGGGTGCGGCCGAGCGTCACCTGGTCAGCCGGCCAGAACCGTGAGGAGTCCTGGGTGAGCATCTCGTCGCACACCGTCAGCTCGCCGTCGATCATCCCGAGCTCGAACTTGGTGTCGGCGATCACGATGCCGTTGAGCAGCGCCCGCTCGGCGCCCATGCGGTAGAGCTCGAGGGACACCTCGCGCGCCTGCTCGGCGATCTCCTTGCCGACGATCCCGCACGACTCCTCGTAGGTGATGTTCACGTCGTGGTCGCCCATCTCGGCCTTGGTCGACGGCGTGAAGATCGGCTCCGGCAGCTGCTGCGACTCCTGCATGCCGGCCGGCATCGGCATGCCGTTCACGGTGCCCCGCGCCTTGTACTCCTTCCACGCCGACCCGCTCAGGTAGCCGCGCACGATGCACTCGATCTTGAGCATCTCGGCCCGCCGCGCCAGCGTGGCCCGCCCCACCCACTCCGGGGGCAGGTCGGGGATGTCGGTCGCCACGAGGTGGTTCGGCACCACGTCGCTCAGCTCGTCGAACCAGAAGTTCGACATGGCGGTGAGCACCCGACCCTTGTCGGGCACGGTCTCGCCCAGCACGACGTCGAACACGCTCAAGCGGTCGGACGCGACGAACAGCAGGAGGCCGTCGCCGGCGTCGTAGATGTCGCGGACCTTGCCGCTGTACAGATGCTTCACAGGATCGGCTCCGGTTGGTAGTGGGCAGCTTCGGGATGGGCGTGCACGACCGTCTCGATGCGGCGCACGACGTCACGCACCTGGCGGCGGGCGTCACCCACGAAATCGAGCGGCTCGGTGAGCAGCGACTCCAGCTGCACCTCACCGAGCGGGAAGCGGTCGTCGCGACCGAGACGCTCGACCAGGTCGTTGCCGTCGGCGCCCTTCTCCCGCTGGGCGAGGGCGACCGCGACCGCATGCTCCTTGATCACCTCGTGCGCCGCCTCCCGGCCCATGCCCGCCTTCACCGCCGCCACGAGGAACCGGGTGGTGGCGAGGAACGGGAGGTAGCGGCGCAGCTCCCGCTCGATGACCGCCGGGTAGGCGCCGAACCCGTCGAGCACCGCCATGGTGGTGAGGAGCACGCCTTCGCAGGCGAAGGACGCGTCGGGCAGCACGACGCGTCGCACCTGCGACTCGCTCACGTCGCCCTCGTTCCACTGCTCGCCGGCGATGCTGGCCGCCATCGTGAGGTGGCCTCGGAGCACGTGCGTGAGCCCGTTGACGCGCTCGGAGGAGCGGGTGTTCATCTTGTGCGGCATGGCGCTCGAACCGACCTGCCCGGGGGCGAACCCCTCGGTGACCAGCTCGTGGCCGACCATCAGCCGGATGGTCGTCGCCAGAGACGAGCACGGCGACGCCAGCCCCACCAGCAGGGCCACCGCCGCCAGGTCGAGCGTGCGGGGGTAGACCTGCCCGACCGAGGACAGGCGGTGGGCGAAACCGAGCTCCCCGGCGATGCGGTGCTCGAGCTCGTCGAGCTTCTCCTCGTCGCCCTCGAAGAGGTCCAGCTGGTCCTGGCTCGTGCCGACCGGACCCTTGATCCCGCGCAGCGGGTAGCGCTCGATCATCGCCTCGAACTGGTCGAAGGCGAAGAGCAGCTCTTCGGCCGCCGACGCGAACCGCTTGCCGAGCGTGGTCGCCTGGGCCGCCACGTTGTGCGAGCGCCCGGCGATGACGAGCGCCGAGTGCTCGGCGGCGAGGCCCGCCAGCCGGGCGAG
>DATLFP010000118.1:0-8380 GCA_035540955.1 Acidimicrobiales bacterium
AGCGCGACGACCTCAGCCTTGAACTCCGGGGTGAACGACCGACGCCGGCGGGGCTTCTTGCCTGCCATCGTCTCCATTGTGGACATCCTTTCCGGGGCTGCGCCCCTGATGGTGGATGTCCGTCAAACCGGGTCAGGCCCAATTCATCTGGACGTCCCAGCCTCTGGAGAAGGGCCGTCGGCTCGCCACGATCCAAGGCGTCGCAACTGCCGTGGAGGCCGAGCAGCTACGAGAGTTCTTTGCGAATCCAGACATTCGGCAGGCGGTTGGAGGCGCCTTCGGAATCCAGGAGACGATATGGTTCGACGACTCGGACCTCGGTCATTTGAGCGGGTCCTATTTGCTGCAGTCGTTCCAAGAGATCGACACCTCCGCCCAAGACGACGCCGAAGGACGCGTCAGGTTCAAGCTCCGAGTCCTCTATCTCGGCCCGGATCCCGAGCTCGTCACCGTCTACACGCCGCGTCAGCTGTCGAACGCCTACGGGCTCAGGGGGCAGTCGATCATCTGGGACTCCTACTACAGCGGGACCGAACCAACCGCCGGCATGGACCTCTCCGACCCGTCGATCATTGTTCGGGCTTACGACGCGCAGACCGAGTGGGGCGAACCCTCGATCCCCCGCTACATGCGGGGCTTCCTCGCTCCTGACTTCGAGCTCTCGACCGACAGCTCCCGAACACTGGCTCCAGGCGAACAGGCCATCCCGGCCGAGTCGCTCGAGGCCGTCGGAAAGGCGCCCGGCCGGACAGTCGTCCGGCTTTGGTGCGCGGAGGCGCGGAACCGGGGAAACTCTCGATCGACTCCGATCGCAACTATCGTTAGAACTCGTCGCTACGGCTTGGTGTTCAAGGCAACTCTCGATGGCACGCGCGCTCTGAAGCCTGACAACCGTCGGATCCTCATCGCCGACGCGCGAGAGCGTCGGCATGGCAAACGGTCCAAGAGCCCATTCAACGAGCTGGTGATCGTGCTCCTTCAGCAACCGATCCTGCTCGATGATGACCAACAGCCCGTGTACGGCGGGGTCCCTAGGGTCCAGTGCACCCACGGGGTTACGAGACTGGACGCTGCTGAACTCCGTGATTTCGCCTCGAGGGTGTCGGATCCTGGGCCGCCGGCCTCGTTCCCAGTCCCTCACTCGGCCGCCACCATCCGCCGGTCACCCGTCGGCCGTGCGCGATGATGGGTCTGAGCTGAACAACGCCTGAGCCAGGGTGCTTAGATCTCGCCTCCGATTGGGCCCGGAAGCCTTTCCCCGAAGGGGGTCTGGTTTCTCGTGCCAGTGTTCTTCTTCCCTCACCGCAGCGATTCAGGCCAAGCCCGATCGGACGTACTGAAGTTCTCGGCCGCCCGGAGCCGTCCTGCCGTCATCAGCAGGTGGACGGTCCTTGCACTCCTGCTGACTGGCATGGCGATGGTGATGGTCGTCCTCGTCGCCCGCTGGGCCGGAGCAGTGGGTGTCGCCGCCCTCGCTCCGATCCTCAGGCAGACCCGCATCCTCGTCCAAGCGGTCATCAGGGAAGCGCCCTCACCGCGCTAGGGACCCGGATACCGAGCGGGCACTCATTGCTGTTGAATCCATTGCGTTACCGGCGTAGGGCAAGGAGTTGCGTCCGGGTGCAAGAACTCCTTGCTGCGGGCGCGGCCCCCGACACCCTGATCAGGCGTTTCCGCCGACCGGCCCCTGCCTGAACGGTGGATCTCACACGACTTCGATCGTGCAGCGGGGTCCGGCAGCCCTCGCCAGGCGGGAGTCCGAGGTGATGAGCGTCGCCTGCATAACCTCGGCCAGAGCGACGTAGAACGCATCCCAGGTGCGCACGGATTGCCGGAGTTGCCAAACCCTGTCGAGGAGCGGACGGTGGGCGAAGCGCTCCCCTGGCCAATCGCGAAGATCCTGAACGGCCTGTGTGGCCGCCGTTACGTCGAGCCTGCCGGCGAGGTGGTCCCGTCTGATTACGCTGATCACCTCGACGTCGACGACCGATGGAGCCGCATGGTCAGCGTCGAGAGCAAGGCGCGCTCGAACATCGTCGGCCCGCGCCGTGTCCGCGACGACCTCGTAGAGCGACGACGCGTCAACGATCAGCACGAGGCCACTCGCCGCGCGACTCGTCGAGCGCCTCGAGGACATCCGCACGCTCGATCTGTGACGGTCGGCGGCTCGTCCGTGCCAGCCACTCCTCCACGGTGGGGCGCGCCGCGAGCCGCATGGCCTCCCGACGCAGTAGTTCGGGGACCGTGAGACCTGCCTCGGCGGCACGGCGCCTGAGGGCCTCGTACAGGTCATCGTTGAGGTCACGGATCTGGATCGTCTTCGGCACATCCAGACGCTATCATGCGTGAGCGCGCTAGCCCATGCGTCAGCGCATGTGGCGCCCACGGTCACTGTAGTTGGGCTTGAACTGTCGATTTGCGGCTCTACGTGACCAACCCGGAAACGCGGCCGGGCTCGTCAAGCGCGACGGCCCGAGCTACCCTCACTGCAGCCTCGAGCCGAGCCCGGACCTGTTCTCCCATGGACGCCGGGTCGTATCCCGCCCAGAACCGGGCCCAGTGCGGCCCACCGGCAGTGGCACATGGAGTTGCACGGGACCGAGTCAGGGCTCGACAGTCGCGAAGTCGACGCCCGCAGCCTCCATCACCCCAGCCCATGTCCGACCCTCGTTCCCCGGCGTGACACGAACGGCCGCTCCATGATGAACGGCGGCACCGACGAGCTCGGCGAGGAGCAGGTTCGCGCCGCGCTCGACGGCGACGTTCACGGCCTCGAGGACGCTCTCCCGCGGATCAAGGACGATGAGGCGGTTCGCCGGCGGCCGGAGCACTCGGTGCAGTGCCGCGGGCGCCTCCTGATGCCGCCTGGAAAGGCTCCCCGACCGGGCAGAATCTGCGACGGCGTGCGCCAGCCGGTAGTGGAATCCGTACGTCGTGGTTACCGGCCCCGGCCTGCCGAGCTCCGGGAGGGATCCGGCGACGGCGAGGAGCGCGAGGTGGTCGTCGACAATGATCACCCGGAACTGGAGAGGTCGGCATCGTCGGCGCTCAGCTGTCGGCTCCGCTCCGCGAGCTCACCTGCCAGTTCGGCAAGGGCCGCATCGACGGGCCCCGACGCCTCGGTGTCGAGATTGAGCTCACGATCGACGATGCTTCGAAGCACCTCGCTCCGGGTCGAACCCTCGACCGCGGCCCTCGCGTCCAATGCCTCTTGCTCGGCGAGGGTGAGGTAGATGTTCGTCCTTCGCACGGACCCAAGCATA
Source organism: Acidimicrobiales bacterium (assembly GCA_035540955.1). Classification (GTDB taxonomy): domain Bacteria; phylum Actinomycetota; class Acidimicrobiia; order Acidimicrobiales; family CADCSY01; genus DATLFP01. The sequence goes on from DATLFP010000118.1 coordinate 3,264, forward strand.
CGCCGCGGCATACACCGGTCACCCCGTGCCGCCCGCGTGACGGCGTCGGTCAGGCGCCGACGTACGCGGCGAGGTGCTGGCCGGTAAGGGTGGAGCGGCCGGCGACGAGCTGGGCCGGCGGGCCCTCGAACACGATGCGGCCGCCGTCGTGGCCGGCGCCCGGGCCGAGGTCGATGATCCAGTCGGCGTGGGCCATGACGCCTTGATGGTGCTCGATGACGATGACCGACTTCCCCGAGTCGACCAGCCGGTCGAGCAGGCCGAGCAGCTGCTCGACGTCGGCCAGGTGGAGGCCGGTGGTCGGCTCGTCGAGGACGTAGACCCCGCCCTTCTCCCCCATGTGCGTCGCCAGCTTGAGCCGCTGGCGCTCGCCACCCGAGAGCGTGGTGAGGGGCTGCCCGAGGCTGAGGTAGCCGAGCCCCACGGCAGCCAGGCGGTCGAGGATGGCGTGGGCCCCGGGCGTGTGCGCCTCTCCCCCGCCGAAGAACTCCTCGGCGTCGGTCACCGACATGGCCAGCACCTCGCTGATGTCGCGGCCGCCGAGCCGGTACTCCAGCACCGCGGCCTGGAACCGCTTGCCCTCGCAGTCCTCGCAGGTCGTGGCGACCGTCGCCATGATGCCCAGGTCGGTGTAGATGACGCCCGCGCCGTTGCAGGTGGGGCAGGCACCCTCGGAGTTGGCGCTGAACAGGGCCGGCTTCACGCCGTTGGCCTTGGCGAAGGCCTTGCGGATGGGCTCGAGCAGCCCGGTGTACGTGGCCGGGTTGCTCCGCCGTGAGCCCCGGATCGCCCCCTGGTCGACGAACACCACGCCTGCGCTCTCGGGGATCGAACCCTGCAGGAGGGAGCTCTTGCCCGAACCGGCCACGCCGGTGACGACGACAAGCACGCCGAGGGGGATGTCGACGTCGACGTCCTGGAGGTTGTGGGTCGAGGCGCCGCGTATCTCCAGCGCACCGGACGGCGTCCGCACCGCGCCCTTCAGGGCCGCCCGGTCGTCGAGATGGCGGCCGGTGATCGTGCCACTCCCCCGCAGCCCGTCGACCGTCCCCTCGTAGCAGACCGTGCCGCCCCCGGTGCCGGCGCCCGGGCCCAGGTCGACGACGTGGTCGGCGATGGCGATCGTCTCCGGCTCGTGCTCCACGACGAGCACGGTGTTGCCCTTGTCGCGCAGCTGGAGCAGCAGGTCGTTCATCCGCTGGACGTCGTGGGGGTGCAGGCCGATCGTCGGCTCGTCGAACACGTAGGTGACGTCGGTGAGCGAGGAGCCGAGGTGGCGGATCATCTTCGTGCGCTGCGTCTCGCCTCCCGACAGCGTCCCCGAGGGGCGGTCGAGGGAGAGGTAGCCCAGCCCGATCTCCACGAACGAGTCGAGAGTGTGGCGCAGCTTGGCCAGCAGCGGGGCCACCGACGGCTCGTCGACGTCCTGCACCCATTGGGCCAGGTCGCTGATCTGCATGGCGCAGACGTCGGCGATGTTGAGCCCCTTGATCTTCGACGAGCGGGCCGACTCGCTGAGCCGGGTGCCGCCGCAGTCGGGGCAGGTGGTGAACGTCACCACCCGCTCGACGAAAGCGCGGACGTGGGGCTGCATGGCGTCGACGTCCTTGGAGAGCATCGACTTCTGGATCTTCGGGATCAGCCCCTCGTAGGTGAGGTTGATGCCCTCGACCTTGATCTTGGTCGGCTCCTTGTGGAGGAGGTCGTGGAGCTCCTTCTTGGTGTACTTGCGGATGGGCTTGTCCATGTCGAAGTAGCCCGACCCGGCGAAGATGCGGCCGTACCAGCCCTCCATGCTGTAGCCGGGGACCCGGAGCGCGCCCTCGCTCAGCGACTTGGTGTCGTCGTACAGCTGGGACACGTCGAAGTCGCTGACCGAGCCCATGCCCTCGCAGCGGGCGCACATGCCGCCGAGGTACACGCGGTTGCGCACCACGAGCCGCTCGCCCTTGCCCCGGTCCACCGACATCGATCCGCTCGCCGTCCGGGTGGGGACGTTGAAGGAGAACGCCTGGGGCGAGCCGATGTACGGCTGCCCAAGCCGGCTGAACAGGATGCGCAGCATGGCGTTGGCGTCGGTGGCGGTGCCGACGGTGGAGCGGGGGTTGGCGCCCATCCGCTCCTGGTCGACGATGATCGCCGTGGTGAGGCCGTCGAGCACGTCGACCTCCGGCCGGGCCAGCGTCGGCATGAAGCCCTGCACGAAGGCGCTGTAGGTCTCGTTGATCAGCCGCTGCGACTCGGCGGCGATGGTGGCGAACACCAGCGAGCTCTTCCCTGACCCGGACACGCCGGTGAACACGGTCAGCCGGCGCTTGGGAATCTCGATGCTGACGTCCTTGAGGTTGTTCTCGCGCGCCCCGTGGACGCGGATCATGTCGTGGCTGTCGGCGACGTGTCCCATGCTCAGCGGAACTCGTTGATGCGGATGAGGTTGCCGGCAGGATCGCGCACGGCGCAGTCGCGCACGCCGTAGGGCTGGTCGGTGGGCTCCTGCACGATCTCCACGTCGCCGTCCTGCAGGCGCTCGAAGGTGCCGTCGAGGTCCTTGGTGGCGAAGTTGATCATGGCGAACGTGCCCTTCGCCATCATCTCGGCGATCGTGCGCCGCTCGTCGTCGGTGATGCCGGGGCTGGCGCCGGGCGGGTACAGGACGATCGACGTGCCGGGCTGGCCGGGAGGGCCGACCGTGATCCAGCGCATCCCCTGGTAGCCGACGTCGTTGCGGACCTCGAAGCCCAGGGTGTCGCGGTAGAAGGCCAGCGACTCGTCGGGGTCGGTGTGCGGGAGCATGCTCGAGTGAATGGTGAGTTCCATGGCCGTCATCCTGAGCGCGACCCGGCCGTGCGCGCTTCTCGATTCCTGACCGGTCTGGTGACCTGCTTGGCCACGCAGGACGGCATGCCCACCGTGGCGTTCGACGCGTCCCGCCGGTAGACGCTCGGCGGCACCCCGACCAGTTCGGTGAAGCGGGTGCTGAACGTCCCCAGCGACGAGCAGCCCACGGCGAAGCAGACCTCGGTGACGCTGAGGTCGCCCCGGCGCAGCAGGGCCATGGCCCGCTCGATGCGCCGGGTCATGAGGTAGGAGTAGGGCGACTCGCCGTAGGCCCGCCGGAACTGACGGCTGAGGTGGCCGGCGGACATGTGGGCGCCCCGGGCCAGCGCCTCGACGTCGAGCGGCAGGGCGTAGTCCCGGTCGATCCGGTCGCGGACCCGGCGCAGCAGCGCGAGGTCGCGCAGGTGCTCGGCGTCGGCCGGCCTGGTCGTCACCTGCGCGATGGTGCCACGTCGCGCCCCGGTTGTCCGGCGCCGCGCGGATCAGCGGGCGAACAGCCCGACGAGCGTGCCGGTGGCCAGCGCCTCCTCCCGCAGGCGCCGCCTGACGCTGTCGACCCGAGCGTCCGGGGGAATGTCGAGCGGCGACCCCAGCGCGAAGAGCCGGAAGAAGTACCGGTGGGCGTCGTCGCCGACCGGCGGCTGCGGTCCGCCATATGCCGGCTCGCCGAAGTCGTTGGCCCAGCTGGTGGCGTCCGGTGGTGTCACGCCCTCCCGAAGGGAGCGGACGTGCGGAGGCAGCCCGGTGACCAGCCAGTGGAGGAAGGTGCCGGAGGGCGCGTCGGGGTCCTCGCACAGCAGGGCCAGCTCCGCGGTCGCCTCCGGGACGTCTCCCCACTCCAGCGGCGGCGAGACGTTGTCTCCCAGGCGGCTGTACCGCACGGGGATCCTGGTCTGGTCGCTGAACGCCGGGGAGCGCAGCTCGATGACTGCGCCGGGATCGCCCCCGGCCGTGCGCTCGCCGTAGGGGCCGCTGGCGCGGTCGCTCCGGGCGCCGGGCGGCGCGGATCGGCTGTCCCGCGGGCGGGTGCCCCGCACGTCGTGGCTGTGACTGCCGGGCGTCGGCATGACGGCCTCCTCTCGACGGGTCAGCGCGCGACTACCCGGCCGGCAGCGATTCCATTCGAGCGGCTGGGCCCAGGGGCCCCTTTTGTCGGAAAGGGAGCCGATCGGGAGGGAGGCGATTCCCGAGGATCATCCCGAAGGAGCGCGCAGTGAATTCGGCGAAAGGAGAACCCGAATGAACACGCCGATGAAACATCTGTTCTCCGCGTCCACACACGTCGAGGAGCGGCCGGCACCACCGGTGCACGAGCCCGGCACGCTGCCGCCCGAGCAGGAGGGGCGTCGGCTGCACCTCACCCGCCTGGCGGTGGTGGTGGTGGTCGTCGCCCTCATTGCCGCCTTCGGCGCCATCGTGCTGACCCAGCCCGCGCCGGTGGCGCCCGCCTTCGGGACAGTGAGCACGGTGCTCGGCCCGGAGGCCAACTGGGCGCTGCAGGACGCAGTCGCCGCTCCGGACGGCTCGCTGTACATCGCGGCACGAGGGGCGACGAACGCCATCAACAAGGTGGCTCCCAACGGGCAGCTGACCACGTTGCGGGTGCCGGGCACCGACCTCGGCCCGGTGGACCTGCGTGTGCGCCCGGAACGGGTTCCTGATCAACACCGCCGCCAACCCGACCCTCGACGAGAGCGGGAAGCTGGTCCCGGCCGGCAAGTACACCCTGCCGACCAAGGCCGAGACGTCGACGGGTACGGGCCCGCACCCGTCCCGCCTGGCGATCTGTTTCGTCGAGCAGGCTGACGACTACGCCACCGAGCTGAACCCGCCCGTGTCTCCCTCGACCGTCCACAAGTTCGTGGTCAAGTCGTAGCGCGACACGACCAGGCCACCGCAGCGGCCGTGACCGGGAAACCGGCCCGGCCGCTGTGCCGCGCCGGGACCTTCGACTCTGGCGGGTGCCGGCGTCGCAGGAGGAGCATCAGGCAGGAGGGCGAGAGGCGGTCGACGTGTCGACGACTCACAACGACTGGGATCTGTGGGAGCAGGACCTACCGCCGCTCCGCTCGCGGGTACCCCTCCCCGTGAAGGCGGCGGTGGGGCTGGTCGCCCTCGCCGTGGCCGTGGCGATCGTGGCGCCGGTCGTCCTGGTGGCCCGCGCCGGGGATTCCCCCTCGCCGTCGACGACCGTCCTCCGCCCGCCCCGGCCGCGGCTCGCGGCGCCGTCCCCGAGTGCACCGCCGTCGGCGGCGGCGCCCCGGCCCGCCGCCCCGCTC
>DATLFP010000119.1:0-26990 GCA_035540955.1 Acidimicrobiales bacterium
TCGTGACCGTCGAGTCACGCTTGGCGCCGTGGCTGGAGGCGGAGCCTCGGGCGGCCGCCCGCCTCTCGGCGGTCCGATGAGCACGACGCCTCCGTTCGTGCGCACCCCGGACGCCAACTTCGACGGTCTGGTCGACTTCCCGTTCGCACCGCACCATCTCGACATCGACGGCCTGCGCATGCACTACCTCGACGAAGGCCCGGTGGATGGGCCGGTGGCGCTGATGCTCCACGGCATGCCGACGTGGAGCTACCTCTATCGCAGGGTCATCCCCGTCATGCGCGACGCCGGCTTCCGCTGCATCGCGCCCGACCACATCGGCTTCGGTCGCAGTGACAAGGTCACCGACCCCTCCTGGTACACGATCGCTCAGCACACCGCGAACCTCGGCAGGTTGTTGGAGGCCCTCGACCTTCACGACATCACGGTCTTCGTGCAGGACTGGGGCGGGCCCATCGGTCTCGCACAGGTCGTCGCCGCGCCCGAGCGCTTCTCCCGGCTCGTGATCATGAACACCTGGCTGCATCACGACGGCTACGAGTACACACCTGCCATCCGCAGCTGGATCGCGCAGAACGAGCCCGGCGGTGTCCTGCGCGACAACATCCCGACGCACTTCGGCTGGGGAACCGTGATGGTCATCGGCACCCGCCGCGCCAACCCGCAACAGGCCCTGCTCCCGGCGCTGCAGGGCGAGGTGCCGTCCCTGGCGCCCGAGGTGGACGCGGTGCGTGCCGCCTACGACGCGCCGTTCGCCGGGCTCGGCGACGCCGGTGTCGCCGGCCCGCGGCAGTTCCCCCTCTCGATCCCCGTGTACGACCATGCCCGTGGCGACGGTGACGCCCAGGCGCGGCACTTCGCTGCGATCAATTCGATGTCGCTGCCGGTGCACTTCGTGTGGGGGCTGGCCGACGAGGTCTTCACGGGAGAATGGGGGCGTCGGTGGCACGGGCTCATCCCGCACTCGACCTGGGATGCGTTCGACGACGCCGGCCACTTCGTCCAGGACACGCACGGCGACCAGCTGGCGAGGACCGTCCTCGACCGCATCAGGCGGTAGTCGGCCCGGCAAAGGTCAGCGGCCCATCGGACGACGTGGGAGCTCGGTCAGCGCTGATGCGCGAGCGGGAGGCCCGGGACGGGGCTGGTGAGCTTGAGCACGTGGGGCAGACCGACGGAGCCGATGTAGAGGTCACGCAGGTCGGGCCCACCCCAGCTCACGTTGCTGGGCAGCTGCAGCGTGGTGCCGTGCCGGTCGTCGATGACGGTGACCAGCTTCTGGTCGGGCGTGATGGCGCACACCCGTCCGCAGCTCACGACCGTGACCCAGAGGTTTCCCGCCTGGTCGAACCCGCATCCGTCGGTCAACCCCCATCGGCGCAGGGCTCCGGGGTCGGCGAAGGCAGCGTCGGCGGCCGCTTGGGTGAACTCGTCGGCTCGCCGGTGTCCGAGGGCCGGGCCGTACCGTTCCGGAGGTCCGAGGCTGCGGTCGGGGGCGACGCGGAAGCGGACCACGTCCCCGAGCGACGTCCGGCAGCAGTACAGGTAGGCCTCGTCGGCGTCCAGGGCCAAGCCGTTCGCATAGTGGACGCCGTCGGCGGCGACGACGGCGCCGCCGGGATCGACCCGGGCGATGTATCCGTCGTCGAGTCCCGCGACGAGCGACCGCATGTGGTCGTCCCGGGTCGAGCAGCTCACCCAGATGGAACCGTGGGAGTCGACGACGGGATAGTTCGTGTACGCCAGAGGCCGACCATCGATCGTGAGCTGGAGATCCTCGACCTCGCCGGTGTCGGGATCGACGAGGCGGAGACCACCACGGGGACTGAAGTCGGTGGCCACGATCCGGCCGTCGAGCACGATGGCGATCCCGTTGGCGTGTCCCAGGCCATGGCCGAAGCAACGGACCGTCCCGTCGGCGAGCACCTCGGCGAGCTGGTCACCGTTCGACACGAACACGCGACCGGACCTCGAGACGACCACGCACTCGGGGACCGTCAGGCCGAAGCCCACCACGCTGAGGTCGGACACGGAGATCGGATGCGGGGACGGCACCGTGCTGGCCCGCTCAGACACCGACCATGAAGCGGTCGAGGTAGGGCGAGAGCCGGTCGCGTATCTCGACTTCGTCGAGGCCGAAGTCGGCAGCGTCGTACCGGTGGGCGCCGTGCTTGTGCTGGGGGTGGTCGGCGACGTAGCGGTCGAAGGCGGCCACCGTCGCCGCCGTCAGGTCGAGTCCGAGCTCGGTCGCCACCCGCTCTGCGACCTGGGATGGCTGCGCGACGAGCCCGTCATAGCTGACGTCGACGAAGCGATCGTCGCCCAGCTGGTCTCGGATCTCGAGCGCGCGTTCGAGCTGGATGCAGCAGCCGACGGTGGCCGCGGCCCCGATCGCGAGGGGGTCGACGGGAGCGATCGGGGCCATGGCGGTGGCGAACAGGCTGCACAGCGACGCGATGGCAGCCATCGGGTCGCGGTGCGTCCAGACGAAGCGCACGTCGGGGAACTCGCCGACCAGGCAATCGAGATTGCGGAGGTGAGCGGGGCTCTTCATCAGCCACCGGTCGGCCGGGCGTTGCGCGTCGAGCAGCCGGACGAGCGTTGCGAGGTAGCGGTAGGCGGGTCGCTGGTCGGCCTGCTCGTACCACGTCGCGTACGGCTCCCAGACGGCTTCGTCGCCGGCGACGATGCGCAGCGAGGGGTGGAGAAGCAGGTAGTCCTCGGCCGGAAGCTCGGCCGCGATGTAGTGGATGGCGGCCATCGGGGACCGGTCGAAGTCGGCGAGCTCCTGGCGGGCAGCCGCGAGCCGCGGGTCTTCCGAGCCCGGTGGGATGGGTACCGGGACCGGCCGGACGGCCTCCCAGTGCAGGAGGGCGCGGGTCGCCGGGCACAGGTCGAGCAGCTCGTACAGCAGCGTGGTCCCGGTGCGGGCGAGGCCCACGATGTAGATCGGCGCCTCGATGGCGCGATCCGTCACCGTGGGATCGAGCCGCAGGGCCTCGGCGACCTGGAGCCGGGTGACGAGCTGGCGGTGCAGGTGCGACTCCTTGGCCTGCACCCCTCGGTGGTTGAGCGGCGCGCGGCGGTAGGTCTCGGTCAGGACCTCGAGCGGTTCGAGGAAGTCGTCGGGGCCGAAGTCGTCGAGGCCCGTCTCGCGGCGGGCCGCCTCGAGCAACCGCTCGGCATTGAAGATCGGTGCTGTGTCCATGGCTCCTCCGGATCGTGGCGGGCAGCGCCCCGCGCCGCTCATCCTCGCCGGGTCGACCCCTCCGGACATCCACCACATGGTGGACAAACCGTCCTTATCCGCGGGTCGGCGGCGGCCCACCGGACGGTGGATGCCCCCGCCGCCGAATTGTCCGATGGTGGCACGATGGGCACTTGGTCGGGATCGGCGAGCACGTCAGCCGGAGTGGGGCACATGGACACGGCGAGTACTGCGATGGGCGACGGGATGTTCAGCTTGCCGACCGGAACGGTGACCTTCCTGCTCGGTGATGTGGAGGGCTCGACCCGCGCCTGGGCGCGGGGGAACGAGAGCATGGTCTCGGAGCTGGCGGCGCTCGATCGGGCGGTCGACGAGGCCGTCGGCGTGCACGGCGGTGTCCGGCCCGTCGAACAGGGGGAAGGCGACTCGTTCGTCGCCGCCTTCGACCGACCGAGCGCGGCACTCGCTGCCGCGGCGGCGATCCAGCGGGAGCTCCAGCGTCCGGGCGCGCAGGCAGCCGGGCTTCGGGTGCGACTGGGCGTGCACACCGGCGAGGTGACCGTCCGCAACGGGAGCCGGTACGCGGGGCTGGCCCTTGCCCGTTGTGCGCGGATCCGAGACTGTGGCCACGGCGGTCAGACGCTCGCCTCGGCGACGACCGCCGCTCTGGTCGCCGACCGCCTGCCCGACCGCCTCGTCCTCACCGATCTCGGCGAGCACCGTCTCGCCGACCTCGCTCGGCCCGAACGGATCTTCCAGCTCCTCGATCCCAGCCTCCCCTCGGAGTTCCCGCCGCTGCGCGTCCTCGACGACACCCCGAACAACCTGCCGGTGCAGCTGACCAGCTTCGTCGGCCGCGACGAGGACGTGCGGACGGTCGGTGATCTGATCTCGGACAACCGCCTGGTCACCCTCACCGGACCCGGAGGAGCCGGCAAGACGAGGCTCGCCCTGCAAGCGGCCGCCGCGTACATCGACCGCTACGACCAAGCGTGGTTCGTCGACCTGTCCGGTGTCGCGGTGGACGCCACGGCCGAGTGCGACTCCGAGGTGATGGCCGCGATCGCGGCCGCGATCGGTGCGCGGCCGGAGGGCGACGAGTCGCCTGGGGCCGCCGTGACGGACGCGCTGAAGCGGCGGCGCACCCTCATCGTGCTCGACAACTGCGAGCACCTGGCAGCGCCCTCCGCCCGGGTGGCAGAGCTGATCTTGCGCGCCGCCCCGGGGGTGACCGTCCTGGCGACGAGCCGGCAACCACTCGGCGCATCGGGAGAGCAGACCTGGGTGGTGCCCAACCTGTCGCTCCCGCAGCCGGAGATCGAGCTCGGCCCCGTTGCGTTGGAGGACTCCGAAGCGGTCGCCTTGTTCGTCGAGCGCGCCAGGCAGGTCCGGCCGACCTTCGCGGTGTCCGATGCCAACCGCGCCGCCGTCGCCCGCATCTGCCGGCGGCTCGACGGGATCCCGTTGGCGATGGAGCTGGCTGCGGCCCGGATCCGCCTCCTCACCCCCGAGCACATCGCCGAAGCGATCGACGATCGCTTCCGTCTGCTCACGGGATCTCCACGCACCGCGGTGCCTCGGCAGGCAACGTTGCGCTCCTCGATCGACTGGGGCCATGAGCTGCTCGATGAAGACGAGCGCGTGGTGTTCCGCCGACTGGCCGTGTTCGCGGGCCCGTTCACCCTCGAGGATGCTGAAGCCGTCGTCGCCGCCGACATCGGAACGACCCAACGGCGGATGGACGCCTGGCACGTCCTCGACCACCTCGCCACCCTGGTGGACCGATCGATGGTCGTCGCCGACGACGTCGAGGGGGTGGCCCGCTACCGGTTGCTGGACTCACTGCGCGCCTACGGGCTCGAACGCCTCGACGAGGCGGGAGAGCGAGAGGCTCTCGACGACGCGCATCTCGTGCGGATGGTGGAGGTCGCCGCGGTGATGGCACCGCTGCACGGCCGCCGCCCGTCCTGGCTGCAGCCAGGCTGGCGTGCTGCAGACCTCGAAGCCGCCCTCCGGTGGGCCAAGGAGCGCGAGCGGCCGGAGTACGGCGAGCTCGCGGCGCGCATGAGCGATCTGTGGCGGCGGCGGTGGCCCCAGCGGGCGCTGGGGCTGGCCGACTCGGCGGTCGCTGCCATGGAGTCCACGGCTGAGCCTCCCTACGGTGCCGCGTGGACGCTGGCGATGGTTCTGTTGATCGGTCACGATGCCGGTCAGGCCAGCGCGGGCCGTCTCGAGCGCCTGCGGGACAACATCGAGCTGCTTCGCCAGCATCCCGACACCGATCCTCACGAGCTCACCACCGCCAACGCCTTCGCAACGCTGTTCGCGGCTCGGTACGGCCAGCCCACGACGGTCGACGAGCTCCTCGACGTCTCCGTCTACGCGACCCGGACCGGCAACAAGAGGTTGACGGGGGCGGCCCGCTTCCACCTCCTGCTGATGGCACGCCACAACGGCGACCTGACGCTCCTGGGACGCGTCGCGAGCGAGGTCGTCGCCGAGCCCGCCGACAGCGACGACCGCCAAGGCTTGCTGGGCTCCGCGGCGAACTACGCCCTCACGCTGGGGCGGGTCGACGAAGCCGAGCAGCTCGTCCACGCGTCACGTGACGACAGCAATGCAGCCATGAGGTCGAGCGCCTACCAGGTCCTCGCCACGGTCGCCTACCACCGTGAAGACCGCCCGGCGCTCGCACACGTCCATGAAGCACTCGCCCAGATCTCCGAGGACGCCCCCTTCGTGCGGGCGACCTTCGAGTACGCCGCCACGCTGCTCGCGGTCCATGACGGGGTCGCCACTCCCACCATCGAACCGTCCGCGGTGCCGGCCGGCCTCCACCATCGGGGCCTCCAGACCCTCGTCGACAGCGTGGGTGACACGCCCGCAGCGGCGCTTCCGCTCTTCGCGGCTGCGGACGTGGCACCTCACTCCCTCGACGGCATCACCCGCAGCTCGCTGCTCCCGTTGGTCCACCGCAGGCTCGGACAACCCGGTGCGGCAGCCGTGGTGCTCAGCGAGGCAGTCGCCGGCCGGCGTGACCAGACCGACATCGCCTGGCCCGACGTCCTCGCCGAGATCGCGGCGCTCCTCGTCGACCACGGAGATCCGTCCGACGCCGCGAGAGTGCTCGGTGTCCGCGAACGGCACCTCACGGAGACCGGCTGTCGTATCGGCTGGATCCCCTCCCGGTTCCACGACGAGGCGCGCCATCGGCTCGAGGAGCACCTCGGAGTCGACCGCCTTGTCGCGTCCTCGGCCGAAGGTCGATCGCTCCCGCCGCCCGCCGCCATGGCGGTGATCGTCAGCTTGGTCGACGAGCTCGTCGTCGCGACCTCTCGCCAGGGGCGGCCACCGTTCGGGTGGGACTCACTCACGGCGGCCGAGCGTCGAGTGGTCGATCTCGTCGCGAGGGGCAAGACGAACCGGGAAGCAGCCGAAGCGCTCGGCATCAAGGCCTCCACCGTCCACAGCCATCTCCTGCACGTGTACGCGAAGCTCGGCATCGGAAGTCGCGCCGAGCTCGCCGCCGAGCACACCCGTGACCTGCTCAGTCGCTCCGGCGACGGCTGATCGGGCGGTCATCATTTCATTCCCGTGACGTTTCAGGTCGTTTCGACTGCTTTGAGCGTAACGTTCGGGTTGTGGCCATGTCGCCCGGGTCCGCGTCTGCAGAACCGGACTTCCGCGCCATTCTCGAAGCAGCACCCGGGTGCTACTTGATCCTCGATCCCGACTTGAAGATCGTCGGCGCGAGCGACGCGTACCTCGCTGCAACGATGACCGACAGGGCGGCGATCGTCGGACGCGGGATCTTCGACGTCTTCCCCGACAATCCCGACGACGTGACAGCCAACGGGGTCAGCAACCTCCGCGAGTCACTCCATCGCGTGCTCGCGAACCGGGTGTCGGACACGATGGCCGTGCAGCAGTACGACATCCGCCGACCGGACGGTGGCGGCTTCGAGACCCGTTGGTGGAGCCCGATCAACTCGCCGGTGTTGATCGATGGCAACGTCGCCTACATCGTCCACCGCGTCGAGGACGTCACCGAGTTCGTCCAGCTGACCCGCCTCCGCGCTCGGGAGCAAGAGCGCACCACCGAGCTGCAGCTGCGCAGCGAGCAGATGGAAGCGGAGGTGATCCAGCGGTCCCAGGAGCTCCAGGCCTCGAACCGCGAGCTGCGGGCGGCCAGCGCAGCGAAGAGCGAGTTCCTCTCGCGGATGAGCCACGAGCTCCGTACACCGCTGAACGCCATTCTCGGCTTCAGCCAGCTGCTCGAGATGGAGATCGTCGACCCGCAGCAGGCTGAGTTCATCGACCACATCGGCAAGGCCGGACGCCATCTCCTCGGTCTGATCGACGAGGTGCTCGACATCGCCCGCATCGAGAGCGGCAACCTCCGCCTGTCGGTCGAGCCGGTGCGCGTCGCCGATGTCGTCGAGGCAGCGTTGGGCATGGTCCGTCCCATGGCGAACGCGCGGCGACTTCGCGTGCACGAGCCACCGTCAGCGAACAGCAACGAGTACGTGCGCGCTGACCACCAACGCCTGCAGCAGGTGCTGGTCAACCTCTTGGCCAACGCGGTCAAGTACAACCGTGAGGATGGCGAGATCAGCGTCGACTGCATCGCGGTCGACGATCGCCGCGTCCGCATCGTGGTCTCGGACACGGGTCCTGGCATCGCACCGGACGACGTGGAGCGGCTGTTCCGTCCGTTCGAGCGCCTTGGCGCCGAGCAGACGGAGGTAGAGGGCACCGGTCTCGGGCTTGCTCTCACGAAGTACCTCGTCGACGCAATGGGTGGCGAGATCGGGGTGTCGAGCGAAGTGGGCGTCGGCACGGCGTTCTGGGTCGAGCTGCTGCTGTGCGACTCACCCGCCAATCAGGTTCGCGATCGTCTCGCCGACCAGACGACGCCGGCACATGCGTCGGACGTTCTACGCACGGTGCTCTATGTCGAGGACAACATCTCGAACATCAAGCTCGTGGATCACATCTTGTCGCGGCGAGCGAGGGTGACCTTCATGGTCGCGATGATGGGCCGGCTCGCGCTCGACCTCGCTCGTGAGCACCAACCCGATGTGATCCTTCTCGACATGCATCTTCCTGACATGTCCGGGGACGAGCTCCTCCGCGAGCTTCGGGCGGACGATCGCACTGCGTCGGCCACGATCGCAATGCTCAGCGCGGACGCGACCCCCGGACAGGTTCGGAGGATGCTCGAGAACGGGGCTGACCACTACCTCACGAAGCCGTTCGACATTCCCGATCTGCTGGCGATCATCGAGAGCGCTCCGGCTCGTGGCGCCGAGCCATCGCCGGTCGAGCCTGCCCCGGCCACGCCCGTCGACCCACTCGACGAGCGGGTGGTGTCGATGATGCACGATCTCACCGGCAGCGCGGTCGACGGGCCGGCGCTCGTCGCCGATCTCGTCAGGACCTACATCACCGATGGAGCGGCCCGCGTCGCGGACCTTCACCGAGCCCTGCAGGAGCGCGACGCCGCGGCTGCCGAGTCGACTGCTCACAGCCTCGGTGGCAGCAGCATGAGCTTCGGTGCCCGAGCCGTCGGCGAAGCGTGCTCGGAGGTCGAGCGACTCGCCAAGCTCGAGACGGACCTCAGCGGGTTGGCCGCTCTGATCTCGCGCGTGGACGCCGCGTTTGCCGAGGCATCGGCGCTCTTGCACATGGAGTTCGTGGAGCGAGTGCGGCAGAGCGCCTGAAGCGAGGCGCCCATCTCCGGATCCCCGCGGGGCCGCGCTCCTGAGCTCCTCGTTCCCGCGGCGCTCACATCGCCTGCCGCCACCACCGCGCCGTCCCGCCTCTCACACGGAGGGTGAGGACGTTGTGAGCCGGCGCTCAAGGGCTTGACCGTTGGTGCGCGCCACTGGTCGCGCGGGTGTCACCGGCGGGCAACGGCCAGGCAACAGCGAATCGTCAGAGTGCGTCCGTGACCGAGCCCACCTTCCACGAAGGCGGTCCTCGTCCGCGGCTCGTCGTCGTCGGCTACGGCATGGTCGGCCACCGCCTGCTGGAGGAGCTGGTCGCCCGCGGGGCGAACGGGCGGTGGGCGATCACCGTCTTCGGCGAGGAGCCGGTCGTGGCCTACGACCGGGTCCGCCTCTCTGCGGTGTTCGACGGCGGGAGGCCGCAGGACCTTTCGATGGCGGCGCCGGGGTTCGCCGAGCAGAACGGCATCGACGTGGTGGTGGGCGAGGGTGTTGTAGCCATCGACCGCACCTCCCGTTCCGTCACGACCACCGGTGGGCGGGTCGAGACCTATGACCACCTGGTTCTCGCCACGGGCTCCACGCCGTTCGTGCCACCCGTGCCGGGCGCCAGCCGCCCCGGGACCTTCGTCTACCGGACCCTCGACGACCTCGCCGCGATCCGGTCCCACGCTGAGCAACCGTCGGTCCGGACCGGCGTGGTGGTCGGTGGTGGTCTGCTCGGGTTGGAAGCAGCCAACGCGCTTCGCCTCCTCGGCCTCGAGACCCACGTCGTCGAGATGGCGCCTCGCCTGATGCCGGCACAGCTCGACGAGAGCGCGTCCGCGGTGCTCCGCCGGAAGGTCGAGCAGCGGGGCATCCGGGTGCACACCGGGGTCAGTACCCGGGCGCTGACGGGGGCCGACCCCGATGACGAGGGCGCCACCGTGTGCACACTCGAGCGGGCCGACGGGCCGCCGATCCCAGCCGACATCGTCGTGTTCTCCGCCGGCATCAGGCCCCGCGACGAGCTGGCTCGGAACGCTGGCCTCGAGGTGGGGCAGCGCGGCGGCGTGGTCGTCGACGGCCAGCTGGCTACCTCCGACTCGCACATCTCCGCGATCGGCGAGGTGGCCTCGGTGGAGGGCCGCTGCCTCGGCCTCGTCGCCCCCGGCTACGGCATGGCCAGGGTCCTCGCCGCCCGGCTCGCCGGCCAGCCGGAGCCGGGCGGGTTCGCCACACCCGACCTGTCCACCAAGCTGAAGCTGCTCGGCATCGACGTGGCCTCCTTCGGCGACGCGTTCGCCGGCTCGGACCCGGCGGACGAGGTCGACCTGCTGACCTGGTCCGACACCACTGCGGGTGTCTACAAGCGCCTCGCCCGCCGACGGGAGGACGGTCGCATCGTCGGCGGGATGCTCGTCGGCGACGCCGGCGACTATCAGCGGCTGCGCCTCATGGCCATCGGCGAGATGCCGACGCCGGACGACCTGTCGTCCTGGGTCGCGCCGTCCACCGGACCGCGCCAGCGCGCGTCGGTCCCTGACGCCGCCGCCGTCTGCTCCTGTGAGAACGTCACCGCCGGCCGCCTGCGCTCGGCCATCGCCGACGGCGCCCGCACCGTCGGCGACCTGCAGGACTGCACGTCAGCGGGGTCAGGCTGCGCCGGTTGCGTCCCGATGCTCACCAGCCTCCTGAAGGACGAGCTGCGGGCCATCGGTGAAGTGGTGAGCGACACCCTGTGCGAGCACTTCTCCGTCTCCCGCCAAGCGCTGTTCGACCTGGTCCGCGTCAACGGCCACCGGACCTGGCGCGACGTGCTCGATGCCCACGGCACCGGTGGAGGCTGCGACGTCTGCCGACCCGCGGTCGCGTCGATCCTCGCCAGCCGGGCCAACGGCTACGTGCTCGACCCCGGCCAGGGCGAGGCCCAGGACACCAATGACCACGCGCTGGCCAACATGCAGCGCAACGGCACCTACTCGGTCATCCCACGGGTGCCCGGCGGCGAGATCACTCCTGCGCAGCTCATCGCGCTCGGCGAGATTGCCGCCGACTTCGGGCTCTACTGCAAGATCACCGGTGGGCAGCGCATCGACCTGCTCGGCGCCCGCCTGGAGCAGCTCCCCGCCATCTGGCAGCGGGTGCTCGACGCCGGCATGGAGTCAGGCCACGCCTATGGCAAGGCGGTGCGCACCGTGAAGTCCTGCGTCGGTGAGACCTGGTGCCGCTACGGCGTGCAGGACTCGGTCACCATGGCCATCCGGCTCGAGGAGCGCTACCGAGGCCTGCGCGCTCCCCACAAGCTCAAGCTCGCCGTCAGCGGCTGCACTCGCGAGTGCGCCGAGGCCCAGTCCAAGGATGTCGGCGTCATCGCCACCGAGCGGGGCTGGAACCTCTACGTGGCCGGCAACGGCGGCAAGACCCCCCGTCACGCCACCCTGCTCGCCACCGACCTCGACGACGAGGTGCTGGTCCGGGTCATCGACCGCTTCCTCGCCTACTACGTCCGCACCGCCGATCGCCTGCAACGCACCTCGACCTGGTTCGAGGCGCTGCAGGCGAGCACCGGCGATGCCCTCGCCCACGTCCGGTCGGTGGTCATCGACGATGCCCTCGGCCTCTGTCGCGAGCTGGATGCCGAGATCGCTCGCCACGTCGAGACCTACGAGTGCGAGTGGGCGGCCACCCTCGCCGACCCGACCCGGCTGTCGCGCTTCCACAGCTTCGTCAACGCCCCGGGTGCTGCCGACCCCGAGATCGTCATGGTCAGCGAGCGAGGCCAACCCCGGCCGGCTCGGCCCGAGGAGCTCGCCCGGCACGCGACCCAGACCCCGGTTGCGGTCCGATGACCCTCGTCGACCGAATCCCCGAGACCGCGGTGCGGGTCTGTCGCACGGACGAGATCGAGGTCGAGCGCGGCGTTGCGGCCCTCGTGCACGACCGGCAGGTGGCGCTCTTCCGCCTCCGCGACGGATCGGTCCACGCCGTGGATCACCGGGACCCTGCCACCGGCGCGAACGTGATCGCCCGCGGGCTGCTCGGCACCACGGCCGACGGCGAGTGGTTCGTCGCCTCGCCGCTGTACAAGCACCGGTACTCACTGCTCGACGGCCGCTGCCTCACTGACACGGCGCTCTCGCTCGCCGTCCACCGGGTGCAGGTCAGCGCCGGCGTGGTCAAGGTTGCCCTCGCACCCTCTTCGTGACCCGGAAACGCGCCGGCAACACGCCGACGGCATCGTCGCCCTGGTGAGGACCCGACCGACCACGACCGGACCTCTCACGGGCTTCACGATCGGGGTCACGGCCTGCCGCCGGGCCGACGAGCAGATCGAGCTGCTGGAGCGCAAGGGCGCCACGACGGTGCACGGCCCCGCGATCCAGACCTTCCCGCTCATCGCCGAGGCCGAGCTGGCCGAGGCGACCCGTGCGGTCGTGGCCGACCCGCCCGACTACACGCTGCTGTCGACCGGCATCGGGGTGCGGGCCTGGTTCGAGGCCGCCGAGTCCCTCGACCTCGCCGACGCGCTGCTCGACGCCCTCGGGCGATCGACGATCATCGCCCGGGGCCCCAAGGCCCACGGCGCGGCCGTCACCAACGGGCTCGACGTGCGCTGGCAGGCGCCGAACGGGTGGGCGTCAGAGATGCTCGATCACCTCCGCGAGATCGGCGTCGAGGGCGCGCGCGTCGCCGTGCAGCTGGACGGCGCGTCCGGCGCACCACTGGCCAAGGCCGTGGGCCAGATCGGCGCGGTGCCACTGGCGGTGCCGGTCTACGAGTGGACGATGCCCACGGATTCCACCGCGGCGGAACGGCTGGTGGAGGCGATGGTCGAGGGGCGGGTGGACGGGGTCACGTTCACCGCCCGCCCCCAGGTGGAGAACCTGGCCACGATCGCCGAGCGGATGGGCCTGCTCGATCGCCTGCTGGCCGCGCTGTCGGGCCGGGTCGTTCCGATCTGCGTGGGTCCGGTGTGCGCCTCCGGGATCACCGATCTCGGGTTGCCCGAGCCCGTGCAGCCCGGACGCCAGCGGCTTGGCTCGATGGTGCTCGCCGTGGCCGACACCTTCCGCTCGCTCGGCCGCGATCTCACCCTCGCCGGCATCGACGTTCGCCTTCAGGGCCGGGCAGTGGTGCTCCCGCCCGACCTCGCCGCCGGCGATGCGAGCACGACGGTGCTGCTCACCGACAGGGAGCGGGTCGTGCTGCACGCGCTCGCCGAACGCCCCGGGGTCGTCTGGTCCAAGGACGACCTGCTCGCCCGCGTCTGGAACGGCGCCGAGTCCGACCCGCACGTCGTCGAGGTCACCGTCGGCCGGCTGCGCCAGCGGCTCGGCCCCGCCGGCGCGGGGGTCGAGACCGTCATGCGTCGCGGCTACCGGTTGACGGACCGCTGAGGTGAGGGCCACCTCTCATCGCCGAGCTCTCGGCTGTGCGCAGGCTCGCCGGAGCACGGAGGCCGACGTGCGAGCAGCGCCCCGATGCCTTCACGGCCGCGGAACCCAGGGGAAAACCTGCGGGTCGACGATGCCGGGATGACCGCACCCCATCCCCCGACACCGACCCGCGTCGGTGACGCCGCCGCCCGCATCCGGGACCTCGTGTCCTTCCAGGGCAGGTACCGGATCCTGCACCTGACGTGGTTCGCCTTCTTCCTGAGCTTCGTCGTCTGGTTCAACTTCGCACCGTTCGCCAACACGATCGCCGAGCAGCTGGCGCTGACCGAAGCCCAGAAGAAGACGATCGGACTCTGCAACGTGGCGCTCACGGTCCCGGCCCGGGTCTTCATCGGCATGGCGCTCGATCGCTGGGGACCCAGGCGGGTCTATTCGGCGATCCTGCTCTTCGCCGTGGTGCCGAACACGGTGTTCGCCTTCGCCACCACCTTCGAGGCGCTGGTGTTCAGCCGCCTGGCACTGTCGGTGGTCGGAGCCGGCTTCGTGGTGGGCATCCGGATGGTGTCTGAGTGGTTCCCGCCCCGCGAGGTGGGCACGGCCGAAGGCGTCTACGGCGGCTGGGGCAACTTCGGCTCGGCCGCGGCGGCGTTCTCGCTGCCCGTGCTCGCCGGTGTCCTGGGCGGCGCGGACGGGTGGCGCTGGGCCATCTTTACGACGGGCGTCGTGGCGGCCGCCTACGGCCTCCTCTACCTGCGCTCGGTCACCGACACCCCCGAGGGCGTCACCTACGCGCAGCCTCGCCGCCAGGGCGCGCTCGAGGTCACCAGCCGGAAGTCGGTGTGGGCGCTGGCCGTCCTGACCGTCCCCCTCAACGCGATCCTCGGGGTCATCGCCTGGCGGATCTGGCGCGAGGACGTCATCTCCGACGGTGCGTTCGCTGCCACGCTCATGGCCGTCGGCGCCCTGCTGGTGTTCCAGGAGTGGACCGTGCTGCGGGTGAACCGCCCGGCCCTGCGGGATGCGTACCCGCCGGAGGACCGGTACCCGGTGCGCAACGTCGCCGTCCTCTGCATCGCCTACTTCGCCACGTTCGGCTCCGAGCTCGCCGTCGTCACGATGCTGCCGGGCTTCTTCGCCGACACCTGGGGCTTGGGTCCGGCTGCAGCCGGGGCGGCCGCATCGGCGTTCGCCTTCATGAACCTGGCCGCCCGGCCTGCCGGCGGCCTGCTGTCGGACATCCTCGGCAGTCGCAAGCGCACGCTGTCCGCGCTGCTCGTCGGCTTGGTCGGGGGCTACGCGCTCATGTCGACGCTCGGTCCGGCGTGGCCGTGGATCGCGGCGATCGCCGTGTGCATGAGCTGCTCGTTCTTCGTGCAGTCCGGAGAGGGTGCGGTGTACGCCATCGTGCCGCTCGTCAAGAAGCGCGTAGCGGGCCAGGTCGCCGGCATGGCCGGTGCCATGGGCAACGTCGGAGCCATCTGCTTCCTGACGCTCAACATCCTGGTCAGCGAGCGGGTGTTCTTCCTGTGCATTGCCACCGCCGCCCTCGCCGCGCTCGCGTGCTCCCGCCTCCTCGTCGAGCCCGAGAACTCCTTTGGCACCGAGCTGCTGACCGACGGACCGGCCGTCGCCGGGCCCGTCATCGACCTCGCCGACGCGGACCGCGCCCCGGCTCTCGTGGACTGAGGACGACGTGAGCCCAGCCGTGGACGTCCGCACCCCGATCGACAGCTACCTCGCCCGTCAGCGGGACCTGACGGCAGTCGAGCGGTTCGCCGACCACCACGACCGGGCCACGAGGCCCCTGCACGAGCGCTGGTACCACCAGCTGCTCCCGGTCCAACCCCCGGGACCCGGACAGCAGTACCGCTTCGAGGTCGACATGGACCTCTGCACGTCGTGCAAGTCCTGTGTGTCGGCGTGCCACTCCCTGAACGGACTCGACGAGGGCGAGTCGTGGCGCTCCGTCGGCGTCGTGGTGGGCGTCGGCGCGGCCGGCCCGACCCAGCAGACCGTGACCACCGCCTGCCACCACTGCGTCGACCCGGCATGCCTCGCCGGCTGCCCGGTGGATGCCTACGACAAGGACCCGGTCACCGGCATCGTGCGCCACCTCGACGACCAGTGCATCGGCTGCTCGTACTGCACGTGGACGTGCCCTTACGACGTGCCGAGGTTCAACGAGCGCCTCGGCATCGTCCGCAAGTGCGACATGTGCAGCGACCGGTTGGCCAAGGGCGAGGCGCCGGCCTGCGTGCAGGCCTGCCCGACCGGCGCCATCGCCATCGGCGTGGTCGACGTGGCCGACCTCTTGGCCAGGACCGACGCGAGATCCACGCTCGTGCCCGGCGCGCCGGTGTCGGCCCTCACCGTGCCTTCCACCCGCTACCACCGGACCGACGCGCTGCCGACCACGGCGATCGCCACCGACGACTGGTCGGAGGCGCCCAAGCACGCCCACCTGCCCCTCGTCGTGATGCTGGTGCTGACCCAGCTCTCGGTCGGCACGTTCGTCGGCATCGCCGGGCTCGCCCACTTCGCCCCGTCGCTGCCCGACCAGACGCTGCGCGTTGGTGCGCTCGTCGCCCTCGTCTCCGGACTCGTTGCCATCGGCGCCAGCGTGGGCCACCTGGGTCGACCGCTGCAGGCGT
Source organism: Acidimicrobiales bacterium (assembly GCA_035540955.1). Taxonomy (GTDB): domain Bacteria; phylum Actinomycetota; class Acidimicrobiia; order Acidimicrobiales; family CADCSY01; genus DATLFP01. The sequence goes on from DATLFP010000119.1 coordinate 15,968, forward strand.
GGCGAGCCGTGATCGGCATCGGGCACTCATGGCTGAGCCGGGAGATCGTGGCCTTCGCCGTGTTCGCCAGCGCGGCCGTGGCCGCCGCCGCCGCTCGGCTCGTCGCGCCGCGCAGCGGCCTGTCGGACGCGCTCGGCGCGGTCGTCTCCGGCATCGGCCTGGTCGCCGTCGGCTGCTCGGTGATGATCTACGCCGCCACCGGCCGCCGGCTCTGGCGGTTCGATCGCACCGCCGTGTTGTTTGCGTTCACCACGCTGACGTGCGGGCTGGCGACGGCGACGGTCATCCTCCTCGCCACCACCAGCTCCGCGGTGGCAACGGGACCGGCGCACGTCCTCGCCCTCGCCGAGGTCGCGACAACGGTGGCGTCGCTGCTGTTCCATGCACGGCTGGTGCGGGCCAGTGGCACAGGCGACGCGGTGCTCGACCGGTCGGCCCGCCTGCTGCGGGGCACACTCGCGCCGAGTGCCCGGGCCCACGTCGCGCTGGTCGCGACCGGCGGCCTGCTCGCCCCGCTGCTGCTCGTCGCCCTCCTGGCCGAGTCTGAACCCCCGGCGGAAGCCATGCGCACCCTTTCGATGCTCGGCCTCGTGCTGGTCGTCCGGGGCGAGCTCGCCGGGCGCGCGCTGTTCTTCCGGGCGATGGCCTCGCCCCGCATGCCCGGGATCCCCCGATGACCGTCTCTTCCGGACTCTCGGGCGTGCTGCGGCGCCGGCATGGGCCGCGCACCGCCGAGCTGGCCCGCACCAGCGGCGGCTTCGGGCTCGGTCAGGTGCCGACCCGCATCGCGCCGGAGCGCACCACGTCGATGGTGTGCGGCTACTGCTCCACCGGTTGCTCGCTCGACGTCCACGTCGTCGACGGTCAGGCCGTCAACCTCACACCTACCGTCGACCACCCCGTCAACCTCGGCATGGCGTGTCCGAAGGGGTGGGAGTCGCTGACGCCGATGGAGGCGCCCGACAGGGCGACCATGCCGATGGTGCGGCGCCGCCGGGGAGGACCGCTCGAGCCCGTGCCCTGGGAGGAGGCGCTCGACACCTTCGTCACCCGCATGAAGCAGGTGCAGGCCGAGCACGGCCCGGAGTCGGTGGCGTTCCTGTCGACCGGACAGATGCCGACCGAAGAGATGGCGCTGCTCGGCGCGCTCGGCCGCTTCGGCATGGGCATCCGGCACTGCGACGGCAACACCCGCCAGTGCATGGCAACCGCAGTCGTGGCGTACAAGCAGGCATTCGGGTTCGATGCACCGCCGTACACCTACGCCGACTTCGAAGAGTCCGACGTCATCGTCCTCGTCGGCTCCAACCTGGCCATCACCCACCCGATCATGTGGGAGCGCATCGCCCGCAACCCCCACGACCCCGAGATCATCGTCCTCGACCCACGCCGCACCGAGACGGCGGTCGCCGCGACCCAGCACCACGCCCTCGCCCCGAAGAGCGACCTGGAGCTCCTCTACGGCGTGGCCCACCTCCTGCTGCGGTGGGGTGCGATCGACAAGGACTTCATCCGCGAGCACACGACCGGCTTCGACGCCTTCGAGACCCACCTGCGGGCGTTCACGCCCGAGCGTGCCGCCGACGCGAGCGGCCTCCCGGTCGAGGACGTCGAGCGCCTCGCGTCCACGATCGCCGACGGTGAGCGGGTGTCGTACTGGTGGACGATGGGCGTGAACCAGAGCCACCAGGGTGTGCGCACCGCCCAGGCGCTCATCGACCTGGCGCTGATGACCGGCAGCATCGGCCGGCCCGGCACCGGCGCCAACTCGATCACCGGGCAGTGCAACGCCATGGGAAGCCGGCTGTTCTCCAACACGACGGGCCTGCTCGGCGGCCACGACTTCGCCGATCCCGACCACCGGGCGAAGGTCGCCGGCGTGCTCGGCGTCGACGCGTCGCGCATCCCTGACGCCGGCGGGTGGGCCTACGACCAGATCATGGAGGGCATCGCCAGCGGCGACATCCGCGGCCTGTGGGTCATCGCCACCAACACGGCCCACAGCTGGGTCAACTCCTCCGAGGCGCGCGAGCTGCTCGACCGGCTCGACTTCCTCGCCGTCCAGGACCTCTACGCCGACACCGAGACCGCGGCCCACGCCGACCTCGTGCTCCCCGCCGCCGGATGGGGCGAGAAGGAGGGCACGTTCATCAACAGCGAGCGCCGGCTCGGTGTCATCAAGCAGGTCCGGCGGGCACCCGGCCAGGCGCTGGCCGACTTCTGGATCTTCAAGCTCATCGCCGAAGCCTGGGGTTGCGGCGAGCTGTTCGAGCGCTGGGAGTCGCCGGAGGCAACGTTCCGCCTGCTCGCCGAGCTGACCGAGGGCCAGCCCTGCGACGTCACGGGCGTGCAGTCCTATGCGCAGATCGACGAGGCGCGGGGCATCCAATGGCCCTTCCCCGCCGGCACCGCGACGGCCGAGCCCGAGCGGCGCCTGTTCGCCGACGGCCACTTCCCGACCCCCGATGGACGGGCGCGGTTCCTCTTCGACGAGCCCCAGAGGCTGCCCGAGCCGACCGACCTCCGCTACCCGCTGGCCCTGCTCACCGGGCGGGGCTCGAGCAGCCAGTGGCACACCCAGACCCGCACCCGACGGTCCGACATCCTGCGTTCGCTCGCGCCGGACCGTCTCCTCCTCGAGATCGCGCCCGCCGACGCCGCTGCCATCGGCATCCAGCCGGGCGAGGAGGTGGTGGTCGAGTCAAGACGGGGCTCGATCCGCGCCATCGTCCAGCCGATGCCGACCGTCCAGCCCGGCCACGTCTTCCTGCCGATGCACGAGGACGCGACCAACATCCTCACCTTCCCCAGGGTCGACCCCCACTCCCGTCAGCCCGCGTACAAGCACGCCGCCGTCTTGGTGCGGCCCCTCCACCGCTGGGAGCGCTGATGCCACCGCCCACCGGGTGCGTGGACGCAGGCGACGGTCTGGTGTTGCGAGATCAGGCCGCAGGGCCACGCGATGATGCGTCGCATGTCTACCCGTCACGATTGGACCCTGCGCGAGGTGGAGGCGCTCCTCGCTCGCCCGTTCCATGACCTCCTCGCGGATGCCCACGCGGTGCACGCAGGGCGGTTCGCCACGAACGAGGTGGAGGCCGCGATCCTGCTGTCGATCAAGACCGGCGGCTGTCCGGAGGACTGTGCGTACTGCCCGCAATCATCGAAGTACCAGACTGGCGTCAGCGTGCAGGGCCTGCTGCCGACCGACGTGATCGTCGCCGCCGCCCGCAACGCACAGGAGGCCGGCGCCACCCGCTTCTGCATGGGAGCGGCATGGCGCTCGCCGAGCGACCGACAGGTCGGTCAGGTCGCAGCGGCGGTCTCGGCGGTCGCTGCGCTCGGGCTGGAGACGTGCGCCACGCTCGGCATGCTCACCGACGCGCAGGCCAAGACGCTCGCGGAGGCCGGGCTCGACTACTACAACCACAACCTCGACACGTCGCCCGACTACTACGGCGAGATCATCACCACCCGCACCTACGACGACCGGCTCGAGACGCTTGCTGCTGCTCGAGACGCCGGCCTGAAGCTGTGCTGCGGCGGGATCGTCGGCATGGGGGAGTCGCGCGCCGACCGCGCCGGCCTCCTCCAGCAGCTCGCGATCCTCGATCCGCATCCCGAGAGCGTCCCGATCAACCTGCTCATCCGCGTGCCCGGCACGCCACTCGCGGACGTCGAGGATCTCGACGGGCTCGAGCTCGTGCGCACGATCGCGGCGGCACGCCTGCTCATGCCGGAGTCGGTCGTACGACTGTCGGCAGGCCGCAGCTCGATGACCGACGAGCTGCAGACGCTGTGCCTGCACGCCGGCGCCAACAGCATCTTCCTCGGCGACAGGCTGCTCACCACCCCGAACCCAGGCGAGTCGCACGACCACGCCCTGCTGGAGCGCCTCGACAGCCACGTCGCCTCCCGGCCCCTCCTGTGATGACGACCTGGGTCGATCGGGATGCCGCGGTCGTGTGGCATGGGTTCACCCAGATGGCGGCGTACGGCGAGAACCAGCCGGTCATCGTCGAGTCGGGTGAAGGGCGTGAGGTGATCGACGTCCTCGGCAACCGGTACCTCGACGCGATCTCGAGCCTTTGGGTGATGACCCTCGGGCACCGCGTGCCCGAGCTCGACGACGCGCTCCGCGCCCAGATCGACCGCATCGCCCACTCGACGATGCTCGGGAACGGCAACACCGTCGTGATCGAGCTGTCCGAGGCGCTCGCGAGCGTCGTCCCCGTGGACGAGCCGCACTTCCTCTACGCCGGTGACGGAGCGACCGCAGTGGAGCAGGCGCTCAAGATCGCGTTCCAGTACTGGGTGAACAGAGGTGAGACCCGCACCGAGTGGGCCGGCCTCGCCGGGGCGTACCACGGCGACACCGTCGGAGCGATGTCCCTCGGCGACGCCGGCTTCGGGACATCGATCTTCGATCCGTTGCGGTTCCCGGTGCACCGGGCGCCGACGGTCGCCGATGCCGTCGACCTCGTGCTGCGGCGCGGTGACGATCTCGCCGCCGTGATCGTCGAACCGCTCGTGCAGGCGGCGAACCAGATGGCGATGCTCGACGCCGATGCGCTGAGCGATCTCGGGGCGGCGTGCCGGGAGACGGGCGTGCTGCTGATCTGCGACGAGGTGGCAACTGGCTTCGGTCGCACAGGCACGATGTTCGCGTCGGAGCAGTGCGGTATCCGGCCCGACCTGCTGGTCCTCGGAAAGGGCATGAGCGGTGGCTACCTGCCGCTCTCGGCGACGGTGGCGAGCGGTCGGGTGTTCCGGGCGTTCCTCGGGCCGGATCTGTCCGACAAGACGCTGTACCACGGGCACTCCTTCGGCGGGAACGCGCTCGCGTGCGCCGTGGCGCTGCGTCATCTCCAGCTGTTTGCGGAGTGGGACGTGCTCGCCAACGTCCGTGACCGTGAGGCACAGCTCCGAGCGCGCCTCGAGGTCGACATCGCACCGCTGCCTGTCGTGGGCGACGTGCGGCTGCGTGGTCTCATGGGTGGCGTCGACCTGATGGCGCCATCGTCGGACGCGCGGTGGGGTCGACGCGTGTGCGCCGCCGCGGTTCGCAAGGGCGTTCTCATGCGCCCGATCGGCGACACGGTGATCCTGATGGCGCCGCTCACGCTCACCGCGGACGAAGCCGATCGGATCGTCGACGTGCTGGCCGAGGCGATCATCGAGGTCTGCGCAGAGTGACCTGGCGGACGTGGGCCGCGGCCGAGAACGACGCGATCGCGGCGTCGGGGCGATGGCGGTCGGTGCGCACGCTCGACCGCGGCGGCGTCGAAGCCACCGTCGACGGGCGAGAAGTCGTGTCGTTCGCGTCGAACGACTACCTGGGCCTCACCCAGCACCCGGCCGTGATCGCCGCCGCCCACGAGGCGCTCGATCGCTACGGCACCGGTTCCGGGTCCGCTCGGCTGATCGTCGGCGGCCGACCGCCCCACACCGAGCTGGAGGAGGCGCTGGCGGCGTGGAAGAGCCAACAGCGGGCGCTGCTGTTCCCGACCGGCTTCGCCGCCAACCTCGGCGTCCTGTCAGTGCTCGGCGGCCCCGGCGTGACAATCTGCTCAGACGAGCTGAACCACGCGTCGATCATCGACGGCTGCCGCCTGTCAAAGGCACGGGTTGAGGTCTACCGGCACCGCGACCTGGACCACCTCGACACGCTGCTTGGACGCGTCGACCGCGGCGTCGTGGTGAGCGACACGGTCTTCTCGATGGACGGCGACGTCGCCGACGTCGAGGCGCTCTCATCGGTGTGCGCGTCGCACGGCGCGCTGCTAGTGCTCGACGAGGCGCACGAGGTGCTCGGCTCGCTCGACGTCGACGGTGAGGTGCTGCGCATCGGCACCCTGTCGAAGGCGCTGGCGTCCCTTGGCGGCTTCGTCGCCGGACCGGCACCGCTCGTCGACCTGCTGGTCAACCGAGCGCGGTCGTTCATCTTCACGACAGCGTCGACACCGGCCGACACGGCCGCAGCGCTTGCTGCTCTGCACATCGTGCGCTCGGCGGAAGGAGACGCCCGTCGGGCCCGGCTCCGCGCACACGTCGATCGGCTGCGCCCTGACCACCCGTCACCGATACTCCCCATCGTCCTCGGCGACGAGCAGCAAGCGCTCGACGCATCGACCGCACTGCTCGAGCTCGGCCTGCTGGTGCCCGCCATCCGGCCACCGACGGTGTCGTCCGGCTCTTCGCGCTTGCGCGTCACGCTGTCGGCTGCCCACACCGACGAGCAGCTGGACCTGCTCGTCAGTGCACTCGATGCGCTCGTCTAGACCGATGCAGCTCGTCGGCGTTGCCGGCACGGGCACCGACGTCGGCAAGACGTGGGTGACTGCGGCCGTTGCTCGTGCGTTGCGCTCCGACGGCGTGTCGGTCGCTGCCCGCAAGCCCGCCCAGTCATTCGGTCCCGACGACGTCCTCGACGCAGTCGTCCTCGGCGCGGCGACCGACGAGACACCGGAGGTCGTCTGCCGCCCAGACCGCTGGTACGAGGTGCCGATGGCGCCCCCCATGGCGGCCTCCGCTCTCGGTCGTCCCTCGTTCACAGTCGCCGACCTAGCTCGCGAGCTCAGGTGGCCCGACGGCCTCGAGGTGGGCTTCGTCGAGACGGCTGGCGGCGTGCGCTCACCGATCGCCGCGGACGGCGACTGTGCCGCACTCCTGCGTGCCGTGGCGCCCGACATCGTCCTTCTGATCGCCGACGCCGGCCTCGGCACGATCAACGCGGTGCGCCTCTCGCTCGACGCGCTCTCCGGACTCCGAACCCTTGTCGTGCTCAACCGATACGACGGCAGAGACAGCCTCCACCGCGCCAACCGCGCCTGGCTGACCGAGCGCGATGGCAACCAAGTGGCGACCTCGATCGAGGAGCTCGCCACCGCCCTCCAGTGAGCTGCTGGATGCCCGACGGTGCTACACCGCGGTTGCCGTTGACCGTTGGTGCGCTCCTTCGAGCGCTCGTCCCACCACCTCGGCGACGCGATCCTCGACGTCGTCGGGTGCGCCGACGCCGTCGACGACTGCCAGGGCGTTTCGGGCGCCGAACCAGTCGAGCAGGGGTCCTATCTGCCGGTCGTGTTCGCTCATGCGGCGGCCGATGGCGGCTGGCCAGTCGTCCGCTCGGCGGGTGGTGGGGCGGTTGCAGTGCCCGCAGCGGGCTGTCCGACCGGACCAACCACACGAATCGCAGACGCGACGACTCTGGATGCGGCTGACGGCGAGGGCGCGAGGGACGACGAGGTGGATGGCGAGGTCGATCGGGGTCGCAGGCGCCAGCGCCGCGAGCCGTTCCGCCTGCGCGGCCGTCCGCGGGAAGCCGTCGAGGACGACGCCGCGGCCGAGAGCGGTCGCCACCGCGAGCCGCTCGGCCACCAGACCGACGACGAGGCCGTCGGAGACGGGCTCGCCCCTCTCGACCGCCTCGGCCGCCGCCGAACCGAGCGAGGTCGCGTCCCGGATGGCCGCTCGCAGCAGGGCACCCGTCGAGATGTGCTCGATGTCTAGTCGGGCCGCCAACCGCCCTGACTGCTCGCCCTTGCCCGACCCCTGCCGGCCCAGCATGACCAGACGGGGGACGGCCCGATTCGCAACGTCGACCATCAGGCGATCCTCGGACATGACGCCCCTCGCCAACAGGGTCCAAAGTCGCTCGCTTGGGACGCCGATCTGCGCGAGAGCGCCGAATGAGGCACACACCGGTCGGGCAACCGGGCTCTCGACCGCCCGTGAGCCCACTTGCAGCGGTTGAGGCGCAGTCCCGAGAGGCCCGGTTGCCGTCCTCGGGTCGTTCGACCCTGGCGGGTCCCGGCGCGGGCGCGGACGATCAGGTTGGCCTGAGAGAGGGAGACGCCCATGAGGGTGAGAGATGCACTTCGCCGCTCTGCGGTGGCGATCATGAGGGAGCAGACGGTGCTGGCGGCGGCGCAGGTCATGCGGGACGCCGGTGTCGGCGCGCTTGTGGTGGTGGATGACGATCGGCCTGTCGGCATCGTGACCGATCGAGATCTCGTCACCCGTTCGCTGTCGGTTGGTGGGCCCGCCGACGCGCGGGTGGACTCGGTCATGACGACCCCCGTTGTGACCATTGCAGCCGATGCCGATCTGCACGGCTCGTTCGCGCTGTTCCGCACGAACGGTCTGCGCCGCCTGGTCGTGGTCGACGGCGACACGTTCGTCGGCATCGTCTCGGTGGACGACCTGCTCATCGACCTCGCGGCCGACCTCGGCGACCTCGCCCGACCCGTCACCGCCGAGACGGTGTTCGGTCACCACGACGCCCCCGTCCCCGCCACGACCTGATCGCGGCCGTGGAGATGACCGAGACGACAACGGTGCTGGACACGAGGGCCATTGCTGAGCTGACCAGCGAGCCGTGGCGGGAAACCCGAATGGAGTCCAAGATGACCAGATGTAGGCGATCCATCGCGCCGCTCGTCGCCCTGCTCGTCGTGACGGGTGGCGTCGCTGCCGCCGTCCGAGCGTGGCGGCGACGTCAGCTCGATGAGCCAGTGGCTGTTCGACCGGCGTCTGACGCGGTGGTCGCCGATCGGATCCGCTCGGAGCTGGGGCTCGTGGAGCACCGACTCGACATCCCGCGGATCCACGTGATGGTCGAGCGCGGGGTGGCGCTGCTCCACGGCGAGGTGCCAACCGAAGACGCAGCGCACGTGCTCGAAGCCCGAGTCCGAGCCGTGGCTGGTGTGCAGGATCTCGTCTCGCACCTGCACGTTGGCCTACTCGCCGGAGACACTCGTCCGTCAGCCGATGAGTCTCGACCGTCGGTCGCGGCGCGGCGCCTGACCGGCGCAGCGCTCGCTGCCGGTGCCGGAGAGGTGACGGCGGCGCTCGCCGCTCGCCGCGTGCTCACGGCCTTCGCGGCCACGCTGCCGATGGCGGCTCGGCGCCGGATCCGCTCGCACCTACCGGCGGACGTCTCGTCGTGGCTCCCAGCGGACGATGTGGTCTCGACCACGGGCACCGTCGACGAGCTCTATGGCGAGGTCGCAGCCGCCAGCGTGATGCCGGCCACGCACGTGCCGTTCGTCGTCGAAGGCGTACTGCGCGAGCTCGCATCGCTGGTGCCTGACGACGCCGAAGACGTCGCCGTGAACCTGCCAGCCGAGCTGGGGCACCTGTGGGCAGACGCCGCACCAGAGTCGTCGTGAACCTCGGCCTTCTCACCTCGGAGGTCGAGACGTTCTGACGGCATGATGGGCCGACAGCGGCGACCAGGGGCCTTCGACCCTTCCCCGATGCGCCACCGGGGCGGATCGTGAGGATGTGTCAAGGGACGATGGACACACCGAACCGTGGGCGGGCGTCGCCGAGACGCACTCGGCGGTGGTGTTCTTCGCGGGGGACCGCGCCTACAAGCTGAAGAAGCCGGTGCGACTCGAGTTCCTGGACTTCTCCACGCGCGCCGATCGCGAGCGCGTCTGCCATCGCGAGGTGGAGCTCAACCGGCGTATCGCGCGCGATGTCTACCTGGACGTGGCCGATGTCGTGGATGGTTCCGGGGTCCTGTGCGATCACCTCGTCGTGATGCGACGGATGCCGGCATCGCAGCGGCTCGCGACGCTGGTCGAAGTCGGCGCTGAAGTCGGCGACGCGCTTCGTCGCGTCGCCGGACTCCTTGCCGGGCTCCATGCCCGCTCGGTGCGCAGCGCCGCCGCCGACGTGGCGGCGGGTGTGGCCGCCCTTCAGGGCCGGTGGACCGAGAACCACCAGACACTCGAGCGCTTCACGCCCGAAGTGTTCCCTGACGGCGCCGCCGCTGCGGTGCACTCCCTGGCCTGCCGCTACCTCGCAGGTCGAGGGAAGCTGTTCGAGTCACGCATCACCCGAGGCCGAGCCGTCGACGGTCACGGCGACCTCTTGGCCGATGACATCTTCTGCCTCGAGGACGGTCCTCGGATCCTCGATTGCATCGAGTTCGACGATCGCCATCGCCTAGGGGACGGGCTGGCCGACGCCGCCTTCCTTGCCATGGACCTCGAGCGGCTCGGCCGTGCCGACCTCGGCGCCGCGTTTCTCGCCGAGTACGCCGAGGCGCTCGGTGACACGTGGCCCCCGTCGCTGGCCCACCATCACATCGCCTACCGGGCCCAGGTGCGAGCGCGCGTCGACTCGATCCGAGCCGAGCAGGGCGACGCCGCGTCCGGGCCGCGCGCGGTCCGGCTCCTGCAGCTCGCTCGCGATCACCTCGAGCGCTCCCGCGTGCGCCTGGTGCTCGTCGGCGGCGCACCGGGCACGGGGAAGTCCACGCTGGCGGCCCACCTCGCGGCATCGCTCGACGCCGTCGTCCTCCGCTCTGACGAGGTGCGCAAGGAGCTCGCCGGCGTCCCGAGCCTGGCGGCGGCGCCGGCGCCGTTCGGCGCCGGGATCTACGCCGGGCGATCGACCGATGCGACGTACTCGAAGATGCTCGACCGGGCGTCACTTGCGCTCGGCATGGGCGAGACCGTCATCCTCGATGCCACGTGGCTCGACGACCGGTGGCGCCGCGCGGCCCGCGTCGTCGCCGCGACCACGCATGCCGATCTCGCCGAGCTCGAGCTGGTCGTGCCCATCGAGGTGCTCGCCGCTCGCATCGGCAGCCGCGGCGGGGATCCGTCAGATGCGACTCCCGAGATCGCCCGCCGGATGCTCGCCACCGCCTCACCGTGGCCCGAGGCGCACCGGCTCGACGCCTCGGGCGCCGAGCGGGACACGCTGGCACTGGCCGTCCGGGCGCTACGAGACGGGTGAGCGCTGGGCGAGGGCGGCCTCGGCTCGGCGGGGGTCTCGTCAGCCGGCGGCCCGGAGCCCGTCCTGTGGGCGGAGAAGCCGATTGCCGGGGGTTGTCGCTCCGAGGTCGACGACTCGGCTGTCGTTGAGCTGGTGGTAGAGGGCGAGGTGGTCGGCGACCATGCGGGCCGCGGAGAATCTGGCTTCGACGCTGGCTCGGCATGCTCGGCGGTCGAGGGCGGCGACGTGGATGAGTCGGGCGGCCATGTCGTGCTCGTCGGTGCACAGC
>DATLFP010000120.1:0-3809 GCA_035540955.1 Acidimicrobiales bacterium
CACCTCTGCGAGCGCGAGGGCAAGGCCCCCATCGCCTCCTGGGGCGGGCCGTTCCCGGCGGCGCCCCACTACCGGTTCCTCCCCGGCATCGACCGCGCCGTGCTCCCGTCGCAGCTGCCCCGCGAACCCGACCTCGCCATCACCTTCGACTGCGGGAGCCTCGAACGCCTCGGCACCGCCGCGCCCATCGCGGCCGCCGCCCGCGAGCTGATCGTGCTCGACCACCACCCCGACAACCAGCGGTTCGGCACCGTGAACGTGGTCGAGGTCGATGCCGCCGCAACCGCGGTGGTGGTGCGCCGCCTCGCCAACGCCCTGGGATGGACCCTCGACCGGGAGTCGGCGGTCAACCTCTACGTCGGCCTGCTCACCGACACCGGACGGTTCCAGTACCCCAACACCACCCCCGACGTCTTCGTGCTCGCCGAAGAGCTGTCCGAGTACGACATCCCGCTGTTCGCGGTCACCCGCGAGCTGTTCGAGAAGCACCGGTTCGCGTACGTCCAGCTGGCGGGCATGGCGCTGGCGCGCGCCCAGCTCGACGCCGATCGCCACCTCGTGGCGGCGTGGATCACCGCCGAGGAGCTCGAGCGGCACGGCGTCGACTTCGACGAGACCGAGGGGTTCGTCGACCTGTTGCGGCGCACGGCGGAGGCCGACGTGGTCGCCGCCCTCAAGGAGGCGCCGGGCGAGGGCCTGCGGGTGTCGCTGCGGTCGCTCGGCACGATCGACGTGGGCGCCATCGCCACCCGGCTGGGCGGCGGCGGGCACGCGTTCATGGCCGGGTTCACGAGCGGGTGGTCGGTCACCGAGACCCTCGACCGCATCCGCCGGCTCGTGCCCGAGCACCAGCTGTGAGCCCCGGGCGGGCGGCGTCGACCGCGCCCGCCGGTCTCGCCGTGGTCGACAAGGAGGCGGGCTGGACCTCCCACGACGTCGTCGCCAAGGCGCGCGGCATCCTCGGCACCCGCAAGGTCGGGCACAGCGGCACCCTCGACCCCGACGCCACCGGCGTGCTGCTCCTCGGCATCGGACCGGTGACCCGGCTCCTGCGGTTCCTCTCGCCGCTGCCGAAGTCCTACACCGCCGAGCTCGTGCTGGGCACCGAGACCTCGACCCTCGACGCCGCCGGCGAGGTCACGGCGACGCACGCGATGTCGGTCACGCCCGAGCAGGTGTCGGCGGCGGCGGCGACGCTCACCGGCGACATCCTCCAGGTGCCGCCCATGGTGTCGGCCGTGCAGATCGGCGGGCGGCGCCTGCACGAGCTGGCCCGCGAGGGCCTCGAGGTCGAGCGCGACGCCCGGCCCGTCACCGTGCACCGCTTCGACGTCGACCCCACCGCCGACCCGCTCGTCTACGCCATGCGGGTCGAGTGCTCCTCGGGCACCTACGTGCGATCCCTCGCCGCCGACCTCGGGCGGGCGCTCGGCGGCGGCGCCCACCTCCGGGCCCTGCGCCGCACCGCCATCGGCCCGTTCACCGAGGACCGGGCCCGGCCCCTCGACGCCCTCGAGGTGCTCCCGCCCCGGGAGGCGGTGGCCCACCTGGCGGTCCTCGCCGTGCCCGCCGACCGCGTGGCGGTCGGGGGAGTGGTGCCCGGCGACGCCGCCGAGGGCGACGGGCCGTGGGCGGTGCTCGACGGCGACCGCCTGCTCGCCGTGTACGAGCGGTCCCGCGACCGCATCAAGCCGGCTGTCGTCCTCCCGCCGTGAGCGAGCGGAGCGAGCGGGGCCCGAGCGGCCCGGCCGCAGGCCAGGAGCGGGAGGCGTGAGCGCCATCGCCGCCGCCGCCGATCCCGGGGGCCGCGGTGGGCGGCCACTACCGTCGTCGCCGTGTTGGTGATCCGCGGCACCGAGGGCTGCGTGCGGCCCGGTGAGGGCAGCGCGGTCACCATCGGCGTGTTCGACGGCGTGCACCTCGGCCACCAGCTGCTCATCGGCGAGGCCCGACGCCTGGCCGCCGAGCTCGGCGCCCGCTCGACCGTCGTCACCTTCGATCGCCACCCCGCGGCGGTGGTGCGGCCGGCGTCGGCGCCTCGCCTCCTCACCGACCTCGACCAGCGCCTCGACCTCCTCGAGGCCACCGGCATCGAGTGCACCCAGATCATCGACTTCGACGAGGTGCGGGCCAAGGAGCCGGCCGAGGACTTCGTGAACGAGGTGCTCGTCGGCTGCCTCGGCGCCCGGGCGGTGATCGTCGGCGCCGACTTCCACTTCGGCCACAACCGGCGGGGCGACGTCGACCTGCTGCGGCGCATGGGGGCCGAGCACGGCTTCGAGGTCGACGGCATCGCGCTGATGGCGTCGGCCACCGCCGGCGCGCAGCCGGTGTCGTCCACCGCCATCCGCGAGGCGCTGGCCGCCGGCGACCTGCACGCCGCCAACCGCATGCTCGGCCGGGCGCACGAGATGCGGGGCGTCGTCCACCACGGCGACAAGCGGGCGCGCGAGCTCGGCATGGCCACCGCCAACGTGGGCGTGCCCGACTACCTCCAGCTGCCGGCCGACGGCGTGTACGCCGGCTCCTACCAGCGACCGTCGGGCGCCACCCACCACTGCGTCATCTCCGTCGGCCGCCGGCCGACCTTCTACGACGAGAGCGGCGAGCGGCTCGTCGAGGCCCACCTGTTCGACTTCGACGGCGACCTCTACGGCGAGGCGGCGCGGGTGCGCTTCGTCGACGTGGTGCGCCTCGGCCAGATCCGGTTCAGCTCCACCGAGGCCCTCGCCGAGCAGATGGCGCGCGACGGGCGCGACGCCCGACGGATGCTCGGGCTCCCGTGATCGCCCCCGAGCACACCGAGGAGTGGGCGGCCGCCGGACCCGACACCGACGAGGGCGGCCCGCCCCGGGGTCGGGTGGCGGCCCCCCGGCTGGCGCGGCACACGATCACCCTTGACGACGGCCACCGCGTGCAGATCGCGGTGGCCGGCCGGGGCGTGCCGTTCGTCGTCGTCCACGGGTTCAGCGCCGAGGGTCTGCTCTACGCGCAGACGCTGTCGCGGCTCGTGTCGGCCGGGTTCAAGGTGGTCGCCATCGACACCGCCGGCCACGGCGGCACCGCCGGCTTCGCCACCGGGGGCGGCGAGCTGTCGGGCTACGGCGCCCTCCTGGGCCGGGCCGTCGACCACCTCGGCATCCGGCGGGCGCTCTACGGCGGTCACTCGATGGGCGGGCGGCTCGTCGCCGAGCTGATCAGCCGCGAGCCCCGGCGGGCCATCGCGGTGATGCTCATCGACGCCATCGTCGGCGAGTCCTGGGACCGGCGGGTCACGCTCAGCCGCTTCTTCCCGCCGCTCATGGCCATGACCGGGATCGGCCTCGTGGTCGACACGATCTCGACGGCGCCGGTGCTGCGCAACCCCCGCCAGGCCCTGAAGCTCGGGCGGCTGTGGGCGCCGGTGGCGGCCAGCAACATCCTGCGGCCCCAGGGCCTGGTGGGCGCGGCGGTGTCGATCCTGCGGTCGGGGCCGAGCCGGTGGCTGCTCGAGGCGATGGCCGACCACCTCGTGCCCACCTACGTGATCCACGGCGACCGTGACTACCCGGTGCCGGTGTCGACCGCCCGGGACGCGGCACGGCGGACCCGGGGCGAGCTCATCCTCGTCCACGGCGCCAGCCACTCCTGGCTGCTGCGGGACCCCGAGGCCATGCCCGCCATCGTCGCCGAGCTGCTCGAGGGGTCCCTCGGGGATGTCATCCGGCTGGCGCTGGCGGTGGAGGGCGCCCCCATCGGGACCGAGGAGACCATCGAGGACATCGAGCGGGCCCTCTACACCCCGGGCGCCCTCGTCCACGCCCTCACCC
>DATLFP010000121.1:0-7636 GCA_035540955.1 Acidimicrobiales bacterium
GGCGCTGCTCTTCTCGATCGCGGCGCGCATCTCGTCGTTGGCGAGGAGGGTCTTCATCGTCTCCTCCACCTGCTCGACGGTGACCTCCTCGGCCATGAGGAAGTCGAGCGGGACCGGTGTCCGCCGGAACCGGTCGTCGCGTGCCAACTCGTCGGTGGTCATGAACTTCTTCAACGTGCTCCTCCTTGTGCGTCGAGCAGCTCTCGCCACCCGTTCAGGACATATGGCGTGTTCGATGCGCGGATCTTGGCGGCACGCGGGTCGTCCATCGGGACGATGGTGTCGACCGGGCACGGCTCGTAGCAGCGATGGCAGCTCGGGCAGAGATCGCCTGACACGACGAACTCGAAGTCGTCGCTCATGAAGATGGCACCGTACGGGCACACGCGCTCGCAGATGCCGCACTCGATGCAGCCTTCGATGATGACGTAGGGCGCACCGTGCCGCTTCGTGAACGACCGGGCCATGCGTCCTACACTAGACACGAGACGTGATGTGTCGCAACGTCTCCTAGCGCAGGGGCGTCGTCCGGCGGCGAGGTCGCGGCGTCACCGCGGGCGGATCGGCGACGAGGGCCGGGATCAGGAACGTCATCAGGAAGCGACGGGAGGCAGACTCGGAGCGGACGACGGGCCCCTTGACCGACAGCAGGGACAGGACCGTGCGCAGGATCCATTCGGCCGCCTCCTCGATGTCGAGCCCGGGACGGAGGTCCCCGCTCGCGCGCGCCTGCTCCAGCCGTGGGCGGAGGAAGTCGGCGTTGTACTCGAACAGCGCCTCGGAGGCACCGGCGATCTCGCTGGTGATCCCCGCCGCGTCCGGCGCGAACAGCAGGGCGAGGTGCGGATCCGCCCGCACCGCGGCCACAGTGAAGAGCACGCCGTCGGCGATCGCGGTGGCGAAGTCGGCCTCGCGCTTGATCCGCTTGTCGAGCTTGCCGAGGAAGCGTCCGGCCTCGCGCAGCAGGACGCCGAGGAGGACCTCGTCGCGGCCGTCGAAGTAGCGGTACACGGTCGCGCGCGAAACCTTGGCCTTGGCGGCAACGTCCTCCACGGTGGTCTTGGCCACGCCGAACTGCGCGAAGCACGCCTCGGCGGCGTCGAGCAGGCGACGGCGGGCGTCGTTGAGGTCGGCGGGGATCTCTTCGCCCCATCGGAGCTGTTGGGCCACGCAGTGAGGGTACCGGCGCGGCGGCGCGGCGTCGACGAGACGTTGTATAGGGTCTGTCTCATGGATCTCGCCGCCCGTTCGCTCCCGCTGCGCGGACACGACGGCATCCGCCTCGCCGCCGATGCGTTCGGCGGTCCGGCTGCGAGGCCGGTCGTGCTGCTGCACGGCGGTGGGCAGACGCGGCACTCGTGGCAAGCGACCGCAGCCCGGCTCGCGGCGTCGGGCTGCCTCGCGGTGACCGTCGACCTGCGCGGCCATGGCGACAGCGACTGGGCGCCCGACGGCAACTACGCGCTCGAGGCGTTCGCGCTCGATCTCGTCGCCGTCGCCGAGGCACTCCCCGAGCCGCCGGTGGTGGTCGGGGCGTCGCTGGGCGGCCTGGCGGCCTTGCTGGCCGAAGGGGAGATCGCTCCCGGCACGGCTGCCGCCGTCGTTCTCGTCGACGTCGGCCCCCGGCTGGAGCCGGCCGGCGTCACGCGCATCGTCTCGTTCATGAGCGCCCGGCCCGACGGCTTCGCCAGCCTCGAGGACGCCGCCGACTCGATCGCCGCGTACCTGCCGAACCGCCCCCGCCCCACCGATCTCGGCGGCCTCGCCAAGAACCTGCGCATCCACCCGGACGGCCGGTACCGGTGGCACTGGGATCCCGCGTTCCTCGCCGGCGACCGGCGGCCGGCCGCCGCGGTGCAGACCGATCGGCTCTTCGCCGCCGCCCGGCGCCTGGGCGTCCCGACGCTGGTGGTGCGCGGACGGGAGAGCGACACGCTGAGCGAGGAGGCCGCCCGCGAGCTCGTCGCCGAGCTGGCCCACGGTCGGCTCGTCGACGTGGCCGGCGCCCGCCACATGGTGGCCGGTGACCGCAACGACATCTTCGCCAACGCCGTCGTCGCGTTCCTCGACGGCGTGCTCGGCGACCAGACCAGCAGGGAGGAAGCAACATCATGAGCGGGATCTGCGACGGCCGGGTGGTCGTCATCACCGGCGGGGGGCGAGGCATCGGCCGGGCCCACGCCCTCGAGTTCGCCCGGCAGGGGGCCAAGGCCGTGGTCAACGACCTCGGCGCCGAGGTCGACGGCTCGGGCAGCTCCACCGGACCCGCCGGCGAGGTCGTCGACGAGATCCGAGGCATGGGCGGCGAGGCTGTCGCCAACGGCGACGATGTCTCGAGCTGGGAGGGGGCGCAGCGCCTCGTCAACACCGCCATCGAGAGCTTCGGTCGGCTCGACACCCTCGTGAACAACGCCGGCATCCTGCGTGACCGGATGCTCACGAACATGACCGAGGAGGAGTGGGACGCCGTCATCAGGGTCCACCTCAAGGGGACCTTCGCACCGACGCGCTGGGCGGCGGCCTACTGGCGGGAGATGAGCAAGGCGGGGACGCCGGTCGATGCCAGCGTGGTCAACACCAGCTCGGCGTCGGGTCTCTACGGCAACCCGGGGCAGACCAACTACGGGGCGGCCAAGGCCGGCATCGCGTCGTTCACGATCATCGCCAGCAAGGAGCTCGAGCGCTACGGCGTGCGCGTGAACGCCATCGCCCCCGGCGCCCTCACCCGGATGACCGAGAACCTCGGCATGGGCCAGCGGGCAGCGGAGCGCAAGCCCGAGGAGTTCGACACGATGGCGCCCGAGAACATCGCGCCGCTCGTGGTGTGGCTCGGCTCGGGTCTGTCGGCGGGCATCTCCGGCCGGGTGTTCAACGTCGCCGGCGGTCAGATCAGCGTCGCCGAGGGCTGGCACCGCGGGCCGGGCGTCGACAAGGGCGACCGCTGGGATCCAGCCGAGCTCACCGAGACGGTCCAGAAGCTGGTCGCCGAGGCGGCCCCCCTACCCGGCCTGTTCGGCTGAAACTGAGGAGGACGACCGATGCCCCTGAACCCTGATGCCGTCGGCGCGACCAGCGACCCGGTCGAGCGCTCGTGGACATCGAAGGACTGCCTGCTCTACGCCATCGGCGTCGGTGCGGGCCAGCTCGATCCGGTGAACGAGGAGCTGGCGTTCACCACGGAAAATTCCCAGGACGTCCCGCAGCAGGTGCTGCCGACGTTCGCGGTCATCGCCGGGATGGCCGGCATGGGGGCGATGAGCAAGGCCGGCACCTTCGACATGACCATGATGGTGCACGGCGAGCAGGGTGTGCGCCTGTATCGACCGCTGCCGGTCGAGGGCACGGTGCGGGTCACCGGGAAGATCACGGGCATCTACGACAAGGGCTCCGGCGGGGTGATCGCGACGGCGAGCGAGGCGGTCGACGCCATGACCGGCGAGCCGATGTTCACCACCACGGCGTCGCTGTTCGTTCGCGGCGAGGGGGGCTGGGGCGGTGACCGCGGCCCGTCGAGCTCGGCGAACGCCGCGCCCGACCGCGCCCCCGACCACGAGGTCACCTACGAGACCCGTCGCGACCAGACGCTGGTGTACCGGCTCTCGGGCGACCGCAACCCGCTGCACTCAGACCCGAGCTTCGCCGCGCTGGCCGGCTTCGATCGTCCCATCCTCCACGGGCTGTGCACCTACGGCTTCACCGGCCGGGCGCTGCTGCACACGCTGTGCGGCTCGGACCCCGCCCGCTTCGTGTCGATGGACGCGCGGTTCTCCAAGCCGGTGATGCCCGGCGACGCGCTCACGGTGAAGATGTGGGTCGACGGCACGAGCGCGGTGTTCCAGACGGTGCGACAGGACGGCGACGTCGTGGTCGACCAGGGGCGCTGCGAGTTCCGCTCGTGACCACCAAGCTCGCGCTCGAGGACGGCTACTTCCACCTGCCCGACGCCGAGCACCCGCGCCCGCGGCTGATCGGCTCCTACAGCGCGGACGCCGACGAGCATTTCTTCCCGCGCCGCAAGCGGTGCCCGATCACCTTCGGCCCCGTGGAAGACCGGCCACTGTCGACCGAGGGCGTCCTCTACTCCTGGACGTGGCTCCAGACGATGAAGTACGGGACGATGAGCGGTGGCGGCGAGCCCCACGGCATCGGCCAGGTCGACCTGCCCGAGGGCGTCCGGGTCCAGACCCGTCTTCTCGGCGCCATGGGCGACTGGGAGATCGGCATGCCGATGGTGCTTGACCTGCTGCCGGTCACCACCGACGACGACGGCAACGAGCTCTGCACGTACTGCTTCCGGGCCAAGCGCGAGGGTGACTGACGTGGCGCTCGACGACGTCTACGTGATCGGCGTCGGGATGCATCGCATCTCGGGCGAGCCGATCCCCGTCCGGGACATGGCCTACGAGGCCGGCGTCAACGCCCTGCGCGACGCCGGCATCGAGTTCGACGCGGTCGAGTCGCTGTACAACGGCTACATCACGGGCGCGCCGATGATGGGCGTCACCCTCGCCAAGGACTTCGGGCTCACCGGCGCGTCGGTGACGCACGTCGAGAACGCGTCGGCCACCGGCTCCTCCGCGTTCCGCGAGGCGGCGCTGTCGGTCGGGGGAGGCCACGCCCGCTGCGCCATGGCGCTCGGGTTCGACGCCAGCCCGGCGGCCATGATGCAGGGCGGCGGCCGCGGCATGGGCGGCGGCTTCGCGTCCATGTTCGGGCGACCGTCGGTCGAGAGCGTCCTGCTCCCCGCCGCGTTCTTCGCACTGTGGGCGGTGCGCCGCATGCACGAGGCGGGCACGACGGTCGAGACGTATGCCGCGATCGCCGCCAAGAACTGGAACCACGCTCGTCTGAACCCGTACGCACAGCGCCAAGCCGATCACGACGTCACGGTCGAGGAGGTGCTGGCGTCGACGATGATCGCCTACCCGCACACGTCGATGATGGCCGCAGCCGTGGGCGGCGGCGCGGCGTGCGCCATCGTCGCCGACCGCGCCATGGCCGAGCAGGTGCGCGACGCGACCGGGCACCCACTCGTCCGCGTCCTCACCAGCCAGCTCCAATCCGAGCGCTACACGCCCGGCCACGTCTTCATGGGTGCGGTGGTCGGCCCGCCCGAGCTGACCCGCAGCACGAGCACCGCCGCGTACGAGGCCGCCGGTGTCGGTCCGGCCGATCTCGACCTCGTCCACGTGCACGACGCCTTCCCGGTCGAGGAGCTCCTGTACTACGAGCTGCTCGGGATCTGCGGCGACGGCGAGGGCGACAAGCTCGTGGCCGAGGGCGCCACCTCGATCGGCGGCCGCATCCCGTTCTCGACCGACGGCGGCCTCATCGGTCGCGGCCACCCCGTGGGGCCCACCGGGTTGGCCCAGATCTGGGACACCGTGCAGCAGCTCCGCGGCGAGGCGGGCGCTCGCCAGGTCGAAGGTGCGCGCACGGGCCTCGCCCACATGATGGGCGCCGGCTCGGTGTGCGTGATCCACATCCTCCAGCGCGCCTGATCAGCCCGCCGCGGCGCTGATCCGCGGTCACCTCGTCGTGGGCGCTCGAGGCTACAGCCCGAGGGCGACGATCATGCCGCCCTGGACGACACCCACCGCGCCGCCCAGCGCGCCGCCGATCACCACGAGGATGACCTCGTCCTCCTCGAAGATCCCGCGCAGCATCCGCTCGAACTGCAGCTTGTCGAGCGCACCGAGGCGATCCTCGACCAGCGCGTCCAGCCGGAGCGAGGCTGCCAGGTGGTCTTCGACGGAGGCCCGAGCGACGCCGAGGAGATGCCCGAGACGCTCGGTCAGGACGCCGACCGCCTTGTCGAGCTGCGCGTCGCTGGGCTCGGTCCCGGTGAGCATCGTCAGCAGCGGCCGCATCGAGGCGATCTGGACGCGGGCACGCTCGGTGAGGTCCCTGCCGACGTCGGCGAGCGCCGGGCTCGCGCTGATGTGGTCGATGAGGTTGCGTGGCGTGAGCACCTCCGTGGCAACGATGCGGCCGTAGTCGACCGCGATCTCCCTCTGCCGCTTCGGGAACATGCCTTGATAGGTGATGAGTCCGAGGTACCGCCGTGGCTCGAGTGGTCGGAAGATCATCTGGATGGCGAGCCAGTTGGTGCCGAGCCCGACGACGGCGCCGACGATCGGCATCGTCCACCACCGGCCGAACATCGAGTAGCCGGCGGCTTGGACTAGACCGACGACGAAGCCGAACACGCCGCCGTACAGCTCGATGAACCGCAGCTCACGAGCGCCGACCTCGCCGGCGACGCGCGCCAGGCGGTCGGCGTTGTCGCCGCTGAGCTGGTCCACGATGATGCGGTCGAGGTCGACGAGCTCCCCGGCGCGGTGACCGAGCTCGGCAACAGCGGCGCCCGCGCTCTCGTCCACCTGGGCGAGCAGCGCGCTCCGGAGCTGGTCGCGGGCGGGCGGCGCCATCGACTCCCACGCGCCGGACGCCAGGGCGTCGAACGCCTCGCCGATGATCGCGTCGACCTCGCCGGGGTGCTCGGCGACGACGCGCGTAGCGAGCGCGGCCGGAGCGACCCGGTCCACCACATCGTCCGGCGACAGGACCTTCCCGGTCGTCGCCGCGATCTCAGACGCGAACTTGGGGGCGAGCCGGTAGACGATGCCCTGCCACTTCAGCGGGCCGATGCCGACGGGCTCGCGGGGGTGGAAGATCATCTTCACCGCGGTCCAGTTGGTGACGTAACCGATGAACGCAGTCACCACCGGGACGATGAGGAACGTGATCGCGGTCTCACCCACGCCGGGCTCCAAGCATGACGAGTTCCTAGCCGGTGCTGCGGCGCGTGGAGAAGTCCGACCAGCAGTGGGACACCCGCGGGCCGAGGTCTACGCCACGCTGCTCGTAACCGGTTTCGGCGCGGGGTCGCGGGGGAGGTGCGGGAGCACCTTGTCGGCGAACAGCTCCATCGAGCGCATGACCTTGGCATGCGGCATGTCGCCGACCTGGAACATGCCCATGAAGATGCCGGCGCCGCACCGCTCCATGTTGTTGACGAGCCGCTCGCCGACCTGATCCGGGGTGCCGATGAGCACCTCACCGGCGTTGAGGTCGGGCGCCGCCTGGGGACCGCCGATGCCGCGGGCCTCGAGCATGCGCCGGAACGACCCCGAGGTCGTGTAGCCGGGCGGCATGAGCATCTGGGGTGGGAGCGCGAAGCAGCGCTCGGCGAAGTACTGGGCGTGCGGGGCGACGGCCTCGAGCGCCTCCTGCTCGGTCTCGGCAACGTAGATGAGCGACGTCCACCCGAACTGCTCGGGACCGGCGGTGTAGCCGAAGCGCTCCTCGGCGAGGCGGCGGTACTCGTCGTAGTAGCGGATGAGCTGGGGCATCGGCGTGTAGGTGCACACGAACGGGTAGCGGTGCTCGGCCGCCCACTCGATCGTCTCCGACGAGCCCTGCGACGGCGCGAAGATCGGTGGGTGCGGCTGCTGCAGGGGACGGGGCCACACGTTGACGTAGCGGTAGCTGTAGTGCTCCCCGTCCCACGCGAACGGCCCCGGCTCGGTCCACGCCTTGACGATCAGGTCGTGCGCTTCGTGGAAGCGTGCCCGCGACGTGCTGGGGTCGATGTTGAGCGAGAAGTACTCGGCGCCGATGCCCCGCACGAACC
>DATLFP010000122.1:0-25149 GCA_035540955.1 Acidimicrobiales bacterium
CGTCGATCCCGAACGCTCGGGTCGACAGCGTGGCCACGGCCCGGTCGATGGCCGACATCATCGATCATCACGCTCGGGACAGCGCTGGTGGCCTGACCTATTCGGAGATGGGCCGGTTCATGGCGGCCAACGGTGATGTGGCGGGCACGAGCAACCCGGACGAGGCGCTGCTGGATGACAGCGGCAAGCCGGTCCCCAACGCCCTGCGCAACACCGCCTTCCAGGCCTCCGCGCTGCAGACGAGCCTGTACACCTCGGTGATGGCCTTCGAGGTCTCCACCCTGGTGACCGGTCTCGGGGTGCTGATCCTGGCCCTCGGCTTCGCCGTCGGCGGCCTGGGCGTGGCCCTGGGTGCCCTGGTGATCCCGTCGCTGGCCCGCAAGGTCCACGTCGACCCCCTCGAGGCAGTCATCCACCCGACGGCCTCCTAGCTCCTCCGGTGGGGAGGACGGTGCCCCGGCCTCACGGCCGGGGCACCGTCGCGCCCGGAGCCCCACCGAGAGCGACGGGCGACCGTCACCCCGCTTCGGGTTCGTCCCACATGGCGAAGGCCCGCACCGGGAACGTGCCCATGCCGACGACCTTCACCGGCACCGCGAACACGTCGAAGGGATGGTCGGGGAGCGCGCCGAGGTTGGTGAGGTGCTCGACGATCGGGATCCCGGCCTCGAGGAGCAGCGAGTGGATGGGGCGCTCGCCCGTCGAGGTGTCGTCGATGTTCACCGAGTCGATGCCGACGAGGCCGACGCCGGCCGCCACCAGGTGGCGCGCCGTTTCCTCGTGCAGCGACGGGTGGTCGGGGTCGCCGTAGCGGGGGGTGGCCCAGTGGACATCCCACCCGGTGCGGACGAGCACGGCCCGGCCGGCGAGATCGTCGGGGAGCTCGATCGGTCCCGAGCCGGTGCCGTCGACCACGACGCCGGGCACCCCGGCGACGAGGTGCAGGGGCAGCGCGCTGAGGTCGTAGCCGTGCTCGAAGCGGTGGAACGGGGTGTCGAGATAGGTGCCGGTGTTTGCGACCATCTCGATGCGGCCGATGTGGAACTCGAACCCGGGGGCGTAGCGCGCCCGCGACGCCTCCCGCGTCAGATGGTCGCTGATCGAGGGCGCCGGGAGTCCCGGATAGGTCACCTCGCCGTCGACGACGGCGTGGCTGAGATCGACATGGCGGCGGGTCACGGGCGCACCGTAGGTCCAGCCCGGCGTCGAGAGGGACCGTGCCCGCGGGCGTCGACGGCTCCGACCTCTGACAGGATCCTCGTGTGCGCGACCAGGCCGTCCCCGAGCACGCCGAGGACCTGCCGCCCACCGTCGAGCGCCTGCTGTGGCTGCTCGAGCTCGAGCGGCTCGACCGCGACCTGTTCCGGGCGCGGAGCCCGCGTCACCGACCCAACGGGCGACTCTTCGGCGGGCAGGTGGCGGCCCAGGCGTTGCGGGCCGCGACCCTGACCGTCGAGGTCGACCACCACCCGCACTCGCTCCACGGCTACTTCCTGCGGCCCGGTCTGCCCGGGCGACCGATGATCCTCTCCGTCGACCGCATCCGTGACGGCCGGTCCTTCACCACCCGGCGGGTGGTCGCCATCCAGGACGGCGAGGCCATCTTCAGCCTGTCGGCGTCGTTCCACCAGAGCGAGCCGGCGAGCGAGCACCAGCTGCCGATCGCGTCGGCCGTGCCCGCGCCCGACGACGACGACGCCGAGGACCGCCGGTTCTCGACCAACAGCAGCTCGCCGTTCGAGATGCGCCAGGTGCGCACCCCGCCCGCCGATGCGCGAGGCGTCTACGAGTCGACCCAGCGGGTGTGGGTGCGCACGAACGGTCCGCTGCCCGACGACCGGTCGCTGCACGCCTGCGTGCTCACGTACATCTCCGACATGGGCGCGGTGATGGCGGCTCGCAAGGCCCTCGACATCCCGTGGAGTGGGGGGATGGCGGCCAGCCTCGACCACGCCATCTGGTTTCACCGCCCGATCCGGCCCGACGGCTGGATCCTGTGGGACCTCCGCCCGCTCTCCAACGCCAACAGCCGCGGGCTCGTCCTCGGGACGATGCACGACCAGGCTGGCGTGCACGGCGCGTCGATGACCCAGGAAGCACTGATCCGAGAGGGGACACGATGATCCCGACCCGCCCGTTCGGACGCACCGGTCACGAGAGCACCCGGGTGATCTTCGGCGCCGCCGCGCTCGGCGGCATGAGTCCCGCTCGGGCCGACGCCACCATCGATCTGGTGGCGGCGGCCGGGGTCAACCACATCGACACCGCTGCAAGCTACGGCGAGTCGGAAGTGCGCTTGGCGGGATGGCTGGCCGACCACCGGTCGGAGGTCTTCCTCGCCACCAAGACCGGTGAGCGGTCGGGTCCCGGCGCCCGAGCCGAGCTCGAGCGGTCGCTCACCCGGCTGGGCGTCGACCACGTCGATCTGATCCAGCTGCACAACCTCGTCGAGGAGGACGAGTGGCGCCTCGCGTTCGCGTCGGGCGGCGCCGTCGAGGCGATGGCCGCGGCACGGGACGAGGGGCTCGTCGGCCACATCGGCGTGACCGGTCACGGGCTGCGCATCGCTGGGATGCACCAGCGCAGCCTCGACGCGTTCCCCTTCGACTCGGTCCTCCTTCCCTTCAGCCCCGTGCTGCTGGCGGACGACGGCTATCGCGCCGACGTCGGGCGCCTGCGGGCCACGTGCCGTGATCGGCGCGTCGCGGTGCAGACCATCAAGGCCGTGGCTCGTCGCCGGTGGCGCGACGGCGACGACTCCCGGCGCTTCTCGTGGTACGAGCCGATGCGCGACGAAGGACCGATCGAGCGGGCGATGCGGTTCGTGCTGGCCGAGGACGACCTGTTCCTCAACACCACCAGCGACGCGACCGTCCTCCCCCTCGTGCTCGGCATCGCCGCCCGGTTGAGCGACCCCGTCGCGGCACCCGCAGCCGACGCGCTCGACGCCGACCGGATCGCACTCGGCCTCGAACCGATCTTCGACGGTGGCGCGCTCGAGCGCATCTGACGCGCGGCGCTAGAGGCGGCCGGCGAAGGTGGCGAGGCCGGGGCCGCTGAGGCCGGCGACCGCCTGCTTGCGGCCGAGCATGGTCATGACGAGCGCCTCGCCGGGTCCGGCGACCTCGGGTCCGTCGCCCCAGGTCCAGTCGAGGTCGGTGGCGGCGAACCGCAGGCCCCGCGTCCGCCGTCGGGCGCCGAACACGCTGCCGAGCCGCGGTGTGGCGTCGAGCACCGCTCGCAGGCGGTCCTC
Organism: Acidimicrobiales bacterium; assembly: GCA_035540955.1. Taxonomy (GTDB): domain Bacteria; phylum Actinomycetota; class Acidimicrobiia; order Acidimicrobiales; family CADCSY01; genus DATLFP01. The sequence goes on from DATLFP010000122.1 coordinate 3,254, forward strand.
CGGGATGGGCCGGGGGTGGCCGAGGGCGCGACGGATGTCCTGGTGGTGCACCAGGCGGTCGAGCAGCACGAGGCGGGCGGGGAAGACGCGACACGTCCCGGCCCACGGATCGCGGGCGTCGAAGTCGTCGAGCAGCTCGGCGGGAGTGCGGCCGGCCGCTCGCTGGATCGAGTGGTGCTTCCCCGAGCGGTTCGAGGAGAAGCCGAACCGTGCGAGGCGGATCGGCAGCGTCCACAGCCGCAGCTCGTTGCCGTCGAGGATGTGGCCGACGACGTCGCGGACGAGCCAGCCGGCGCACAGCGACGGCTTGTCCCACTCGTCCTCGGTGAGGGTGTGGAGGTACGCGCTGAAGTCGACGTTCTCGGCGTCGTGCAACGCCCGGGGGTCAGCGTTCATCGTCTCGCTCCGCAGGCTCCGCTCGACTGCCCTCCGGCGCCCGGAGGTCGAGGTTCATCAGCTCGTGAAGCCCCGGACCGCGAGGTCGGGCCGCACCACCTCCATCGGGTCCTGCAGGTCGCCGACGTAGCCCAGCGCGTACGCGCCCCGTTGGTAGCCCATGAGCCGCAGGAGGTCCTCCGGCAGGTCGCGGGCGAGCTCGAGCGGGGTGGCGAGGTACTGGTTCTCCTCCTGTCGCAGCCACGAGAGGTTGTAGTCGATGTTGATGCCGTAGCGGACGGCGTCGGACCGGTTGGCGCCGCCGCCGTGGTAGAGCGATCCCGTGTAGATCACGACCGAGCCTCGGGCCATCTCGGCGGGCTCGGTCGACGCCTCGATGTCGGGGAAGTGCAGACCGTCGTCGAGGTGGTTGCTGCCGGGGATGACGCGAGTGGCGCCGTTCTCCTCCGTGAAGTCGGTGAGCGCCCAGATGGTGTTGACCTGCACCTCGTAGCCCTTCGGGAACGGGTAGTGGTCGTAGGCCCACTGGTCCCGGTGCACGTACTGCGCCGGCTGGCCGGGGCCGATCCCGATGACCTGGGTGACGTGGAGCTGGATGACCTTGGCGTGGCTGAGCACGGCCTGGGCGGCGCCGAGGGCGAGGGGGTGCATGATCAGCTCCCGCGCCGCCGGCGAGCGCGCCACCAGTGCGCCGGTGCGGGTGGTGGCGTGGCCCGAGAAGTCGTCGGGGCCTGTCGCCGTCGCCTCGATGTGCGGACGCATCTCGTCGTGCAGGCGATCGAGCAGCCCGGCCGGCGCCAGGTCGTCGACGATGCAGACGCCGTCGTCGGCGAGGACCTTGGCCACCTCGTCGGGTTCGGCCGTGGGCGGGAGGTGCTGGACGGGCATGGTCCGTAGTCTCTCGCAGGTGACTCCGCACGTGCCGGTGCCGATCGTGGTCGACCCGCTGCTCAGCGACGCCGAGGCCGAGGCCGTCGTGCGCCTCTGGCACGACTTCGGGTCCTACGGCCAGTACAGCAACGAGGGGTTCGACACGCAGTTCGCCCCCGACCTGCCCCAGCGCTACGACGCCCGCGAGAACTTCGTCCGTAGCGGCGGCCGCTTCGGCCGGCGCGAGGACCCGGGTCTGCTCGGCGCCCGCACCAACTACTTCCGCGAGACGTATGCCTACCTGTCGCCCGACGGTGGGCGCGACGGCGAGGAGCGCTTCGCCGACGGGGTCGACGTGCTGCTGCACAGCGAGGCGCTCGTCGACGCCGCCCGCCGGCTGCACGGACGGCCGGTGATCGAGCCGTCGATCGTCTACGCCAACATCCTCCTGCCCGGCCAGGAGCTGGCGGTGCACACCGACGTGCCCGAGTTCCGCGGCGCCAACCGCAAGCTCGTCCCCCAGTGGCTCCTCGTGGTGATGCACCACTCGGGGCTGTTCGACCGGTGGCGGATGCCCATCGCCACCGGCATCGCTTACTTCGGGGGAGCGCCCGGGGGTGCAGGGGGGGTCCCCCGCAGTAACGGCGGCGCGCTCGCGTACTACCCGGAGGGGGCCGCGGGGCCGGCGGCAACGTACGAGCCGAAGCACAACACCGCGGCCGTGCTCGACACCGATGCCGTCTTCCACGGCGTCGATCGCGTCGAGGGCGACGAGTCGGCCCTTCGCCATGTCCGGTCCGGGCAGCGGCTGCGCCACGACGGCGGCGGCCGGTGGAGCCTCGTAGGCCGCGACGGCGACGTCCTCGCCACCTTCGCGACCGACGACCTGCGGTACTCGGCGTCGTGGAAGGCGTACTGCTTCGCCGACGAGGCCGACCGCGCCCGCTGGCGCGATCACACCGACGACCTCACGCTCGACCAGATCGTCGACACCCTCGTGGCCGACATGGGGATCGAGCGGCCGGCGTCGGACGCCGCGCTCGGCCGGTTGCTCATCGAGCGCTACATCCGCTTCCCGGCGCCGGCGCCCGCCCCGGCATGAGGATCGTCGTCCACGGCGCCGGCGGCATCGGCGGGGTGATCGCCGCCCGCCTGTTCCAGTCCGGCCACGACGTGGTGGCCATCGCCCGCGGCACCCACCTCGACGCCTGGCGGGCGCACGGTCTGCGGCTGCAGACGCCGGACGAGGACGTCGTGCTGCCGGTCCCGGTGGCCGGCGACCCCGACGAGGCCGGCGTCGGCGACGACGACGTGGTGCTGCTCGCGATGAAGGGTCAGGACACCGTCGCCGCCGTGGCCGACCTCCCGCCCGGCACGCCGATCGTGTGCGTGCAGAACGGCGTCGCCAACGAGCGGGAGGCCCTCCGGCGGTTCGAGCAGGTCTACGCCGTGTGCGTGATGTTCCCGACCACGTTCATCGAACCCGGCGTCGTGCAGGCGCAGTCGGCGCCGATCAGCGGGCTGCTCGACATCGGTCGGTACCCGCACGGCACCGACGACGTCGCCGAAGCGGTGTCCGCCGCGTTCCGAGCGTCGACGTTCGAGTCGATCGTGCGCCCCGACATCATGCGCTGGAAGTACCGCAAGCTCCTGATGAACCTCGGCAACGCGGTGCAGGCCGTGTGTCGGCCGGGCGGGACCCGCCCCATCGTCGCCCGCCTGCAGGACGAGGGGGTGGCGGCGCTGGCGGCGGCGGGCATCGACGTCGCGTCGGAGGAGGAGGACCGCGAGCGGCGGGGCGACCTGCTGACGGTGCGGCCCGTGCTGGGCGGCGGCGAGCGGGGTGGGGGCTCGTCGTGGCAGAGCCTGGCCCGGGGCACCGGGGCGGTCGAAACCGACCACCTCAACGGCGAGATCGTGCTCCTCGGCCGCCTCCACGGCGTGCCGACGCCGGCCAATGCCCTCCTCCAGCGCCTCGCCAACCAGGCCGCTCGCGAGCGCCGACCCCCGGGCTCGATGACCGCCGACGAGGTCCTGTCACTCCTCGCCTGACCCTTCCCACGCTTCGGAGCGAAGGAGCAAGCCGGCGGGCGCCGAAGGCCGGAACCGGCGCCGCGGTGGCGCGCAGCGGCAGGCCCGCCGGAGCGGTGAGCCACCTGCGAGCGCAGCGAGCTCCGGCGCTCCGGAGCGAAGGCAATCAAACAATGTCGATGGCGAGGACGGTGACGTCGTCGTCGACGAGGTCGGCGGGGACGGTGATGGTCACCTCGCCGTCGGGGTCATCCCCCCACCCGTCGAGGATGCCGGTGCGGGTGGTGAACGCGAGCTCGGTGCCGCTCGCGAGCTCGACGACCCGCTCCACCCGGCGCACCTTCAACCCCCGGACCGTCACGGTGTCGTAGGGGCGCGCCAGCAGGTGGACGAACACGCGGCTGCCGTTGCGCGTCGAGGGCCCGTAGTGCTGCCACGCCTCGAGCCCGGCCTCCACGCCGAGCACCGCGTCGCGGTGTCGCCGCACCCACGAGCCGAGGTGCTCGAGGCGCTCGACCTGCTCCGGCGGCAGCGAGCCGTCGCCCCGCGGGCTCACGTTGAGCAGGAGGTTGCCGCCCCGGCCCACCACCTCGCACAGCGTGTGGATCAGCGAGCGCGGTGACTTGTAGTCGTGGTCGGCCGGGTTCCAGCTCCAGCTCTCGTTCATCGTCATGCACGTCTCCCACTTGCGCGCCGGGGGCGTGGGCGGGACGAACTGCTCGGGGGTCTCGTAGTCGCCGACGGTGGGCAGGCGGTCGTTGATGATGATCCCGGGCTGGAGCTCGCGGATCATCGCCTCCAGCTCCTTCGCCTTCCACGCCTCGGGTCGCCGCTCCCAGCCGCCGTCGAACCAGATGACGTCGACCGTGCCGTAGCCGGTGAGCAGCTCGCGGATCTGACCGTGCATCACGTCGACGAAGCGGGCCCAGCTCTCCTCGTCGGGCATCGGGGGCGTGCGGCCGAAGCGGTAGGGGCGGTGTTCGAGGGTGAAGGCCGGGTAGTCGGGGTGGTGCCAGTCCGACAGCGAGAAGTAGAAGCCGACCCGGATGCCCTCGGCCCGCATGGCGTCGGCGAACTCCCGGACGATGTCGCGCCCGTAGGGCGTGTGCTCGATCGACCAGTCCGACAGCTTCGTGTGGAACAGGGCGAAGCCGCTGTGGTGCTTGGTGGTGAGCACCGCGTACTGCACACCGGACTCCCGAGCCAGGCGGGCGAGACCCGCCGGGTCCCACGCCGTGGGGTCGAAGGTGGCGGCCGAGGAGTGGTATTGCTCAGGGGTCACGTCCTGGGCGTGGATGAGCACCCCGCCACCCCCCGTCAGGGGCCAGGAGATCTCGAGCCCCTGCTGGCTGGCGTGGTCCCAGTGGATGAAGAGGCCGAGGCCGGCGGTGTCGAACCAGGCATGCATGATGGCCTCCAACATATGATGCGCGTGTCAGGTTTTTCGAACTGAGGACGTCAGCATGCCCGCACCGTGGCCCCTGAACTTCGGCGTGTTCTACGCGCCGTTCCACCCCGTCGGCCAGGACCCGACCCTCGCCCTCGAGTACGACCTCGAACGGGTCGTCGAGCTCGATCGCCTCGGCTTCGACGAGGCGTGGTTCGGCGAGCACCACTCGGGGGGCTACGAGCTGATCGGCTCGCCCGAGATCTTCATCGCCGTGGCCGCCGAGCGCACCAAGCACATCCGGCTCGGCACCGGCGTGACGTCGCTCCCGTACCACCACCCGTGGCTGGTGGCCGACCGCATCTGCCTGCTCGACCACCTGACGAGGGGCCGGGTCATCTTCGGCACCGGACCGGGGGCGCTGCCCACCGACGCCTACATCATGGGCATCGACCCGGTGGAGCAGCGGCGGATGATGGAGGAGTCGCTCGACGCCATCCTCGCGCTGTTCCGCTCCGAGGAGCCGGTGACGCGCGAGACCGACTGGTTCACGATGCGGGAAGCCCGCCTGCAGCTGCGGCCCTACACGTACCCGCACCCCGAGGTGGCGGTCGCCGCCATGGTCTCGCCCAGCGGGCCCCGCCTCGCCGGCAAGCACGACGTGTCGCTGCTCTCGCTCTCGATGTCGATGGCCGAGGGCTTCGCCGCCATCGGGCAGGCGTGGGGCGTCGTCACCGAGCAGGCCGCCAAGACCGGCGCCAAGGAGCCCGACCGCCGCAGCTGGCGGGTGCTCGGCAACATGCACCTCGCCGAGACGCGCGACCAGGCCATCGAGGACTGCACGTACGGCCTCGAGGAGTTCGCCAGCTACTTCGGCGGCGGCGCCGGCTTCGTCCCGCTCGCCAACGAGGTCGACGACAAGCCCAAGACCCCCCGGGAGTTCGTCGAGGGCTACACCTCGCGGGGTGGCGTCGTCGTCGGCACGCCCGATGACGCCATCGAGTACATCGAGGGCCTGCTCGAGCAGTCCGGCGGGTTCGGCACCTTCCTCCTCCTCGGCCACGACTGGGCGTCGCCGCAGGCGACGATGAACTCCTACCGCCTGTTCGCCCGCCACGTCATCCCGCACTTCAAGGGTCGCCTCCAGTCGCCGATCGACTCCCACGAGTGGGCGACCGCCAAGCGGGGAGAGATCTTCGGCCGCGCCGGCCAGGCGATCATGAACGCCATCCAGACCCACGTCGCCGAGCAGGACGGCGAGAAGGAGGGCAAGGCCTGATGCGCGCCGCGGTGCTCAACAAGGGCGAGATCCTCGTCCGCGAGGATGTCGACGAGCCGGTTCCGGGGCTGGGCCAGGCGCTCGTGCAGGTGAAGGCGTGCGGCATCTGTGGGTCCGACCTGCACTTCGCCAAGCACGGGGCGTCGATGCTGGCCCTCGGTCGGGAGATGGCGGGCGGGATGATGGCCGATGCCGGCGCCCGTCCCGAGCTCGACCTCGACCAGGACGTCTACATGGGGCACGAGTTCGCCGCCGAGCTGCTCGAGCTCGGGCCCGACACCGAGTCCGACATCAAGCCCGGTGCCCTGGTCACCGCCATCCCGGTCCTGATGGGCATGGGCGGCGTGGAGCCGATCGTCTACAGCAACACGACGAAGGCGGGTTACGGCGAGCGCATGCTGCTCACCGCCCCGCTGCTGCTCGAGGTGCCCAACGGCCTGCCGGCCGAGCACGCGGCGCTCACCGAACCGATGGCCGTCGGGCTGCACGGCGTCAACAAGGGCCGGCTCCAGCAGGGTGAGGGAGCGATCGTGCTCGGCTGCGGACCGGTGGGGCTGGCGTGCATCGCGGCGCTGAAGGTGAAGGGGATCGGGCCGATCGTCGCCGCCGACTTCTCGCCGGCGCGACGGGCACTGGCGGTCACCATGGGGGCCGACGAGGCGGTCGACCCGCGCGAGGAGACGGCGTGGGCGGCGTGGGGCCGGGCCGGCAAGGGCCGGACGCCCGTGGTGTTCGAGGCCATCGGCGTGCCCGGGATCATCAACGACATCATGCGCTCGGCGCCCGCCGGCGCCCGGGTCGTGGTCGTCGGCGTCTGCATGGAGAACGACACGATCAACCCGTTCTTCGGCATCTCGAAGGAGCTGAACATCCAGTTCGCGCTCGGCTACGACCCGATGGAGTTCGCCGGCTCGCTGCGGTCGATCGCCGAGGGGGAGATCGACGTCGCGCCCATGGTCACCGCGCAGGTGCCGCTGGAGAAGACCCCGTGGGCCTTCGAAGCCCTCGGCAACCCCGAGGAGCACTGCAAGATCATCGTCACGCCGTAGTCGTTGTGCGCGCCGCTCGAGGTGACCACCCGGACCTGGGGTTCGCGGGCCGCGTCAGATCTTGGTGATCACCTCGAGTGGGAACGGCGGTTGGCCGAGCGGTCGGACGGCGAGCCGCAGGAGCAGGAGCGGGTGGTCGTCGCCGGCCGTCCGGTTCAGGTGCACCTCGTCACAGCCGAGACAGCGGTGGATCAGGACCCACTCACCGTCACCGCGGACGGTGATGGCGATCGGCTCCATCGACGACCCGCAGTCGGCGTCCCGGTCTCCGGGTGTGTCGTCGTCCAGATGCCTGCTCCACAGGCAGCTCGGGCAGTGGTTTCGGTGCGCGGTCCCTGGTGCGTCGAGTGGGACGTCGAGACCGCAGTGACCGCAGCGGAAGGAGCCACGACGGTCGTGCTGGCGCGCGCGGTGGCGCGGGCGATTGCTCACACGATGGACCTCCGGTTCGGATGCGAACGGGACTGCGTCGCACCCGGCGGTCGTGGGAGAGCTAGGCCCCTACCACCTGGAGGCGCGACGCGATGCGGTCCGTGGGAGCTCCGGTCACGTGCCACCTCCTCTCACTGCTCGTCGGTCGGGTCCGGGCATTCGACTCGCTGACCGAGAGGCCCGCAAGCGAATATCGGGCGAGACCGAGTCGGTGAGCGCTCAGGGCTGGAGGCGGTAGCCGATCGGTCGGGGCGTGCGGTCGGGCGGCGGCAAGGGGTCGACGAGCAGCCCGCTCACGCCGGCGATGGCGGCGCGGCTCAGGTCGAAGCGGACCTCGTCGAGCCGCTCCCGGAGCCGGATGATCTCCGCCGCCATCGCCACGCGGCTGCCGCCGAACTCGCCGATCACCGCCGACGTCGCTCCGCTCATGTCGTGGCCTCCTGCTGGGTCGGCAGCGGCACCAGCGCCGCCCGCTCGAGCACGGCGTCGACCATCCCGTACGAGACGCCCTCCTCGGCGCTCATGATGTAGTCGCGGTCGATGTCGCGGTTGATCTTGTCGACCGGCTGACCGGTGTGGTGAGCGAGGATCTCCTCCATCCGCTGGCGCTGGTAGCGCATCTCCTGCGCCTGGATCTCGATGTCGATCTGCTGGCCCTGCGCCCCGCCGTGCGGCTGATGGATGAGGATGCGGCTGTTCGGCAGGGCGTAGCGCTTGCCCTCGGCGCCCGCCGCCAGCAGCACCGACGCGGCCGACGCCGCGATCCCCATGCACACCGTGGAGATGTCGGGGGCGATGTGCTGCATCGTGTCGTAGATGGCGAACATGGCGGTGACCGACCCGCCGGGGGAGTTGATGTAGAAGGCGATGTCCTTCTCGGGGTCGACCGCCGCGAGGTGCAGCAGCTGAGCCACGAGCAGGTTGGCGCTCTGGTCGTCGACCTGGGTGCCGAGGATCACCACCCGGTCCTTGAGGAGGCGGGAGTAGAGGTCGAAGGCCCGCTCACCTCGCTCGGTCTGCTCGAGCACCGTGGGGACGAGATAGCTCATGGCACGCACCTCTTTCGCTCGCGATTGCCTCATTCGCAACTGGATGGTTGCATGCTATACTCGCAACTCAATGGTTGCACATGTGGAGCGGTCGGTCGTGCTCGACGCCCCGGCCGACCGGGTCTGGCAGGCGCTGATCGAGGACCCGTCGGGCTGGTTCGACGCGGAGGTCGAGATCGAGCCCCGGCCCGGCGGGCGGGTGCGGGTCGACGACCGGCGGGGGACCGTCGAGCGGTTCGCGCCGGGCGAGGCGCTCTCGTTCCGGGTGTGGACGCCGCCGCCGGTGGAGGGCAGCAGGATCGACTTCGTCCTCGAACCTCTCGACGGCGAGCACACCGTGCTCACGGTCACCGAGACGCAGCTGGCCTCGGCGCCGCGCACGACCCTCCTCCATGCCTGACGTCGACGGCGTCTTCGACGCGCTCGCCGACCCGACGCGGCGCCAGGTCCTCCGCAACCTCGCCGAGGGCGGCCCGCAGACGCCCACCGAGCTCGCCGGCCGGCTGCCCGTCAGCCGCCAAGCGGTCTCGAAGCACCTCGACGTGCTCGGCCGCGCCGGCCTCGTCACCTCGGCCCGGGCCGGGCGCGAGACGCGCTTCACGTTCCAGCCCGAACCGCTCACCGACGCCGCCGCATGGATGGCCGAGGTGGGCGGCACCTGGGACCGTCGCCTCGCGGCCCTGCAACGCCGCCTCGCCGCGCCGCCCTCCTGATCCGGCTCCTCCTGAACGGCGCGCGGCCGGGAACCGGGACCGGGCCGCGGCGTAGGGTCCGGGCATGGCTGGAACGGACCGGATGCCCGCGCTCTCGCTCGTCGCCATGCCGGGGCGGCGGGTGAAGACCCTCGAGCTGGCGCGGGAGATGGAGGAGCGAGGCTTCGCCGGGATCTTCGGGCCGAGCTTCGGCGACGTCATCTCCCTGTGCCTGTCGATCGGCCACGTCACCGAGCACATCCCGTTCGGCTCGTCGATCCAGCCGATCTACCTCCGGCCGGCCGCCGACGTCGCACAGACGGCGTCGTATCTCGCCGAGGTCACCGGCGGCCGCTTCCACCTCGGCCTCGGCGTGAGCCACGGCCCGGTGCACCAGCGCCTCGGCGTCACCCCCGGCAAGCCGCTGGCCGACACCCGGGCCTACGTCGAGACCATCCGCAAGGTCATCGGTGACAACGCCTGCCCGCCGATCGTCCTGGCCACGCTGCGCACGAAGATGCTGCAGCTGGCGGTGGAGATCGCCGACGGCGCGGTGTGGGCCAACGCCGCCCGCAGCCACATGCGGAGCTCGCTGCAGGTGGTGCCGGCCGACCGGATCGAGGGCGGCTTCTACGTCGGCAACATGATCCCCACCGTCATCGACGACGACCGTGACGCCGCCCGCGCCGTGAACCGCAAGACGCTCACCGGCTACGTCGCCCTGCCCAACTACCGGAACTACTGGAAGGAAGCCGGCTACGTCGAGGAGATGGAGGGCATCGAGAAGGCCCTCGCCGCCGGCGACCGCGAGGCCGTGAGCCGGTGCATGACCGACGCCTGGCTCGACGACTGCACGCTCTCGGGCTCGGCGGCGCAGGTGCGTGACGGGATCGAGGCGTGGTTCGACGCCGGCGTGTCGACCCCCATCGTCGTGCCGTCGTCCACGTCGGGCGGGCAGCTCAAGGCGATCGAGGAGATCTTCGCTGCCTACTCGTGAGGACGTCGCTGCCTGGCTCGCCGCCACCTGGGAGCCCGACCGGCCGCTGCGCGAGTGGCGGGAGCTCCTCGCCGACTCCGGGTGGGGATGCCCCACGTGGCCTGTCGAGTGGTTCGGCCGGGGCCTCGCCGAAGCCGACGCCGCGGTCGTGCGCGAGGAGTTCGCCCGGTCCGGCGCCGTCGGAACCGCCGGCGGGTCGGCGATGTCGCTGGCGGCACCGACGATCCTCGAGCACGGCTCCGACGACGTCCGCGGCCGGCTCCTGCGGCCGGCGATCACCGGCGAGCACACCTGGTGCCAGCTGTTCAGCGAGCCGGGGAGCGGTTCCGACCTCGCCGGGCTGACCACCCGGGCCGATCGTGACGGCGACGAGTGGGTGGTGAGCGGCCAGAAGGTGTGGAACACGGGGGCGGTCAAGGCCGACTACGGCATGCTCCTGGCCCGGACCGACTGGGACGTGCCCAAGCACCGCGGCATCACCTGGTTCGCGCTGCCCATGCGCCAGCCCGGCGTCGAGGTGCGCCCGCTCCGCCAGATGAACGACTACTCCTCGTTCAACGAGGTGTTCCTGTCGGACGCCCGGGTGCCGCACGCCAACGTCGTCGGCGAGGTCGGCGGGGGCTGGGCGGTGGCGCTCACGACGCTCATGTTCGAGCGGACGATGGCGGCAGCGCGCCTCGCGTTCGTGCCCGAAGCGGCGGCCGGTCGGTGCGCGGCCGAGGCGCGCGCCGAGGCGGAGGCGTACGCGCAGACCTACGTCTGGTACCCGCAGCGGGCGGGCCGGGCCGACCTCGTCGCCGCGGCGCACAGCCATGATCCCGTCGCCCGGCAGCGGATCGCCCAGGTCGTCGTGCGGGAGCGCACGATGCGGTGGAACGCGGCGCGCGCGCAGGCGGCGCGGCGTCAGGGCAAGCCGCCCGGTCCCGAAGGTTCGCTGGCCAAGCTGGCGGCGTCGGAGGTGGCGCGGCTCTCGGCCCTCGCCCACACCACGCTGCACGGCGCCGATGCGATGCTCGCCGGCGACGTCGTGCACGAGATCCTCGTGTCGGTCCCCGCCGTCTCCATCGCCGGCGGCACCGACGAGGTGCAGCACAACATCATCGGCGAGCGGGTGCTGGGCCTCCCGAAGGAGCCGAGCGCCGACGCCGACGTCCCGTTCCGCGAGGTCCGCCGCAACTGACCCCGAACACCCGTGGACACCCCCGAACACCCCAGAACCTTGTCGCGCTCGCCCGGCAGGGCCGGGCGAGCGCGACAACCTTCGTTACGTGGGTGCGGGGGTGGCGCCGCGGACGAGGCGGCCGGGGAGGGCGTCGGTGGGCTCGCCCGCCTCGTAGGTGACCTCGCCCCGCACGACGGTGGCGACGTAGCCGTCGGCCCGTTGCAGCAGCCGTTTGCCGCCGGCGGGCAGGTCGTAGTGCATCTCCGGGCGACGCTCCTGGAGCCGCTCGAAGTCGATCAGGTTCAGGTCGGCGCGGTAGCCGGGCGCGAGCACGCCCCGGTCGAGCAGTCCGACGGTCGCCGCCGTCCCCTGGCAGTGGCGCTGGACGAGGTGTTCGAGCGGCAGCCGCCCCTCGGCGCGGTCCCGCCCCCACATGCGCAGCAGGGTGGTCGGGAACGATCCGTCGCAGATGGTGCCCACGTGGGCGCCGCCGTCGGACAGGCCGGGGACGGTGTACGGGTGCGCCAGCATCTCGCCGACCGCCGACAGCGAGCCGTCGACGTAGTTGGCGAAGGGGACGTACACCATCGTCTTGCCGTCGTCCTGGAGCAGCAGGTCGTAGATGAACGCGTTGGCGTCGACGCCGGCGCGGGCGGCGCGGGCCTCGATGGTCTCCGAGATCGGGGGCTCGTAGTCGGGCGGGTCGGCGAGCTCGAACATCAGCCGGTAGCGCTTGATCATCGTGCCGCCGAGCCGGTCCTGGAGCTTCTCGTCGGTCTCCGCCGCGAGGAGGCGCTCGCGGAACGCGGGGTCACGCATGGTCCGGACCCGCTCGTCGAGCGGCAGGTCGGCGATCTCCTTGTAGACGGGGTTGACCATGAACGGGTTCAGCGTGCACTGCAGCCCGAGCAGCACGCCGATGCCGCGCGCCGCCACCTGGGCTCGCATCTGCAGACCTTCGGCCTGGGCCGCGGAGATCCGGTCGAGGATGCCGCGGAAGTGATCGGGGGCGACCGGTGCCTGGGCGAGCGACATCGAGATCGGCCGGCCCGACTCCTCGGTCATGCGCTTGAAGATGCCGAACTCGAAGTCGACGTCGCGGAAGTCGGAGACGACCTGCAACACGCCCTTGCCGACCTGCCCCATCGCCATCGCGATGCCGACCAGCTCGTCGGCCTCAGCCGTGAGCGACGGGGTGAGCTCGCCCTTCGAGGAGCGGTGGTTCATCGTGCGCGACGTCGTGAACCCGAGCGCGCCCGCCTCCATCGCCTCGGCGGCGAGCTCGGCCATGCGGGCGATGTCGTCGGGCGTGGCCGGCTCACGGGCGGCGCCCCGCTCGCCCATGACGTGCAGCCGGAGCGCGCCGTGCGGCAGCTGGGCCGCCACGTCGACGTCGTGGGGCAGGGCGTCGACGGCGTCGAGGTACTCGCCGAAGGACCGCCACTCCCACGAGAGCCCCTCGTGCAGGGCGGCGCCGGGGATGTCCTCCACGCCTTCCATCAGCTCGATCAGCCGGTCCTCGTCACCGGAGCGGACCGGCGCGAAGCCGACGCCGCAGTTGCTCATCACCACGGTCGTGACGCCGTGCCACGACGAGGGCTGCAGGCGGCTGTCCCACGTCGCCTGGCCGTCGTAGTGGCAGTGGATGTCGACGATGCCCGGCGTGACGAGCAGGCCATCGGCGTCGAGCTCGCGCGCCCCACGGCCGTCGACCCTTCCGACGTCGGTCACCACACCTTGCGAGATCGCCACATCGGCGGTGCGGCGCTCGGTGCCGGTGCCGTCGATGACGGTGCCGCCGCGGACGACGAGATCGTGCTCGGCCATGGCGACCACGGTAGTCCCAGGCCATCACCGGCGGTTCGGGCGGGCCGAGCGGGGGGTAACTCCCCCAGGGACTCGCCGCACTGCCACGGCGAGGGAAAGGCCCGGTGGGATGACCCTCTTCGACCTGCACACCGACGTGACCAGCGACTCGGCCAGGCTCACCCTCAAGGGCGAGCTCGACACCGCCACCGCTCCCGACCTGCGTGACCACGTCGTCCGCCTCATCAGCGAGGGCCGGACGCGCCTGACCTTCGACTGCGCCGGGCTCGAGTTCATCGACTCGACCGGCCTCGGTGTGCTCATCGGCGCCCGGGCCCGCTGCCTGGCCGCCAACGGCACGGTGCAGCTCGCCGGCGTCCGGCCCGCGCTGCGACGGCTGCTGGCGGTCACCGGCATCGACGGGCTGTTCCCGGAGCTGTCGGCGGCATAGACCGCGCCCCGGCGGGCCCCTCCTAGGCTGGCCCCGCCGATGGACACCGACACCGGGACGCTGTTCCTCGCCCTGCTGGCCATCGCGTCGCAGCTCACGATCCTCGCGGTGGCCGTGATCGCCATCGGCTCCCGACCGACGTTGCGCCGCGTGCGGGTCGCCGTCGGCCACCAGGCACTCCAGCTCGCCTTCCTCGTGGCGCTCGTGTCGACCCTCGGGAGCCTGTGGCTCTCCGAGAGCGCCGGCTTCCCGCCGTGCCGCCTCTGCTGGTACCAGCGCATCGCCATGTACCCCCTGTCGGTGGTCCTGGGGGTCGCCGCTCTCCGCCGGGACGTGGCGGTGCGCGTCTACGCCCTGCCCCTCGTGCTCATCGGCGCGGCCCTGTCGACCTGGCACGTGCTGATCGAGCGGTTCCCGTCGCTCGAGAGCTCGACCTCGTGCGAGATCTCCAACCCGTGCTCGATCCGCTGGGTCGAGCGGTTCGGCTACCTCACCATCCCGACCATGGCGTTGACGGCGTTCGCGCTGCTCGCCACCCTGCTCGTGCTCGCCATCAAGGAGGACCATGGCCAGGAAGCGCCCGAACCGTCGCGGTAGGGCGGTCGACCGAGGACCGAACCTCACGGTCTACGTGGTCGTCGCGGTCGTGGTCCTCGGCGTGGTCGCCGTGGTGCTCAGCCGCGGCGGCGGCGACGATGACGACGGTGGCGCCGCCGGCGGTGAGACCCGAGCCGTCACCGTGAGCGGGGCCGACACCCTCCCGCCGTTCACCGATCCGAGCACCGACCCGGCCCGCGGTGCGGAGGTGCCGACACTCACCGGCGAGCGCTTCGACGGCGGCGCCATCACGATCCCGGGCAGCCGGCCCGCGGTGGTGATGTTCCTCGCCCACTGGTGCTCGCACTGCCAGGCCGAGGTGCCCCGGGTGGCGGCGTGGCTGGCCGCCAACGGTCCGCCCGACGGCGTCGACCTCTTCGCGGTGTCGACGAGCGTCAACCGCGCGCAGGGCAACTTCCCGCCGTCGGCGTGGCTCGAGCGGGAGGGCTGGGAGATCGCGACGTTGGTCGACAGCGACGACAACGCCGCCGCCACCGCGTGGGCCATCGGGGGCTTCCCCTTCTTCGTCGCCGTGAACGGCGATGGCGAGGTCGTCGCCCGCATCTCCGGCGAGATCGAGACCTCCACGCTCGAGGCGCTCATCGAGGCGGCTCGCACCGGATGACGCCGGTGCTGCTGGCGGCGCTGACCGCCGAGGAGATCCAGGCCTGCGGCGAGGACGGCAGCGCGGCGTGCGTCGCCGTCTACCGGTGGACCGACAACGAGCTGCTGGCCAAGGCCACCGACTGGTTCGTGGCCAAGCCGCTCAAGATCGCCCTGATCGTGCTCGTGGCCCTCGTCACGATCAGGGTCCTGAGCCGCGCCATCCGCCGGTTCGTGCGCAGCGTCGAGCAGGCCGCCACCGGCTCGTCACCGCTCACGATCGCCCGCGTCCACCAGCGCACGGAGACGATCGGCCTCGTCATGCGCAGCTCGGTGCGTGTGGCCGTGGTGGTCATCGCCGCCACGACGATCCTGGGCGAGCTCGGCATCAACCTCGGGCCGCTCATCGCCGGCGCCGGGATCGCCGGTGTCGCCCTCGGCTTCGGCGCCCAGAGCCTGGTCAAGGACTTCCTCAGCGGCATGTTCATGCTGCTCGAGGACCAGTTCGGCGTGGGCGACATCATCGACCTCGGCGAGGCGACCGGCACCGTCGAGGCCGTGACGCTGCGCACGACCCGCCTCCGGGGCGTCGACGGGACGCTCTGGCACGTCCCCAACGGCCAGGTCCTGCGGGTCGGCAACAAGTCGCAGGAGTGGTCGCGCGCCCTGCTCGACGTGGAGGTCGCGTACGCCACGAACCTGGCGCTCGCCCAGGAGATCATCAAGCGGGTGGCCGACGACATGTGGCAGCACGACGACGACCTCGGCCGCTCGATCCTCGAGGAGCCGTCGGTCTGGGGCGTCGAGTCGCTCGGGGCGAGCGGCATCGTGATCCGGCTCGTGGTCAAGACGCTGCCCGCCGACCAGTGGATGGTGATGCGGGCCCTGCGCCAGCGCATCAAGGAGGCGTTCGACGCCGAGGGCATCGAGATCCCGTTCCCGCAGCAGACCGTCTGGGTCCGCAACGAGGGCGGTGCCTCGCCCTACGGCCAACCCGACGCGGAGGCGGAGCTGGAGGGCTAGGGGGCGGCGGGGGCGAGGGCGACCTCGACCCCGGGCTCGCCGTCTGCGAGGGTGAGCAAGGCGATGGCCCCGGCATCGCGGAGGTCGGACTCGGCGTGGCGGAGCGCGGCGATCCGCTCGGCGGTGTCGGTGACCCGCGCCTCGTCGACGGGTGCCCGCAGCGACACCTTGGCCTCGGTCTTTGCCTTGCGGACCTGGGCCAGCGCGTCGGCGGCGGCGTCCAGCACGAGGGGGTCGCCGTCGATGCCCGTCGGCGAGGGCCACGGCTGGCGGTGGACGGATCCGTCCTTCCACCACGACCACGCCTCCTCGGTGGCGTACGCGAGGAACGGGGCGAGCGCTCGCTGCAGCGTTGAGAGGGCGAGGGCCAACGCGGCCTTGGCGGAGTCGGCGCCCGCTCCCTCGTTGTAGGCGCGGCCCTTGACCAGCTCGACGTAGTCGTCGCAGAAGTGCCAGAAGAACGTCTCGATGGCGTCGAGCGCCCGCGTGTAGTCGTAGGCGTCGAGCGCGCTCGTGGCCGACGCGACGGCAGCATCCAGCTGGGCCAGCATCGATCGGTCGAGCGCTTCGGTGACCTCACCGCCGGCGCCGGCCCCGAGCCCGAGGACGAACTTGCTGACGTTGAGGACCTTGATGGCGAGGCGGCGGCCCACCTTCATCACGTTCTTGTCGGCCGCGGTGTCGGTGCCCGGCGCGCCGCGGCACGCCCAGTACCGGATGGCGTCGGCACCGAACTCCTCGAGCAGCGGCATCGGCGTGATGACGTTGCCGATCGACTTCGACATCTTCTTGCGGTCGGGGTCGAGCACCCACCCGTTGATCGTCGTGTCGCGCCAGGGGAGCGAGCCGTGCTCGAAGTTTGCCCGCACGACGCTGGAGAACAGCCAGGTGCGGATGATCTCGGGGCCCTGCGGGCGCAGGTCCATCGGAAAGGTCCGCTCGAAGAGGTCGTCGTCGTCGATCCAGCCACAGGCGATCTGGGGCGAGAGCGACGACGTGGCCCAGGTGTCCATCACGTCGGGGTCGCCGATGAACCCGTCGGGCTTGCCGCGCTGCGACTCGTCGTAGCCGGGCGCCGGGTCCGACGAGGGGTCGACCGGAAGGTCGATCTCGCTCGGCACGATGGGCTCGTCGTGGTCGACGGTGCCGTCGTCGCGGACCGGGTACCAGACCGGGATCGGCACGCCGAAGAACCGCTGACGGCTGATCAGCCAGTCGCCGTTCAGGCCGTTGACCCAGTGGTCGTAGCGGACCTTCATGAACGGCGGGTGCCAGCGCAGCTCCTCGCCGCGGGCGAGCAGGGCGGCGCGGAGCGCGTCGTCGCGCCCGCCATTGCGGATGTACCACTGGCGGGAGGTGACGATCTCGAGGGGGCGGTCGCCCTTCTCGAAGAACTTGACCGGGTGGGTGATGGGGCGGGGCTCGCCCTCGAGGTCGCCGGACTCGGTGAGCAGCTCGACGATCCGGCGCTTCGCCTGCTTGGCCGTCTTGCCGGCGAGCTCCTCCCACGGTCCCGTCGCCAGCCATTCGGGCCGCGTCGCCTGGAACCGCCCGTCGCGCTGGATGACCGTCCGCACGGGCAGGTCGAGCTCGCGCCACCACGTGACGTCGGTGGTGTCGCCGAACGTGCAGATCATCGCGATGCCCGAGCCCTTCTCGGGGTCGGCGAGGGGGTGGGCGTGCACCGGCACCTCGACGTCGAACAGCGGCGTGCGAACGGAGCCGCCCACGAGCGGCCGGTAGCGGTCGTCGTCGGGGTTGGCGACGAGAGCGACGCAGGAGGGGATCAGCTCGGGACGGGTCGTCTCGATGAACACCGGTCCTGCGGATCCCCGAAACGCGACGCGGTGGTAGGCGCTCTGCTGCTCGCGGTCCTCGAGCTCGGCCTGGGCGACCGCCGACTGGAAGTCGATGTCCCACAGCGTCGGCGCGTCGGTGGCGTACGCCTCACCACGGGCCAGGTTGCGGAGGAAGGCGCGCTGGGCGACCCGTCGCGACCGGTCGTCGATCGTCGCGTACGTGAGGCTCCAGTCGACGGAGAGGCCGAGCGTCCGCCAGAGGTGCTCGAAGGCCTGCTCGTCCTCGGCCGTGAGCTTGTGGCACAGCTCGATGAACGCCTGGCGGCTGACCGGCGTCTGGCCGTCCCCGGGCGCGTCGGGGATCGGGGCGTCCGGGTCGTAGGGGATCGTCGGATCGCAGCGGACGCCGTAGAAGTTCTGGACGCGGCGCTCGGTCGGCAGGCCGTTGTCGTCCCAGCCCATCGGATAGAAGACCTCGTCGCCCCGCATCCGGCGGTAGCGGGCGATGGCGTCGGTCTGGGCGTAGCCGAAGACCGAACCCATGTGGAGGCTGCCGCTCACCGTCGGGGGCGGCGTGTCGATCGAGAAGATCTCGGCGCGGCGCTTCGTGCGATCGAAGGTGAAGGTGCCGTCGGCACTCCAACGTGCCGCCCACTTCCGCTCGAGTCCGTCGAGCGTCGGCTTGTCGGGGACCGGGCTCATGAGGGCTGAACGGTACCGGCGCCCGCGGCCGTGCTCCGAGCCGGTTCCCGGGCGCTCGTCGCCGGGAACCCGAAAACGTCACCGGCGCCGCTCCGACCAGGAGGAGCGGCGCCGGCTCGTTTCCGATCCACCGGGGGGCGGATCGACCCAGGAGGGTCCCTGCGCCGCCTACGGCAGCGTCAGGCTGATTGGATCGGCACCGATGACGCCGACATTGAGCGTCACGCCGTCGGAATCCGGGGTCTCGGGGTCGGCGCCGCCCACTCCGATGACCGTGTCGCCGGCCTCGACGCCGGCCGCCGGCTCCTGGCCGACGGTGAGGGTGATGCCGGCGTCCTCGCCGCTGTAGCTGCCGCCGACGTTGACCTCGAGGATGGGCTCCTCCGGGAGCGGGAGCTCGGGCGCAGCCGGCTCGCCGTCCTCGGCGGGCGGGGCGCCCTCGGCGGGGACGGTCGCCGGGCCACCGGCGGGCGGGGCCGACGCCGGCGCGCCGCCGTCGTTGGCGGGCCCGGCGGGGAACTCGACGGCGTCCGGTGCACTGGCGACGGCGGGGCCGGACGACGACCGGGAGCCGTAGCGCACCGCGCCGACCCGATCGAAGGAGAGATCGGTGGCGGTCGGCAGGTCGAGGGCGTACTCCGTCTCCATGACCTGGGCGCCGGCGGGGGCCGACAGCTTGGCGAAGCTCGGGCGATCACCGCCGGACAGGAGCGCGGCGAGCATCCCGATGCTCAGCACGCCCGCCGCCGAGCCGGCCAGGAGCTTCTGGAGGCGCGGGGTGGGGTTGTTGGCCGCCGCCATCAGCCGGCTGGCGGTGCTGGGCGCCGAGGTGATGGGGGTGACCGAGGCGGTGAGGGCGGTCTGGACCCGGGCGCCGGCCACGCCGGCGAGGGCGAGGGGGAGCGGGAGGATGATGCGGCGGAGCGAGGAGCCGAGCTCCTCCAGCTCCTCCTTCTTGGCCCGGCACGGCTCGCAGCCGGCGAGGTGCTGGTCGACCTTGGCGAGGTCGCGGGGGGCGAGGCCGCCGCCCACGTAGGCGCCGAGGCGGTCGACGGTGAACCGGCAGTCGGGGGCGGTGGTGCCCTTGAGGTGGGCCTGCAGGAAGCGCTCGCGCAGACCGGCGCGGGCCCGCACGGCCAGCTGGGCGACGCCGTTGGCGGAGATGCCGAGCTGGTCGGCGACGTCCTTGGTGGCGATGCCCTCGACCTCGGTGAGCCACAGGACCGAGCGCCAGCGCTCGGGGAGGTTGCGGAACGCCTCGGCGATCATCGCCGCGTCGCCGGCGCCGTCCAGCGCCTCGGCGGGGCCGACGGCGTCGAGGTCGACGCCCTCGAGGTCGTCAGCGGCCGTGGGTCGGGCCTTGCCCGACCGGCGGAGGGAGTCGAGCGAGGCGTTGCGGGTGGCGGTGAGGAGGTAGGCGCGGAAGGCGCTGCTGTCGGTGAGGCGGCCGTTCTTGACCGCCTGGAACACCCGGGCGAAGGCCTCGGCGACGGCGTCGGCGGCGTCGTGGGCGTTGCCGGTCACGGCCTGGGCCACCCGCCAGGCGGCCGATGCGTGCCGCCGGTAGAGCTCTTCGAAGTCGCCCTCGAAGCCGGCGACCACCCGGTCGACCAACACGTCGTCGCTGAGCATCGTCATGGCTGTCTGCCTCCTGGACCGGCCTCGGCACACGGTCAGTGCCCGTCGCCCTACCGTTCGTTGTCCGCCCGACGCCCTCCTCCCGATTCCCAGGTTTCAGTTCCGCAACGACGGGCGGAATGGGGCGTTCTGCCCGAAGGGGACGCCGGCCCGGGCTGGTGATGACGCGTTACTCGCCGGTAACTTCGTGCACATGACGGAGTTCTCCCTCACGCTCAGCGAGGACCAGCAGCAGATCAAGGACTGGGTCCACGACTTCGCCGCCACGGTGGTGCGACCGGCGGCCCACGAGTGGGACGAGCGGGAGGAGTTCCCGTGGCCGATCGTGCAGGAGGCGGCGAAGATCGGGCTCTACTCCTTCGACTTCTTCGCCCAGGCGTCGATGGGCGACAACACCGGGCTCACGCTGCCGGTCACCCTCGAGGAGCTGTTCTGGGGTGACGCCGGCATCGGCCTGTCGATCTTCGGGTCGGGTCTGGCCGCCGCCGGCATCGCCGGCAACGGCACGCCCGAGCAGGTCGTCGAGTGGGTGCCGCAGTGCTTCGGCTCCGGGCCCGACGACGTGATGATCGGCGCCTACTGCGTGAGCGAGCCCGACGCCGGCTCCGACGTGTCGTCGCTGAAGACCAAGGCGGTCTACGACGAGGCGAAGGACGAGTGGGTGCTGAACGGCACGAAGGCGTGGGCCACCAACGGCGGCATCGCCGACACCCACGTCGTCACCGCCACCGTCGACGCCGCCCTCGGCTCCCGGGGCCAGGCGAGCTTCATCGTGCCCAAGGGCACGCCCGGGATCAGCCAGGGGCAGAAGTACAAGAAGCACGGCATTCGGGCCTCGCACACCGCCGAGGTCGTGCTCGACGACTGCCGGGTGCCGGGGTCGCTCCTGCTCGGGGGCAAGGAGAAGCTCGACGCGAAGCTCGCGAAGGCGCGCGAGGGCATGAAGACCGGCGAGAAGCAGCCGGCGATGGCCACCTTCGAGGCCACCCGCCCGTCTGTGGCGGCCATGGCCGTGGGCATCGCGCGGGCCGCGTACGAAGAGGCGCTCGCCTACGCGAAGGAGCGCGTCGCCTTCGGCAAGCCGATCATCCAGAACCAGGCGATCGCGTTCATGCTCGCCGACATGATCACCGAGATCGACGCCGCCCGGCTGCTCGTGTGGCGGGCGGCGTGGCTCGCCCGCAACGGCGGCTACACCAACGCCGAGGGCAGCCAGTCAAAGCTCAAGGCCGGGCGGGTGGCGGTGTGGGTGACCGAGCGGGCCATCCAGATCCACGGCGGCTACGGCTACACCCGCGAGTACCCGGTCGAGCGCATGCACCGCGACGCCAAGATCTACGACATCTTCGAGGGCACCGAGCAGATCCAACAGCTGGTGATCTCGCGAGCGATCTCGGGTCTGCGCATCGAGTAGCGAAAGCTCGGCAGCCACGGGCTCTACGAGCCTGAGATGCCTCGGCGGCTTCGGCCCCGAGGCATCTGCGCGTTCGGGGCCCCGGCGCAGGGGAGCGCACGGGGGCGCAACCGAGTTGCGACGTTGCTCTTCGTCCATCCACCCGATGTTACTCATCGAGTGCAGCGCCGCACAGCCCCTGACCGGCCGACCGGAGGCTGCCACCGGGCGGGCGTCTCGGGCTCGGAGGCTCTGGGAGAGAGCTCTGAGAAGAAGTCCGAGTCCGCGCAGGCGCGACGCCCTGCGCCTCGGGACTGTCGTCGGCATGACCAAACCAACTGCAACTGCAACGACGACAACTTCGACCCGGAGGTTCCGTAGGAAGGCCTGCTGTGCCGACACGGCGAACTGCTGCTGGAGTCGTTCGGCGAACGTGTCGCCGAACGACGAATCGAACTCGGCCCAACGCAGGTCGAGCTGGCAGCTCGCTGCGATCTCGACCGCACGTACATCTCCGGTCTCGAGAACGGCCGCCGTAAC
>DATLFP010000123.1:0-15388 GCA_035540955.1 Acidimicrobiales bacterium
CCCTCGACGATGAAGGTGTCCCACCCGGCGGCGAGGCGGTCGCGGCCGGCGCGGCCCTCGACCATGCCGGTGAGGACCGGGTAGTACCAGTCCATCGCCCAGCGGTCCTTGGGCTCGAAGGCATCGGGCTCGTTCTGGATCACCCACGCGAGACGGGCGGCCGCCAGCTCCCAGTCGGGGCGCTCGTGACCGAGCTCGGCGGCGATGGCGATGGCGCACCGCATGGAGTGGGCGATGGAGGACGAGCCGGTCAGCAGCGCGTACGACCACGGCGTGCCGTCGGCGTGCCGGGCCCAGATGACCTCACCGCGCGGCTTCTGCAGCGTCAGCACGAAGTCGATGGCGCCCTCGACGACCGGCCACATCTCGCGGAGGAACCGGCGGTCCTCGAACAGCAGCCAGTGGTGCCAGATGCCGGCGGCGATGTAGGCGCACACGTTGGTGTCGAGCTTGTGCTCCTCGACGCGGTCGGCGAGGTAGTACTGGTGCCAGGCCCCGTCGGGGCGCTGGATGTCGCGCAGCCACCGGTAGGCGGCCTCGGCCTCGGCCCGGCGCCCGCCGATGGCGAGCGCCATCGCCGCTTCCACGTGGTTCCAGGGGTCGGCGTGGCCACCGGGGAACCACGGGATCATCCCCGACGGCAGCTGCACGTCGGCGATCGAGGAGACGGTGGCGTCGAGCTCGCCTCGGCTCAGCACGTCAGAACTCCTTCTCGGCGTAGACGACGAGGGACTTTCCCAGCACCGGGTTGAGCACCCGGTCGGCGAGCCGCGTCACGAGCGGCGCCTCGGCGATGTCCCAGATGAGCAGCTTGAGGTACGCCTGGACGAGCGGGTGCTCGTCGTTGGTGGTGCCCACCGCGCACTTGAGCCACCAGTACGGCGAGTGCAGCGCGTGCGCGTGGTGGGCGGCGCCCGGCTTGAGCCCGGCGTCGCGCAGCCGGCGGCGCAGGGTCGACTCGGAGTAGATGCGGACGTGGCCACCCGGGACATGGGGGGCGTGGTACTCCTCGGTGAGCGCCCAGCAGATCTGCTCGGGCAGCCACGACGGCACCGTCACGGCGATGGTGCCCCCCGGGCGCAGCACGCGGGCCAGCTCGGCGGCGGCACCGGCGTCGTCGGGGATGTGCTCCATGACCTCCGACGCGATGATCCGGTCGAACGCGCCGTCGGGGAACGGCAGCGACAGCGCGTTCCCGTTGACCGCCCACCCGCCGGCCGGCTCGGCGATCTCGCCGCTCTCGGTCATGGCGCCGAGCAGCGCCCGGACGTCCTTCAGCTCGGCCAGGTCGAGATCGCAGGCCACGACCTGCGCGCCCTGCTTGGCCGCCTCGAACGCGTGGCGGCCGGCACCGCACCCGAGGTCGAGGACGCGGTCGCCGGGCTGCAGCCTGAGCCAGCCGTACCTACACGTCAGCACGGGCCGCCCTCGGCACACGGGTCTCGGCGAGGAGCGCCCGGTACTGCTCGACGGTGTTGGCCGCCGTCGCCTCCCACGAGTAGCTCGACAGCACCCGCGCCCGGCCGGCGGCACCGATGGCGGCCCGGCGGTCGGGGTCGCCCATCAGCTCGAGGATCGTGGTCGCCAGCGCCCCGGCGTCGCCCGGCGGCACGAGCGCGGCGGTGGTGCCGTCGCGGCCCACCACCTCGCCGACGGCGCCTCCGGTCGTCGCCACCAGCGGCACGCCGGCGGCCATGGCCTCGACGGCGGGCAGCGAGAAGCCCTCGTACAGGGACGGCACGACCGCGAGCTCGGCCTCGGCGTAGAGCTCGACGATGCGCTCGTCGGAGACGCCGTACACGAACTCGATGACCCGCTCCAGGTCGAGGCGGCGGATCGTCTGCATCACGGGCCCGTCGGGGTTGGGCTTGCCGATGACGGTGACGTGCACGTCGGGCCGCTCGGTGCGGATCTTGGCCACCGCCTCCATGAGGTAGATCACGCCCTTCATCGGCACGTCGGAGGACGACGTGCACATCAGGCGACCCGGCACCCGGGCAACGTCGGGAAGCGGCCGGAACTGCTTGGGGTCGACGCCGACGTTGACGACGTGCAGCTTGGTCGGGTCGACGCCGTGGTCCTTCACGATGTCGCCGTGGCTCGACTCCGACACGGTGATGATCCGCTCGAGCCGCTGCGCGACGCGCGACTGCATCTTGGTGAAGGCGTACCAGCGCCGGAACGTCATGCGCCGCCGCCAGTTCGGCGCGTTCTCGATCTCGATGCGGCGGTCGACGGTGATGGGGTGGTGGATGGTGCCCAGCACCGGCAGGCCCATGTCCATGATCTTCAGGAGGCCCGAGCCCAGGCACTGGTTGTCGTGCACGAGGTCGAAGTCGTCGAGGCGGTCCTTCAGCGCCCGGGCCGCCCGCAGGCTGAAGGTGTAGGGCTCGGGGAAGGCGGCGGTGCACATGAGCGCGAACTCGAGCCAGTCGTAGCGGTCCTTGAACTCCCGCAGCTTCGGCACCCGGAACGGGTCCGGTTCGCGGTAGAGGTCGAGGTTCTCCAGCTTGTGCAGCGGGACCCGCTCGTCGAGGACCGGATACGGCGGGCCGGCGAACACCTCGACGTGGTGGCCGAGCTCGACCAGGGCCCTCGTGAGGTGGCGGGTGTAGACGCCCTGGCCGCCCACGTGGGGCTTGCCCCGATAGACGAGGTACGCGATGCGGAGGGGCGGGCCCGACATAGGCGGAGAAGTCTCGCAGTTCTGTTGACCGAACGGTCAAGGCCGCCCGGGACGGCCGCGAAACCGCTGGTCAGGCGAGCAGCGTCCAGCCGAAGGTGGCCTCGGCCACGAGCGGCCAGCCGGGCTCCACGAGGATCGGGGTGAGCCGGAGTGCGTCGGGCGGGCCCGTCTGGGGCTCGACGCACACGGCATGGGTGGGCAGGTCGTAGAGCACGAGATCGTCGCAGCTGGACGTGATGGTGAGCTCGAGCGCCCCGCCCCACCGCAGCACCGGCGCCCGGCGGAGGTCGGTCAGGCAGTCGTCCTTCGGGCCGGGCGGGGGCGGCGAGACGAGCTCGCCGGTGGGGATGCCGTCGGGGCCCCGCACCCACATCGACTCGGCCTCGACGTCGACCTCGACGGCGGCCCCGCGGCGCAGGCGGCGGCGCCACCACGGGTGCCACCCGGCGGCCGCCGGGAACGGCTCGTCGTCGGCCGCCACCTCCAGCCGGAGGTCGAGCGCGCCGTCGTCGAGGATCAGCTCGTGGGCGACCCGCCCGGCAAACGGCCAGTCGGGGCCGAGGTCGCAGGTGAGGAGCGCCCGGTCCGCGGTGTGCTCCGCGACGGTCCAGAGGCGGTCGAACACCGTGCCGTGGATGGCGTGGGGCGGCAGGTTGCGCGGGAGCTGGTGCTCCTCGCCCTTGAACGCGAACCGGCCGCCGCGGATCCTCCCGGCGAAGGGCGCCATCACGAAGCAGCCCCAGTCGGTGGCGCCGTCAGCGGCGGTGACCAGCAGCTCGAGGCCGTCCACGACGATGGACGCGATCCGGCCGCCCGCCGCCGGGTCCACGGTCACCGTCGCGGCGCCGCTCGACAGGGTGATCACGTGGCTTCGACGCGGGCGCCGGCGGAGATCGTCCCCGGGGTTCGCACGCGGGCATAGACGCCGATCGTGGCGCTCCGGTTCCGCGCGAGGGTGCGGGGCACGTCCAGATCGTCGTCGAGACCGGGCTGGGCGCGGGCGGTCATGGCGCACCTCGTGGCCTGCTTGTACACCTCGAGCTCGACCGCATCGACGCGAACCGTTCCCCACTCGTCCTCGGGGAAGTCGTCGCCCGGCGCTTCGATGAGCACATTGGGGCGGAACCGGCGCACCTCCCAGGCGCCGGCGGGGTGGAGGGCGGCGGCACCCCGCAGGCTGGCGTCGGTGAGCAGGTGGACGGGGTGGCCGTCGTTGAAGGTGCCCGGCTGCGAGCGCCACCGCATCACCGCCGAGCCGTCGTCGGCGAAGTCGATCGGCGCCTCGGCGGTCCCGACCTCGCCGTCCTCGGCGCGGGCCAGGTGGACGGGCCGGCCCACGTAGGCCGACAGGGCCAGGTCGGTCTCGGGGTCGCCGTCGCGGAACCGGCGCCCGTCGGGCAGGGAGACGAGCACGCCGTGGCCGTCGTCGGTGAGGCGAGCGGTGGCGTGCAGCAGGGGCCGAGCGGTGCGGGCGGTCAGCACCACCCCGTTCGTGCTGTCCCTCACCGCCCACCCACGATCGCCGGGGATCGACTCGGCGCCCACGGTCAGGGCGTCGAGCCGTTCCCCCTGCATCGACTTGACGGGGTAGCGCCACACCTGCGCTACGCGCATCGGGGCACTCTACGTTTTGGTGCGATGCGGGCGCTGGTGCAAAGGGTGGCGGGCGCCCGCGTGCGCGTCGGCGACGACACGGTGGGGGCGATCGGCGCCGGCCTGTGCGCGTTCGTCGGCGTGACCCACGACGACACCCCGGCCCTCGCCCGCAAGCTGGCCGAGAAGGTGTGGCACCTCCGCGTCTTCGAGGACGACGACGGCGTGATGAACCGCTCGGTGGCCGACGCCACCGGCGCCGTGCTCGTCGTCTCGCAGTTCACCCTCTACGGCGACACCAGCCGCGGCCGGCGCCCGTCGTGGATCGCCGCCGCCCGTCCCGAGGTGGCCGAGCCCCTGGTCGACGAGGTGGTGGCGGCGCTGCGCGAGCTCGGCGCGACGGTGGCGACCGGCCGGTTCCGCACCGACATGCAGGTCGAGCTCGTCAACGACGGGCCGGTGACGATCATGCTCGAGGTGGCGTGATGGACTGGGTGCGCGAGCGGTCGCGCAACGGCGGCGCCGACCCGGTCCCGCTGCCGCGCGTCGGCGGCGGGCTCTGGCTGTGCGGCAAGCACTTCGTCGGGCCCGACGTCGAGGAGGCCCTGCGCAAGACGGGCGCCACCACGGCGGTGTGCCTGAACCAGCGGCGCGAGCTGGCCGATCGCTACCCCGAGTACCTGGAGTGGCTGGCGGCGAACGAGCCGGCCCGGGCCGTGTGGTTCCCGGTGCCCGACCTCCACGCGCCGACGGTCGAGCAGGCGCTGCCCTTCGTCGAGGGCCTCGTCACCCGCGTCACCGCCGGCGAGGTCCTGCTGCTCCACTGCGGGGCCGGGATCGGCCGGGCCGGCACCCTGGCGGCGGCGCTGCTCGTCCGGCTCGGGGCGTCGCTCGAGGAGGCGGTGCGCGCGGTGGCGTCGTCCCGGCCGATGGCGGGCCCCGAGGCCGGGCCTCAGCGGGACTTCTTGGAGGCGTTCGCCCGGGACCGGTCGCGGGCGAGCGACGCGGCGAGCACGAAGGCGGCGCCGACCACGAAGGGCCCGTCACCGAGGCGGGTGTAGAGCGTCGTCCCCCGCCGGCGCTCGATGACGCCGTGCAGCACCTGGCGAGCGCCGAGGTCGCTCTGCCGCACGACCGCCCCTCGGGGCGTGATGAACGCGGTGAACCCGGTCGGCGCCGCCTGCACGACCCACCGGCCGGTCTCGATGGCGCGCAGCCGGGCCGCGCCCAGCTCGAGGGCCGGCATCTGGGCGGTGGAGAACGACGCCGCGTTGGTCGGCACGAGCAGGACCTCGCCGCCGCTCGAGATGGCGTCGCGGGCGCGGTCGGCGAAGAACACCTCCCAGGAGATGACCACCCCGAGGTCGCCGGCCGGGGTCGTGAAGAAGCCGGGCCCGTGGCCGACGCGGGCGTCACGGGGGACGGCGCTCACGTCGCCGAGCCGCTCGACGAGGGAGCGGAAAGGGATGAACTCGCCGAAGGGGACGCGGGTGTTCTTCTCGTAGCGCCCGAGCACCTCGCCGTCGGGGTCCCAGGCGACGGCGAGGTTGACGAACACGCCGGGGTCGCCCTCGGCCTGGCCACCGATGACCACGCCGGCCACCAGTGTCACCGAGTGGTCGGCGGCGAGCGCCGAGAGGGTCCGTCCCTCGGGCGTCAGCGCCACGTCCTCGTTGACGTGCACGACGTTCTCCGGCCACAGGACCAGGTCGGCGGCCGGATCGATGCCGTCGCTGGCGCGGACGTGCCGCTCGAACACCACGTCGTCGTCGGTGCGGATCGCCCGCGTGCCCCGGTCGCCGCCGCCCTGCACGGCGTCGACGGCGAGCGACCCAACGGCCGACCCGCGGGGCGCGACGGCGCCCAGCGCGGTGACGGTCACGACGGCGGCGGCGACGCCGGCGGCGGCCATCCAGCGCCGCCGCCACGCCTCGGCGGCGGCGACGCCGGCGACGACGACCAGCGCGCACACGAGCAGCTCGCCGCCGAGCCGGGCCGCCTCCACCAGCGGCCCGCCCACCTGCGACTGGGCGATCGTGGGCACCGGCACCCCGCCCCAGGGCCACGATGCCCGGAGGGCCTCGGCCAGCACGATGGCCGCGGGGAGCGCCACCGGCCCGCGACCGGCGACGATGCCGACGCCGAGCAAGGCCGATTCGAAGAGGACGGCGAGCACGTAGCCGGGGAGCGTGAACTCGTGCATCCACCAGAGCCCGGGCGCGAGGAACCCGATGCCGGTCGCCGCCGCCAGCACGGCACGGGTTCGCACCGGCTGGCCGTCGACGGCGAGGACGAGCACGGCGGCGCCGGCGATCGCCAGCGGCCACCACCCGAACGGCGGCGGCGCCAGCGTCAGGAGCACGCCGGCCGCGAAGGCTCTCGCGACCAGGCCCCTCATGGCCCGATGTCTACCGCCTGAGCGCGCGGCGCCCCATCACCAGCGCCGCCACGGCCGTCATCAGCGCGGCGCCGGCGAGGAACAGCGCGAGGAACGTGGCGGTCTCGGTGCCGTCGCTCCCGCCCTCGGCGGCAGCGCCGTCGTCGATGCCGTGGCCGCCGGCCTCGCCCCCACCGGCGGTGACCACGAGCCGCGGTGCCGGGTGCGAAGGCGCGTCCTCGCCGTCGACCACCGGGTCGATCCAGCGCACGACCTCGCCGTCGCTGTAGGTCTGCAGGGTCTTGAGCTCGAGCACGTCGACCTCGGGCACCGGCCCGACCGAGAGGTCGAACTCCATGAACTCATCGGGGCCGATCTCGCCGCCCGCCCAGCTGACGGCGGTGACGACGTCGCCGTTGCGGGTCACGGTGTGGTCCCAGCCGGGCGCGGGCTTCACCGCCACCGACCGGAACGTCGCCGCCTCCGGGAACACCACCTCGATCTCGACCGTGCGCTCGGTCGGCGACTCGTTCGGCACGCGAAAGGTGAGCTTGACGTAGGAGCCGGCGGCGACCTCACCGGGGGTGACCGTGACGTGGGCGACCGCCGGCGCGGCGCCGAGCACGACGAGCGCCACGACGAGGGCGATGACCTTCTTCACTGCGAGCCTCCGATGGGGATGGTGAACCTTGCGGTGACGCGGTCGACCTCGGTGAGCAGGACCTGGACCTCGAGGGTCCACTCGCCGGCGATCGGCAGGTCGACGTCGTTGGCCGACCAGTGGGCGGGTCCGGCGCGGGCGAACGGGACCGGCACGCCGGCGATGCCGCGGGCCGGCAACGAGAACGTGGCCGACGCCTCGACCGGGGGCTCGAGCCCGCCGGCGGGGTCGTCGACGTAGAGGTGCACGTCGGTCGGGCCGACCTCCCCCGGCACCACGACGACGTTGACGAGGACGTCGCCGACCACGCGGGTCTCGTCGAAGGGCCCGGCGGCGCGGGTGACGGCGTAGCCGGGGTCGGCGTCGACCAGGAGGGCCGTCACCCCGACCACCGCCAACGCCACCACCAGCTCGGCGGCCACCAGCCGCCGCACGATGCCGATCTGCGCCACCGGCGGCGCACCGGCGCCGCCGGTGTCGGTGTCGGCGTCGACACCGTCGTCGAGCGGGAGCCGGCCCCGCAGCGCCGACCGCGTGAGCGAGGCGACGCCGACGAGGCCGAGCACGAGCACGACCTTCACCGCCAGGAGGCGCCCGTACGCGGTCTCGAGCTGATCGAGGGTGGTGATCTGGCGGATCGACTGGCCGGTGCCGGTCGCGACGACCACGATCACCGCCCCGAGCGCCACCGCCGAGAACCGCTCGGCGAGCGTCCGGGCGTCCCCGGGGTCGACGCCGGACCGGAGCCCGGCCACCAGCAGCATCGCCACCCCGCCGAGCCACACGGCGGCGGCGGCCACGTGGGTGACGTCGAGGGCCTTGGCCACCTCGATCCACCGCCCGGAGTCGGCGTGGCCGGAGAACGCGGGGGTGGCGACGAGCACGATCCCGAGGACGGCCGCGCCGGCCTGCCACCACCGCTGCCCGGCGTGGCGCACGTTGGCGAGGAGCCCGGCGACGGGAACGAGGAGGAGCGCGCGCAGGAGCCAGACCTTGCCGACGGTGGTGTCGAGGACGTCGGTGAACACCGACGGCCGGAGCGCGTCGAGCACGCCGAGACCCCCCACGTCGGCGCCCTGCAGGCCGATGCCGAGCAGGGTGCCGGCGAGCGTCGCCGCCCACGCCGCCCACAGCAGCCGCCGGGCCGCTGGCCGCGCGCCGCCCGCCGGCCAGAGCACCGCGGTGAAGAAGAGGCCCCCGGCGAGGACGAGCAGCCCGGCGAACACCGCGAACCGCACGACGCCGAAGGTGACACCGACGGCGCGGGACGCGGTCTGATCGTCGAGCACCTGGCGGACGACGCCGGGGTCGACCGCCGTCGAGCCCTCGCCGACGCGCCACGTGAACGCCCCGCCGATCGGGTGGCCGTCGGCGCTGATCACCTTCCAGGCCACGGCATACCCGCCCTCGTCGAGCCCGGGCAGTGCGACCACCACCACGCGGCCCTCGGGCTGGGTCAGGGCACCGGTCTCGAGCTGTGCGCCGGTGGCGTCGAAGAGCCGGATCGCATCCCGGTCGGCCCGGACCGGCTCGGTGAAGCGCAGGACCACCTCCCGCGGCGCCGAGGAGAGGATGGCCCCGGCGGCCGGTTCCGTCGACTCGAGCGAGGCGTGGGCGAAGGCCGCCGGCGCGGTGATCACCAGGCCCGCGACCGCGAGCGCCACGGCGAGGAGCAGCCGCCTCACGAGGGCACCAGTGCGAGGACCTTGGCGGCGAGGTCGGGCACCGGCCGGGCCGGCGCGAGCCGGGCGGCCCTGGTGACCGCGGTCGCCGCTTCGAACCACCGGGCGCAGTCACGGCAGCCGGCCACGTGGGCGTCGGCAGCACGGCGCTCGATGGGCGACGCCTCGCCGTCGAGCGCCGCCGAGAGGATCGTCCGATGGGCGTCGCACTGCACGACGTGGTAGTCGTCGGGCGTGGCCCAGGAGTTCCCGACCTCCCTCGACGACGTGCTCCGGGCCGCCCGCGGTGGCGACCGGGCGGCGCTGGCGGTGTTCGTGCGCCGGACCCAGGCCGACGTGTGGCGCCTGTGCCGGCGCCTGGGCGACGCCTCGTCGGTCGACGACCTGGCCCAGGACACCTACGCCCGCGCCTTCGCCGCGCTGCCCCGCTATCGCGGCGACGCGTCGGCCCGGACGTGGCTGCTCGCCATCGCCCGCAACACCTGCGCCGACGCCGTCCGCCGGGCCCGCCGGGACCGGCGCCGGGCGAGCGCGGCGGTGACGCCGGCGACCCGTCTCGCCGACGGCGCCGAGATCGACGCCCTCGACCGGCTCGTGGCCGATCTCGATCCCGACCGTCGCGCCGCGTTCGTGCTCACCCAGGTGGTGGGTCTCTCCTACGCCGAGGCCGCCGCGGTGTGCGACGTGCCGGTCGGGACCATCCGCTCGCGGGTGGCCCGCGCCCGCGACGACCTCGTCGGGCAGGTGCGAGAGGCCGCCGCCGAGTGACGGCCGTCCTCGCCCTGATCGTGGCGGCGCTGCTCGCCCACGGCGGGGAGGTGCTGCGCGACAGCGCCGACCACCGTCCCGTCGTCGACCGCCTCGTGCCGGCCGTCGCCGGGATCACCGTCCGCCTCGCCGACGAGGGGACCCGCCTCGAGCTCGACGCCGGTGACCACGAGGTGGTCGTCCTCGGGTACGAGGGCGAGCCGTACCTCCTCGTCGACGAGGGTGGCGTGTTCGAGAACGTGCTCTCGCCCTCGACCTACCTCAACCGGTCGATGGAGGGCGAGGCGCCGCCGCCGGAGGCGAGCTTCCACTCCCCGCCGCGGTGGGAGCGGATCGGCGAGGGCCCCGTGGTCCGCTGGCACGACCACGCCCTCCACGTCCCGCCCGGCCAGGCCATGGGCACTCGTGACGAGTCGTCGTGGTCGGTCCCGCTGCGGGTCGACGGCGAGCAGGTGCGCATCGAGGGGCGGATGCTCACGCGGCCGCCGGTGTCGGCCACGCCGTGGCTGCTGCTGGCGGCGGCTGCCGCCGTCGGCGCTGTCGCCTCGCTGCGCTTCACCGGGCGGCGGGCCACCTTGGCCCTCCTCGCCGTCGTCGCCGTCCTCGAGGTGGTCCGGCTCGGCGGCATCGTCTTCGGGACACCGACGTGGCTGGCGTCGCGCTGGGAGGTGCTGTCGGCCGAGTGGACGCTCTCGATCGTGGGCATCGGCTTGACGGCGGCCGCCGTCGTCCTCGCCGGTCGCGGCCGCGACCTGGAGTCAGCCGTCGCCGCGCTGGTCGGCGCCGGCGTGCTCGCCCTCGCCGGCGGCGTGCTCGAGCTCGACGACCTGTCGGCCCGCTCGGTGGTGAGCGCCGTACCCGACGGCGGTCACCGCGCGACGGTGGCGTTGGTGCTCGGGCTCGGGCTCGGCGTGGCCATGCGCGCCGCGCTCGCGCTCACGCCGGGCTGGTCGACACCAGCGCCGCCCGCACCACGTAGCGGTAACGCGCCGAACCGGGCGGATGGCAGGCGAAGAGCGTCGCCGTCGCGTCCGGCGTCTGGTTGACGATCCAGGTGGCGTCGGGCGTGACCACCTCGTGACCGGTCACCTGGTACACGCTGCGCACACCCTCGGACACGAAGATGATCTCGTCGCCGGGGACCAGCGAGTCGATGTGGCGGAAGGGGCGGCTGTGGGTGACCCGGTGCCCGGCGATCACGGTGTTGCCGACCCGTCCGGGGACGGCGGTGCCCGGCCAGTGGCTCGGGCCCCGATCGATCGATCGCAGCGAGATGCCCTGGTTGAGGGGGACGGCGAGCCCGAGCTTGGGGATCTCGATCGAGCCGATGACGACGTGCGGTTCGTACGCGTACGCGTCGGGCGGGACATCGACCGGCCGCGACGGCTCGGGGGCGGCGGTCGTCGTGGTGGGCGCCGCCGTGGTGGTCGTGGTGGGGTCGAGGTGGTCGGCGACGAACGGGATGAGGGGCTCGGCCGGGAGGGACGCGACCTGCAGGGGCCCGGGCGGCGCGTTCGAGGCGCTCGTGGCGACGGCGGCCATGTTCCCGACGAGCACGAGGACGATGAGCCCGGTGAGGGTGCGTCGCATTCGTCTCCTTGTTACCCGATCGCGTCGAGGATCGACCGCGCCGCCGTCCGGCCCGAACCGATGCAGGCCGGGATCCCGACCCCGTCGAGGGCGGCGCCGGCCAGGGCGACGGCGGGAACGGCGGCGGCGAGGTCGGTGACGGCCGCCGCCATCCGCTCGCGGTGGCCGGGGGCGTACTGCGGGAACGCCTGCGGCCACCGCACCACCCGGGCCTCGGCGGGCTCGTCGTGGAGGTCCATGGTGACGGCGAGGTCGGCCCGCAACCGGGCGACCAGGTCGTCGTCGTCGAGGTGCATCGCCCGCTCGTCGCCGTGGCGGCCGGCGGAGACCCGCAGCAGGGCCCGGCCCGGCTGGGCGAGGTGGCGCCACTTGCTCGAGGCCCACGAGGCGGCGGTCATCAGCAGGCCGTCGCGCCGGGGCACGAGGTAGCCCGACCCGTCGAGGGCGCGGTCGGTGTCGTAGGCGAGGAGCGCCATGGCCACCGACGCGTAGGGGATGGCGGCGAGGGTGCTCGCCACGCCGGGCGCCAGGGGGTCGAGGAGGGGGGCGGTGACGTGGGCCGGCGTGGCGAGCACCACGCCGTCGACGTCGTGGCGGCCCGATCGTGACGTGACGGCGTCCGCGGTGACCGCACTGACCGGGTCGCCGCTGCGGATCTCGCCGCCCCGCTCGGTGATCGACGCCGTGAGCGCGTCGACCAGGCCCTCGAGCCCGCCGGGGAGGGTGAGGAACACGGGATCGGTCACCGGCGGCCCGGCCGGCGCCGCGGCCCGCAGGGCGCGGGTGAGGCTGCGGTGGCGGCGGGCGGCGGCCGCGATCTGCGGCGCCACCGTGTCGATGCTGAGCCGGTCGACATCGCCGGCGTTGATGCCCCCGAGGAGCGGGTCGACGAGGCGCTCGGTGACCTCGTTGCCGTAGCGGCGACGGATCACGGCGCCCAGCGCCTCGTCCTCGCCCAGCGGCGCGCCGGGGAGGAAGGGCTCGAGCGCGGCCCTCGCCGCGCCCCACCTCGAGAGGATCCCGGCCCGGGCGGTGGCGACCGGGTCGGTCGGCACGCCGAGCACGAGGCCGGCGGGGAGCCGGCGGAGGCGGCCCCGGGCGTAGACGTAGGCGTGGGTGGCGGCCGGCGCCTCGAGCCGGTCGCGCAGGCCCAGCTCGGTGCACAGCTGCACCGCCTCGGGGCGGCGGGCCAGGAACGAGTCGGGGGCGGTGTCGAGGGCCACGCCGCCGAAGGGCTCGGTGCGGAGCTTGCCGCCGGCGCGGGTGTCGGCGTCGAACACGATGGGGGTCGCGCCCCGGACCAGCAGCTCGTGGGCGGCGGCGAGACCGGCGATCCCGGCGCCGACGACGGCTACCCGCACGCCGCCTCCCGGACCCGCTCGGCGAGGGCGGCGAAGGTGGCGGCGTCGTCGTTCAGGACGCGCGTGCGGGCGAAGGGGATGCCCTTGCCGGCCGCCGCCGCGGCCGCCTCGATGTCGAGGTCGTAGGCCACCTCGAGGTGATCCGACACGAACCCGCACGGGCACACGACCAGTCCGGTGTCGGCGGCGTCGATCACCTCGAGCACGTCGGGGCCGAGCCACGGCTCGGGCGTGCGGCCCGCGCTCTGCCAGGCGGTGGCGTAGCCCGCCCAGCGGTCGAGGCCGGCGGCAGCGGCGACGGCGTCGGCGGTGGCCCGCACCTCGTCGGGGTAGCGGTCGCCCGTCTCGAGGATGCGGGCGGGGAGCGAGTGGGCGGTGAACAGCACCTTGGTGCCCGGCGGCATCGGCGCCAGCGCGTCGCCGACGGCGCCGGCGAGGAAGGCGACGTAGGCGGGCAGGGTGGCCCAGGACTCGATGCCGGTGAAGGGCACCGGCGCCGCCGACGCCGCCCGGTCGAGGTACTCGCCCACCGACAGGGCGCTGTGGTGGGGGGCGAGGACGAGGCCCACGGCGCGGTCGCAGTCGCCGAGGGTCGCCACCGCGTCCTCGATGAACGGCGTCGCGTGCTTCATGCCGAGCACGACGCGGTAGCCGTCGCCGAGTGCTCGCTGCAGCGCCGCCGCCTGCGCGTCGGTGCGGGCCCGCAGCGTCGAGATGCCGCCGACGGCCTCGTAGCGGCGCCGGAGGTCGGCCAGCTGCTCGTCGGTGGGCGGCCGGCCCCGCCGGATGTGGGTGTAGTACGCCTCGACGTCCTCCGGTCCCGCCGGCGACCCGTAGGCCATGACGAGCACCCCGACCGTCATGCCGTCGAGGTGTCGCGGTGGACGAGGTCGACGACGTGGCGGAGCGCGTCGGGGTCGGTCTCGGGCAGCACGCCCCAGCCGAGGTTGAACACGTGGCCGGGCCGACCGGCGTTGGCGGTGAGGATCGCCCGCACCCGCTCCTCGAGCACGTCGCGCGGCGCGAAGAGGGCGATGGGGTCGAGGTTCCCCTGGACCGGCACGTCGTCGCCGAGCAGGGCGCGGCCCTCCTCGATCGGCGTGCGCCAGTCGAGGCCGACGACGTCGGCGCCCGCCTCCCGCAGCAGGGCGACGAGGTGTTGGGTGCCGACGCCGAAGTGGATGCGGGGCACGCCCAGGTCGGCGAGGCCGTCGAAGATGCGGGCCGACGCCGGCAGCACGTAGCGCCGGTAGTCGGCGGCCGACAGTGAGCCGACCCACGAGTCGAAGAGCTGGAC
The DNA here is from genome assembly GCA_035540955.1 of Acidimicrobiales bacterium. Classification (GTDB taxonomy): domain Bacteria; phylum Actinomycetota; class Acidimicrobiia; order Acidimicrobiales; family CADCSY01; genus DATLFP01. The sequence goes on from DATLFP010000123.1 coordinate 14,016, forward strand.
GGCCTGGGCGCCGGCCGCCACCTGGGCGCGGAGGGCGGCGATGGTGATGTCGGCGAGGCGGAACGACAGGTCGGTCCAGGCGTCGGTGTCGCCCAGCATCATCGCCTTCGTGCGCCGGTAGTCGCGCGACTTGCCGCCCTCCACGAGGTAGGAGGCGACGGTGAACGGCGCCCCGGCGAAGCCGATCAGCGGCACCTCGGGCGGCAGCTCGGCGGCGACGAGGCGGGCGGCCTCGAGGACGTAGGGGATGTCGGCGTCGGGCTCGAGCGGGCGGAGCCGGTCGAGGTCGGCGCGGGTCCGGAACGGCTCGGCCACCACGGGGCCGGCGCCGGGGGTGACCTCGATGCCGGGCACGATCGCCTGCACCGGCGTGAGCAGGTCGCTGAAGAGGATGGCGGCGTCGACGCCGAGGCGGCGGACCGGCTGGAGGGTGACCTCGGCCGCGAGCTCGGGCTCGTGGATCACGTCGTCGAAGCGGGGGTGCCGCTGGCGCAGGGCCCGGTACTCGGGGAGCGACCGGCCCGCCTGGCGCATGAACCACACCGGGGTGTGCGCCGCCGGCCGCCCGTGGCACGCGGCGAGGAACGGCGGCTCGGTCACCCGGCCATGTTGCACGGCCCCGGACCCCCGAGCCGAGTCGCCCGCCACCGCCACCCCGCTCCGGTGCCGATCCACCCCTGGTTCTCCGGGGGTGGATCGACGCAGAACGTCGCGGTGGGGAGCTTGCGGGTACGATGTACGACCCCCCGAACGCGGTGGGCTTCGCAAGGAGCGGCTTGGCCGGACACCCCGATCTCCAGGCTGAACAGGCCTACATCGACGAGGCGTACGCGCACCTCCAGGACGCGCGTCAGAAGGCGCTCGACCTCCGGCGCCTGAGCACGACCGGGCCGGGGGGCACCCACCAGGCCCGCTACGAGAGCGAGATCGTCGAGGACACCATCCGGGCCCGGCTCGCCCAGCTCGAGTTGGGTGACGACCTGGCGCTCGTGTTCGGGCGCATCGACCCGGGCGACTCCGAGGACCGCTGGTACATCGGCCGGGTCGCGGTGGCCGACGGTGAGCAGGAGCCGGTGGTGGTCGACTGGCGGGCGCCGGTGGCCCGGTAGAACGGCTCGGCCACCGGGCGCGATCCGATGGGCCTCGCCCGGCGGCGCCACTTCGCCACGCGGGGCCGGCGCCTCCTCGACATCGAGGACGAGATCTTCGACGGCAGCACCGAGGGCGGTGGGCTGGTCGGCACGTCCGCGCTCATGGCCGCGCTCGAGCGGGGCCGGACGGGCCGGCTCGGCGACATCGTGGCCACCATCCAGACCGAGCAGGACGAGATCATCCGCGACGAGCTCGGCGGCGTCCTCGTCGTCCAGGGCGGG